>NZ_VHJK01000001.1:0-300000 GCF_007004095.1 Erythrobacter insulae
CGTCATGGGAAGTCAGGATATCCTGCGGGTGTCTGTCGGCCAACCCATGACCGTCGAACGCGGCGAACTGGAACTGCGCAGCGATCAAGTGATCGATCGCCTCACCGGTGAACGCGGTGTTGTTACCCAAACCATCGGGATCAGCACAAAACGCCGCTACACAGGGGAAATCGTCTACGCGACACCTGTCTCCAAAGCTTCCGAACTGGGCATCGTCGGACGCTACATCAGCGCCGGAGAAATAGGCCAGGATGAAAGCTTCATGATCGGCGCAAACTTCGGAATGCGCTTCTAAACACAGCGGGTAGTCTGGCATTGCGGCCCCATAAACTGACCGCAGTGCTGAATGAAAGACAGGGGGACGGGACATGTTGACGAAAGCAATTAAACATCTGGTCACGGCGGCCGCGGGGGCGACGCTTTTGGGGCTTGGCGTTCCGGCAGTGGCGGAAACCGATTTGCAGATCGACGGATTTGAAGCGACCATTGCCAAAGCCAAATCGCGCATGGTTGCCGATCCAGCTGCCGCATTGTCCTTTGCCCGCGAAGCGCAAACGCTGGTCGGAGCGGACGACAAAACAACAGCGAAAAGCAACCTGACCGCGCGCTGGCTCGTTGGTGAAGCATTGATGCGTCTTAATCGCAGTGATGAAGCATCGGCCACAATCGAAACCGCGCTGAATCAGGCGTCTCAATCGTTTAAAGATGACAAGATCTATGCCGATCTGCTGCGTTCCGCCGCATCATCAAAAGCGCGCGCCGGCGAATACAAGCACGCCATGGCGTATTTTTCCGAGGCAAGCGACAAGTACCAAAAGCTCGGCGATGCACGCAGCCGGGCGATTGTCTTGCAAAACATCGGATCGTTGTTTTCCCAGGCACGTGATTACGAAGAAGTGCTGCGATATTACCGGGTGTCCGCCGAAGTTTTCTCAGACCAATCCATCCTGTCGCTGTCCGCAAACAACAATATGGGCAATGCGCTAAAGGGGCTTAAGCGGTTTGAGGAGGCCGAGGAAAAGTTCGGCGTGGCCTTGGCAATCGCGCAAAAGATGAAAAGCCCGCTGCTCGAAGCGCGCATCCTTACAAACATGGCGTCATCGCAAATCTCGCGCGGGGCAACGGATACCGCGCATGAGACGGCGGACCGCGCCTTCAATCTGGCAAACGAACACGCCCCTGACTGGAAACCGTTTATCTACGGCGTGCTGGCTCAAGTAGAATTGAAGCGTGGCAACGTAGCCAACGCGAGCGATCAAATCGGTCTGGCTTTCGCCGACCAAGATATCGCGAAGACCAACGCGTTGTTCCGTGATTTCCATGAGACCGCTGCAGAAGTGTTTACCCGCACCGGTGATCTGGACCTGGCAAAGCGTCATAAGACTGCCTTCGAACGCCTCGATCTCGAGGCGAATGCGCTTCAGCTTTAAGCAAGTGTAAAGTGATTACTGCTGCGACTGTTTGAAAAACTGCGCCGCAACGCCTGCGCCCTTGCGTTTTTTGCAAATTTAGTCCGATCCTGTCCCAATTTGGGCCTTATCCACATTATTATTTCGTAAACTGTATTACTTGTCCCGTTTTACGGTCAGCCTTCCCTTTCGTTGATTCGAACAGGGGAAAATTATCATGGGTAGACTGAAGTATCTTATGAGCGTGGGCGTCATTGGCCTGGCCGGCGGCCTTTCGGCTGCGCCAGCTTTGGCAAACGACACGGACGAAGAAGAAACAGAAACCATTGCTTTGGAAGCACGCGGGACATTCGAAGGAATTCGGATCGAAGCCCGCTTGAGTGACCTTGCTCTTCCAGAGCTAGGCGAGCTGCCCGATTTCCGCATTGCGCGCAATCTGGACGCCGTTCCCGTTCCGCCAACGCCAGAAATTCTCTCGCGCGATGATGTCGGACTTTCAGGTTCGGTTGATGTGAACAACACGCAGCCTTCGGTTGTGCAGATGTTTATTCAAAACAATCTGACCGGCGGCGTGTTCTTTAACTGCACGGGTTCGGTTATCAACGCCCGGACCATCATGACAGCGGCGCATTGCCTGAACAGCTCGTCATCGGAATCATACGGTACACCCGGCGCAGCTGACCAAGCCGTGCTTATTTCTACCGGCGTCGATAGCTCGACACGCCTTTTCGAATACCTCGGGAGCGGTGCAAATTATGCTGAGGGCGGCGTCGCGACCAGCACCGATGTGATCATTCATCCATCGTCAAACCTTGATGAAGGCGGCTTGCCTTTCCCTTGGGCTGATATCGCGCTGATCGCGGTCGACACACCAATCACGGATGTTCCTGCTCTGCCGATCCTTCTGACCCCGCTGACCGAGCTGACCCATGTTGTTCAGGTCGGCTACGGCACTTTCGGCACCGCGTCTGATGGCAACCAGGGTATTGGGTTCCTGCGCCGCGTCGGTGAAAACATGCTGGGCGCCCTCGCCTCGCCATCCGACCTTGGTGATGCCTTTTTCTCGGCCTTTGCTCCGACTGCCAATTTCGGCTTTGAAACGCAGGCTTTCTACTTCACCGATTTTGACAATCCCGACCGTACGCAGGCCCAGATTGACGGGTGCACATTTACCCCATTCGGCGCCAGCTGTGTCGATCTCGATGCTGTGCGGGCAATCGACTATTTTGATGATGACGCTCTGCCAAATGAAGTTGCAACCGCAGGCGGAGATAGCGGCTCACCGCTTATTGCTGATGAATTGTATGCCTTCCCGATTGCGGTCGGCGTGCTTTCGGGCGGCTTTGATTTCTTTGGTGTTCCAGAGGGTTACGGCGATATCAGCTTTTACAACCCGCTCTATCCTTTCTTCGAATTCATCACGCAGAACACTCCGTACAAGTATGTCTCTGCTGTAGAAGGTGACGGCGTCTGGTCCGATCCGACACACTGGACACAGGATCTGGATCCGGGCTTCTTTGTCGATGATGGCACCGGAACTTTGGTCAACGGTATTCCCGCAGGCAGCGAGCCAGGTGTTTACGAAGCAGGTCCGAAACTCGGCACGATCCTTGGTATCGATATCTCGGAATTTCCGACCGATCCTTCGCCATTTCTGCCGCCAGAAGGCACACCGAACTTTGGCGGTGAACTTCCGACCAGTTCCGTGCTTCTCGGCCCGGGTTCGACCGGTTTCGTACCGCAGAACACCGATGGTACGCCGGGCATTTCCTTTGCAAACCCGGCACAATATTTTGATGTCATCCTCAACCGTGCCGGTACAACCACGGTCGATCTTGATGTCGAAGTGGACAAACTCTCGCTCGACAATGGCGATGCACGGTTTGTTTTGCCTGAAGAGTACTCCTTCACCAGCCTGATCGGATACGAGCAACTCAATGGACGCGCTCAGTTCGATGGAACTCTGAACGCCGGAACGGTGGCCCTGTTTGGCGGCATCGCATCGGGTACAGGGACGGTTCGCACCGACGCATTCTTCAACTTGGCAGGCGCGGTTGCGCCGGGCGGGCTGGACGAAATCGGTACGCTCACCATCGAAGGTCCGTACATTCAGACGGCTGCCGCTGCGTTGCTTACCAACGCGAAATTCCGCGGTAAAAACATCACGTCTGATCTGCTGTCGATCGTCGGCGATGCTAGCCTTGGTGGTGGATTGTTGATCGACGCGATTGGCCGTCCACAATTCGGCTCGCGCTATATCGTGCTTAGCGCGGATTCGATTGTCGGCAATTTCGACCAGGTCGTTCTGAATGCGCCTTCGCCTGTGTTGATCGCATCGACCCGGGTAGATGGCGGCAATGTCATCGTGGAAATCGATGCGCTTCCGCTAAGCCTGATGTTCAATCGCTCTTCGCGCAATCCTTCGAGAAATCTCAGCTCGGTCGGCGGGGCGTTGGATACACTGCGGTTTGGCGGACGGTACGCTGAGTTTGCGGGTCTGTTCGATATCATCGACAACACCGGGTTCAACACTCTGATCCCAACATTGAGCTCGCTGACACCGTATAATGCGTTCAATCAGTCAGCGATCGCGAACAGCTTCTCGCAGCGTTTCACTGGTCAGCTTGGCCAGCGGACTTTGTCACTGCGCGGTGCAAGCAAAGGCGCAGCCGGTTTCTCTGCAGGTGGCAATGCGGCATTCGCAATCGCCGAAACCAATCCGCAGGATACTGGTAAACTTGGTTTCTTCAGCACAGCCAGCGGCGTGTTCCTGGTAAGCGCGGAAGAGCGCAGCTCAGGCAACAATGCGCTTGAAGAAGCAGCCTTCACCCAGGCAGGTGAACTGACTGTTGGTACCGATGTACGGGTTTCGGACACGCTTAGCTTTGGCTTTGCGATGACCAATATCCGCAACAGCGGCGGCAACACCGGCACCCGTCAGCGGTTGGACGATACCAGCGTTTCCGGCGCGTTCTACGGTGCAGCCCAATCGGGCAAAGCCTTCGCTGATATGTATGTCGGTTTCTCCGACCAGACATTTGGTGTGCAACGTCAGAGCCAAGGCGACTTTGCACTGGCTTACGCGAACGCTCAGGCATCGGCCGAAGGCAGCCAGACTTTTGCTGGCCTCCGTCTCGGTTATGCCTTCGATGTTGCTCCAGGTCTTGAAGTCGGCCCTGTAGCCAGCGTCGATTACGTGCAGAGCGATATTGGCGGCTATGACGAGTTTGGAGCCGGTCAGTTCGGATTGTCGATCCGTGATCGCAGTTTCACCTCTGCAGGCGGTAAAATCGGCCTTATGGGTGCACTTGAAACAGGTCTGGGCCGCAGCGGCTCGCTGAGTGCGTTCGGTTCGGTTGCCTATGCCCGTGAGCTTGCCGATACTCAGGACGTTGTAACCGCGAACTTCTTCGGTGCTGCCGATGTTCCGTTCTCGATCTTCAACGATCTCGATGCTCAGTGGGTCTCGGTCAATGCAGGTGCGGAAATGGCATTTGCCAACCGGATGAGCGTCAGCGTCAGCGCGACGTCAGATCTCGGTCGCGGTGTCCTCACCAACAACCAGGGCCGAGTGTCTCTGAACTGGCGTTTCTAATCTGCTTCGGCAGATGTGATTGAAGCCATACAACGGTATGTTTGGGTGCGTGGTCCGAAGGGATCGCGCACCCAAATCCGTTTTGGCTCCTGTATCAAGCGATAGGACTGCTACGAAATCCGCGTTTTCGCGGCCGTCATCAGCATCTCGGGCGGAAGAATAAGCCTCTAGAAGATCATCGCCAGCCCGACGCAAACAAGGGTCGCGACAACCGGCACAGCGACGGTGACCATGCCAACATCCTTATAGGCCTGCTTATGCGTCAGGCCCGTTATGGTCAGCATCGCGATCACAGCGCCGCAATGCGGCAAACTGTCAAACCCGCCGCTCGCCATAACCACCAGCCGGTGCAGTTCGGCAGGGTCAATGCCCATTGCCAGATACTTGTCCGCCATGGTCGACATGAAAATCTGCAGACCCCCAGACGATGATCCGGTCACGCCGGAGATCACGCTGATCGCGCCTGTCATCGATAAAAGCGGCGGCAACCCCGAATTGGCAGCGGCATCGACAAAGGTTTGAAAGCCTCCGGTGTTCGCCACCACTCCGCCAAAACCGATCACGGTCGATGTCGCCATGAGCGGCATGATCGCATCCCCTGCCCCTTCGCTGATCGCGGCCAAAGGACGCCTGCGGATTGCTGGAAAAAGGATCGCGGCGACAACACTGGCGAATATCAACGCAATCGAAGGCCACAATACGGGCTGCGCATTGGCAAACGCAATAATTTCGCTGCCTGCGCCAAGGCCCAAAAGCCCCGCCATTCGCGGCGCCAATATCGTGCCGATCACCAGGACCAGCGGAACCATGGCAAGGATCGCGCTGGGCCGGTCCTGCGCTATTTCATCGAGATCCGGTATATGATCGCTCGGCGAGGGTTCAAACCCTTCGCCATTTGCGGCGGCCTTCTTACGCTCGCGTTCGAGATAAACCATTCCAAGCCCGAACATGATCGCACCGCCAATCAGGCCAAGCCATGCGCCTGCAAACAAGTCTGTTCCCAGCACTGTGGTCGGAATGACATTATGGATCGAAGGGGTGCCGGGCAAAGCCGTGAGGGTGAATGTGCCCGCGCCCAGCGCAACCGCGCCGCATAACAGGCGCTTGGGGATATCCGCCTCTTTCAGCAACCTTAGGCCAAGCGGATAAACCGCGAAAATCACAACAAAAACAACGACGCCGCCATAGGTCAACAGCCCGCATGCTATGACCATAATCCACAGCGCACGCGATGCCCCCAACTTTTCAACGAGAGCGAGGGCAATGCTGGTCGCGGCGTGGCTTTCCCCCATAACGCGGCCAAAAATCGCCCCTGCGGCGAACAACAGAAAGAACCTTCCCGCAAAGCTGAACGCACCCAGATCGCCGAACGTGAAATTATTAAACAGGCTATCGGCAAAAGGCATGCCGTTGGTAATCATCACCACGACCGAGCAAATGACCGCGGCAAAAACCACATTGATCCCGCGCAAAGCCATCCAAATCAGCAGCGCCAGCCCTGCTAACAACCCCAAAACACCAACCATCGCTCTTGTCCCCTAAATGGCTGGCTCAAACGCGCAGCTCGATTTTTCCAAGCAACGCGTAGCGGAACAATGCGAATTTGAGAAATCGGCTATTTGATTAAGGTTTCCAGTTTCTGCCGCGCCGCATCGAAACGCACTGCGAGCGATGGAGGCACGCCATTTGTGTAAGCCTCTTCAAACTGCGTTTCGGAAAACTCAAGAGCCGCCAGCAAATCCTGCGCGGCGGCGCGCGCCGCCACAGGATCCGTGCTGCCCACTTCACCGATCCACACCGGAGCCGAATGCGCGAACGGGAAAAACGCCATGCTTGGCCATGCCGTTTCACCGCCAACCGCGCGCGCCGCTATCCAGCCGCCCTCTGGCAGCGCGGCAGATCCAGAATAGCTCTTGATGCCGCCGCCTTCAAAACCATCAAGGGTTTGAATGACTTGTCCATTGACGATGATTTCAACTTTCTCAACCGACCGGACGCTGGCGAGTTTGATCGTCCAGTCCTGCATTCCCGCGGCGACAGCATCGCCGGGCTTTACCCCGCCAACTTCAAACAACAGCCCGGGTCCGGTCGAAAGAAACCCGCGCCCTTGGCGAACCTGATCATTTGCCGCGTCGTACCCATCCGCGCCGCTGGACGCTGGTACGTATGCTCGCGCGGTCCCGATCGCGGGTGCGCGGTAGAAATTTGCCATCATATCGGTGCCGGACGTCGCCGGCATGGCGCGTCCCATGTTCAGGAAACGGTACCAGACTTGCGATGTGCCAAGCGGGCTGGTCCATTGGCAAACCAGCTCAAGCCCGATGCCCGGTGTGAGCACCCCGTCTAATACCAGCTCAAGCGGCAACGGGTTTTCCTCTAAATCATCGAACGGATCGCCGTGGTCATTAATGGGATGGACATAGGTGGCCAGAGCCCCGCGCGTCTGCGCAAATGCGATCGCCTGGCCATTGTTGAAATCCTGATCGGTGTAGACCGGATCTCTGGGTCCGAAAAACCACGGGTTGAATGCCGTTTCAAGGCCGATCATTCCGACATGTCCGTGGAAATTTGACCGCACCTCTTGCGACAGCATCGCTGTTGTTCCGTCATCCGCACTGGCTTTTTCGCCGATCCGTCCTGCATCGATAAACCGGTTGAATTGGTTCCACGCCATCGGACTTGCATAATCCAGGTTTTCGCCCTGCATCAGCGGCAAAAGATCTTTTGTGTCGAGCTCCAACACGCCGCTCGCATTGAGATGGATGTGGTTGTCGATCGAAACATAGCCCGACTTTGAAGGGTCCCAGATCGTATCAATCTTGAGCCTGACCTCATTGGATTCCCCGCCGCGCGCTTCAAAGACAGCTTCGGCAGGAATTGAGAAGGGTCCGCGTGTTGCCGTAATGCGGTATTCGCCATCCGGCAGGTTCAAATCTAGCCCGCCATCCGTGTAGAAATACGGCGTGCCGGATTGATTATCGACGTAAGTCGGGCCTTGGGGATTAACAACCGGATGCCCGTCCGCCGTTTGGAGTGATATTCTGGCTGGAATTACTCCGCCGCTGGTATCGTGTGTTACGACGGTCAGATTGCCGATATCAACGCCGTAATCCCACTGTTTGATCGCCACCTGTTCAGGCGTCCCTCCTGCAGCGCCGATCTTCATCAGCGCGAATTGTTGGTTCTCATCCGCTTCAACGAAATAAACCGCACGTCCATCAAACGAGAACGCAGGATGTAAGGATCTGCCCCCGGCAGCCGTCAACCATCGCGGCAGATCAGGGCGGTCCGCATCAATCACCGCGAGGCGCAGCGTATTTCCATCAGCGGCGGAATACACAACCGACCGCCCGCTTGGATGCACATCCGGATCAAGATGGGCCATCCAACCCTGACTAAACAAAAGCCGGTCCGTTTCTCCGTCAGGTTCTCTCAAACGAATAACGCTCGATGGGCCGCTTGCCCCGGTGTAAACAAGGCTTCCGTCACTCATCGAACGCGATGCGCGGCGCACCCGGCCATCAGTGATCAGCTCCTCCTGCGCGCCTGAGTCCAGGTCACGTTTCCAGATCGTCAGCGTCCCGCTGCGGGCGGATGTGTAATAAAACGATTGCCCGTCAGATCCGAATTCCGGATCCAGTTCAATTGCGGGGCTATCAATAATCGTCTCAGCACCGCTGCTTAGACGCAGAATGACCACTGCAGTATCATCGCCTTCATCGCGCACAAAGGCCAGCTGCTGACTGTCTGGCGACCACCGTGGCCGGCTGTCAATTTCGGCTCCATCGGTAACCCGCTGAGCCACTCCGGTGGCAAGGTTGAGCACCCATATCCAACCCTGATGCGAAAACGCTATGCGTGTGCCGTCAGGCGATGGCGCGGGATAGACTGGCCCAGAGGAGAGGATCGGAAGATGTTCCTGCTCCAGATAAAGCTGGTGCGAGAACCCCTCTACTTTCGGATAATGATTGGTCCATTGCGCCGATCCGGCTGCGGCAACGCAACCGGCCGTAAGCGCGATCGCTATTCTGATCAGTTTTCTCAATGTCTTCCCCCCGATGCTACCCCGCGAAAGAGATAAATCAAACTTCCGTGAATAGCGAGGTTCAACTTGGTCTTGAGTGAAGGGGAAATCTGGATCATTCCGGTTTGCAGCAAGCGGCGCAGTTCGATCTGAACGCGCCGCATTCGCTTGATGCCCAAAACACAAACATTGTGAACAGCCGCAGCACTGCGCCAACGCGCTTTCCGCATTGGCCCCATGCCGCCAATTGGTCAGACGTGGCAGACGTGGCAAAATGGCCCCTTGTTTAACAGCGGCGGCTTTGAAACGAACACTTGCCAATATGGCAACGAGACGACCGGATCACGCATGGCCTGGCGCTGCTTCGCTATCTGTTTTCGGCCGAGATTTCTTCAAAAGTGTAACGCCCTCTACCAGCGTGTTTTTGGTAGCTCACTTTCAACCACGAAGGCGCGTTTGAACCGCGATCTTCCTCGTGTCCGGTCGCCTGCTTTTGCGTGTGATCGCTGCGCGCCTTTCTTATGAAGCTTTCGAATTGATGGACCGCCGAATGTTCAAAGCGGACTTTCAGGGATTGGCAGATATCCTCGCCTTGGGCCTCTGCTTGCAACAGAATGTCGGGATGAATGTCTTCGGCTCCGCTGAAATTCTGATCGGTCGCATAAATCAGCCCGGATATCGAACTGTTCTTATCTGTGCCCGGCTCGCTGGACACCTTAGGACCAGCTTCGATTGCAACATGGTGCGCGCTTAGGGCCGCGGAACCCTTTGTACCCGGCAAAACCGGTCTAAGGTCTTCGGGAACTCCCACAATATCGAGTTGCAAGATCAGAACGCCGCACCAGTTCGGATCATCCAGAATTCTCAGAAATCCTTCGAAATAGGGATCACCACGGCTTGCCCAAGCGCGGGCGCAATATGAATTCAGCCATCCCGCAATCGATTTTAATCCTGCCGAACCGTCTGGCTGAGATAACGCAAATTCCTGCGGCATCAGCCATTTTTGTGGGTCTGCAATTAAGCTGGCTGGATCGATATCGCCCGACGCATCAAACCTGCAAATAGGAGATTTGCAATTCTTGATCAGGACTACGTTTCGGTACTCGTCATCGGCCGCAGTCTGGCCGACATTCGCTGCGAATGACCAACCTTCGATCTCAATCTTATTATGAAATCTGGGTTTTCCGGCGCCATCCTGAATGGTGGAAATCGCAAATAACTCATCACTACAAAATTGCCCCAAATGCACCGAATTGTTCAGAACCATAAAAGAAGATTCATATAGAAATGCGGCTTGCAATTGGGGGTTCAAATGGGTGAAGCCAAACTGCTGCGCGGTCCGCCCGGCATTACCCAATGTTTGAGCAAGCAACAGATGCTCCAACGTGCCATCGGGAGATATTTGCACCTCGAACCCGGCAGTGGTGGTGCTCAAAACAGGGTCTGACGATGCGGTTCCAGGCATAGCGGCAGCCTTAATCTGCGCTCGGCGAACAGGTACCAGAATATTCTGCTCAACACGCTGATAATCCTCATCGCTGAACGCGTGTGCCCCTTGCCTAGTCTCAATTCCCGAAGCCGGGAAAAGCGGGAATACCGCGCGCCCGTCGGCTGGGATCATCAGACTCGCGCTGCGTCTTGTAAAAGGCGCATTCGCAGCTGCGCCGTTTCCGCTGTACAGGCTAGAGGCTGCGGGCCGCGCGCAATATTGCACCGCCGCCTTGGCGCCGGGTGCCTGCGCAATGATTGAAACCCACGATGTCCGAAACTGGTCACCAATCAAGTCTGCAACCGCAATTCCGGGCGCGCCAACCGGGTCTACTGGCCTGCCAAAAGAGGCTCCCGCCGTTGCAGCTTGGTTTTGTACAAATCGCAGCACATGGGATGATTGTGACGAGTCGTCAGAAGGGGGGATTGCCAGAGTTTCATGGCCGAAAATGCCCGCCAAAATCCTGATTTCCTCACCATTCGAGGCACCCTCAACACCGATCTGAAAATCACCGACGGGCGCGCATTTGAACGAGTGATGATTGGTCGTTGGCAGATCGCAGGGAGTGATCATCAAGGCTGCTGATTCCGCGCCATCGGCGACAGGCAAAAGAGTGATCCTGCGGCCAGTTTCAGTGCGGTAGCATGAACTTAAAATGGTCTTCGAATTGGGCGAACCTGATTTGTTTCTTCCCGTGAAGAAGAATTTCGTATGCGAAAGATCGCATCGGATGTTGTGGGGATTAAGGACGTTAACCTGCGCTCTGAATTCGATCGTATCGCCGGTGCTATCGGAAACGTCGATCAAGGGGATAAATACGGCCAGATAGTCTTCGGCGCGCTGATGGTTCGATCGGCGGGGCGGCGGTATGACAAACTGGAAGCCCGCATTCAGATCATTCACCAATCGGGAACTGGCAACGCACATTTCGAATACAAATGCGCCAGATGACGCGCCCGTCATGCTCAATATCATTTCGTGCATCGCAGGATCGGTGAAGGTGTTTGGATCGTTCGTTCGCAGCTTGGCTGAGGGGGCTTTGGATGTTGCTGTAAATGTAATTCCTTCCCCGCTTGGATCGACGCTCAATATGGCCGTATCCGTGCATTCAAATTTCAGGCCTTCATCACCAGCAAGGTTCATGGACAAGCCACCTGTCGCAGTGACTTTCCCCCGCGCCCTATCGATCGGAATAATATACTCGGGATGATCTACTGCGCCCGAAGATAGAAACAGTATCGCAGATGATGCATCCGACCGTTGGATGATTTCATCAATCGAATTGACGAAATCTAGTTCATTTTGAGTGATCGATCCGGGTCTGTCTGCAACGTAGATAAAGCTCGCTGCAAACCTGACATCATTCAGCGCAAGGTCTAGGTTGAGCGTGTCTGGCGCATCGCCATCAAAATCTTCTTGGATAACGACAAGCCACCAACCAGATTCTCCGAAATTGTCTTCCGATATATAAAGCCTACTGGATTGAATGCGCTTGAACTTCACCATGATAGGCGACCTCTCTTGCCTTGTTGCAGGCTTATTATCGGCAGTAAGCTTGCGCAGATGATTAGCCGTCTTGACCATTCACGGTGTCACAGCCGGACGTGCCTGCATAATCTAGAGCTGTCCAATCCCGACTGCTTAAGAGAGATTTGGGAGCAAGCTTTCCTAGTGGCCCAGACTGACGGTGCAGGACAGCGCCGCGTAGGACGCACGAGCACCTCAGACGCGCTCGATACCAAACCGGGTAAGCCACTGGAATTTTGTAGCGAAGGAGGGACTTGAGCCCCCGACACGCGGAATGTGATCATTGCGATCCGTCCTGTTCGAAGACCAGCGATGCGTGCCGCGTAGGCCAGTGCGCCAATGGCATTGATGACGAATGCGAAACCTAGCACAGCAATCAAGTTCGTATCCACGGATCCTCGCTATTCTTGACTTTTGGATCAGCAGAAATGTGCCGGTCAAATATTCCATGCCTTGACCACGGTGAAAATGCTGGTGGCTGTCAGCACGGTTGCGACCATAAAGAGAAGCAATCTAGCGTTGATCCGGCTGGTCAGAATCGCGCCGATGGGCGCTGCAATGACGCCGCCGATGATCAGGCCGATAACGGCTTGGCTGAATGCAGAAACGCCGAGCGTAATCAGAAAGGTTATCGACACCGCCAGCGTCAAAAGGAATTCGGCCGAGTTGACCGTGCCAATCGTAGTACGAGGATCACCGCCCTGCACCAGCAGGTTTGAGGTGACGATTGGGCCCCAACCACCGCCGCCGGCGCTGTCGAGAAAACCACCGATAAAGGCGAGCGGTCCGGTGTACCGTGGATCTTTAAATCGCGGCCAGCGCCCAAAAAAGATCGCCTTATAAAAAAGGAAGATACCAATAGCGGCCAGATAGAGCATGACGTACGGTTTTGCCGCAGAAGCATCAACACTCGAAAGGACATACGCGCCTAGAACGCCAGCAATGACGCCGGCGGGCACCAGGCGCCAAAAGAGCGGCCAGTCGATGTTCTTGCGCCAGAGATGGCTCGCTCCAGACGTTCCAGTGGTGAACACCTCCACCAAATGCACGCTCGCCGAGGCAGTTGCCGGAGGGAGGCCCAAAACGCTCACCAGCATGGTCTGGGTGATAACCCCGAATGCCATGCCAAGCGCGCCATCAATGATCTGTGCAGCAAAACCAACGAGGATGAAGGGAAGCAAGCCTGCCGCTAGCGGCGCAATCGCATCAAACATAGACGTAGACCTATGAAGGACACGAAACGCCCGAAAGCGTATCTATGTCAGCCGGAGGCAACCGGATGACGACGAATTGCAGCTTTGTTGTGCGGCGCACAAATGGAATCTGATCAGCGAACCGAAAGAGACGCGAAGCAGTAGTCGCCAATCGTTTCGATGTTAAAACACACATCTTCATTGCTTTTTCTCTGTTTGCTGTCTTGATGCAGGCCATGAGCGGGGCATCGTATAACGGATACAGCTGGAAGCAGCGCGACCTGATCCTCAAGGCGTATCATCGCGGTGAGGCAGGACCTGACTTCACATTGGAGGGAAAACCATGCGGGCTGTGCCGCGATCCAGACCGCGCACCGGGAGAATGGCACTCGGAGGATTATTCGCAGCCCTTCAGGTTTGAGCCTCCCCAGACCTCTCCGATTTGCAAGTCTTGCCACCTGCGGCTGCACAAGCGCTTCAACCAGCCGCCCGAAGAATGGGAGCTATTTTGCCGACATGTCGATGCGGGTGGATATGGGCGCGACTTCGTTGCGACCTATCCATTAGCACGTCGACGCGCCCTGATGCACAAGATCGCGAATGGAGAAGCGGTTGAGGTGCCACTGATCCGCGAGCGTGAGCTGGGCGATCGGTGGTGGCGCAATCTGACGCTCGATCCAGAATCGCTCGAGGCTCCTTGGGCGAGGCCCCGACCGCTTCGACCCAGACCGGACAAGGATGCGTTGCGCAGGGCTTTGTGTGCGATCTCACCCTCTCAAAAAGAATGGGCGATCTTGCGCTTCCACGCGCACGCTTTTCGACGCACTGCAACTATGCGTGTGATCGCTGCCGAGGTCCTCGGTTCGTCGAGCGCGCAAACTGCGAACCTAGCCTACGGGAAGCTTGCAAGGCGGCTGGTCGAAATGACCGGCTGGGAGCCGGATGTGCGGCCTGATGCCAGCCCCATCTGGATGAGGATCGTTGCAGAGGGTTGGGCTCCACCTTCAAAGGACGGCGCCGAGCGGGAGTATGAATTGGTGATGGTGCCTGATCTCGTCGAGGTGGTTCGGTCTCTGCAATGACGCCTTCGCCCGAGCGTGACCAGAAGCGTTATGACATTGAGCGCGTGATTAATTCCGAACAGCAGCACAGCATCGGTAGCCAAAAATGAGAAGCCCGAGCTGTCTCTTGAAGATCGCACCCTGATGCAGCCAATCAGGCGTTCATCCGACGCCCCTGCCATCCATTTATTGATCGATTTGGTAGCGGAGGAGGGACTTGAACCCCCGACACGCGGATTATGATTCCGCTGCTCTAACCACCTGAGCTACTCCGCCCCAATTGGGATTCGCGAGGACTAATGCCTCAAGCGAGCGGCGCGTTTAGGCTGCGGTTGCAGGATGGTCAACCATTGATGCACCGGTTTTAAAGCCGTTCATGTCCGCGGAACGCCGAGGTTTTGACCAGATCCCAAGGGCCGCCTTTATACAGATGCAATTCAAGCGCCGGGAAAGCGAAGCGTACTGGCTCCAAACCCGGCAGCAATTCGGCCTGCAGCGCCCTCGCCTCACGCTTTGTCACTTTGTTCTGGATTGTGATGTGCGGACGCGGTTCGTGAAGGTCTTGCGCTGTCAGGCTGCCGTGAAAATGCTCCGCGATAAGCTCGCGCAGGGTAAGCAATTGCGGACTGTGGAGCGCTATCGCGGTGCCGGTGTGCAAATCCATTATGCCGCTGACCTCGGCATCAGGCGAGGCGAATTCAGCGGTAAGACGCGGCAAGAAATCTTTCAGCTCATCCAGCAGCGAGGGCGCAAAGGAATGGAACATCGTGACATGCGCGTGCAGATGGTTGCGCTCTGCCGGATAGTGCGCGCGCCGCAGATTGTCCGCCCACCCCTGGATTGCAGGCGGTAATTTGGCAGTCAGGATAAACGGATTAGCCAACCGCCAAGCTTACATCTCGCCCCGCTCACGGCGCAGCTGATACCATTTTTCAACCGCCGCATTGTGCCCTTCCAAGGTCGCGTTGAATTCATGGCCGCCCGTTCCATCCGCGACCATGAAGAGATAATTATGCGGTTCAGGGTTGAGCACAGCGGCGATGCTTTCGCGGCCCGGATTGGTAATTGGACCTTCGGGCAGGCCAACCCGGGTGTATGTATTGTATCCGTTTACAGCCGCAATTTCGGATTGCCGGATGCGGCGGCCCAGCGGTTTGCCCTTGGTGATGGGATAAATAATCGTCGGGTCGGCTTGCAGCAACATCCCGGACTTTACCCGATTGGAGTAAAGGCCAGCCACAGTCCCGCGCTCTGCGGCCGTGCCTGTTTCCTTTTCCACGACACTGGCAAGGATCAGCGCCTCTCGCATCGTTTCAACGGCGATATTCGGCCCGCGTTTTGCCCATGCCTCGGCAAGGTAGGTGTCCATTGCGGTTTGCATCTGCTCGATAATTTCGCCGCGATCCTGCCCGCGCTCAAACGCGTATGTATCAGGCAGCACAGACCCTTCGAGCGGAACGTCGATGTCCCCCGTAAGCAGATCCTCCGCCATCAATTTCTCATAGACGAGGATGGAGGGCATACCTTCGGGTATCGTCACAAACCGCCGAACGACATCACCGTTCTGAAACGCGGCCAGAATATCGCCCTGGCTCATATCAGGAGTAAGCAAAAACTCGCCCGCCTGAATCGGATCGGATGAACCGAACAACCGTGCATTGATCAGGAAACCGTCGGATGATTGGATCAGCCCCTCATCCTCCAGCTTGCCTGCCACCGCGCTTAGCGATGAACCGGCCGGAATGACGAAAGGCGTTTCCTCCTTGATCGTGGCCCCGCCCATTGCGGCGGAACCAAAATACAGGCCCGCAGCAAGGACAACTGCCAGCAGTAGTGCGACGGTCCAGCCAAGCTTCTTCCCAAAAAAGCCCTTCAACGGATCAATCGACCTTCTGCATGATGAGCGAGGCATTTGTGCCGCCAAAACCGAAGCTGTTATTGAGAACGGCGCGCACTTCGCGCTTGCGCGCTTTCAAAGGCACAAGGTCGATGCCTTCGGTGCCTTCGTCGGGATTGTGCAGATTGAGCGTCGGCGGAACGATGCCGTCGCGTATGGCGAGGATACAGAACACAGCCTCAACCGCGCCTGCGCCGCCGAGCAAGTGGCCGATGGCCGACTTGGTCGAGCTCATCGAAGCCCCGCCCAGATCCTTGCCGAGCACACGCATCACGGCGGCCAGTTCGATCGTGTCCGCCATCGTACTGGTGCCGTGTGCATTGACGTAATCGATATCGCCGGAGCCAAGGCCCGCTTTCTTGAGCGCCATTTTCATGGCCAGCTCTGCGCCTTTTCCTTCGGGATGCGGCGCGGTGACGTGGTATGCATCGCCCGACAGGCCATATCCGGTAACCTCGGCATAGATCGTCGCACCGCGTGCTTTGGCGCGCTCGTATTCTTCCAGCACAATAACGCCAGCACCCTCGCCCATTACAAATCCGTCGCGGTCCTTGTCATAGGGGCGACTTGCCTCGGTCGGGCGGTCATTCATGCTCATGTTGAGAGCGCGCGCCTGCGCAAATCCTGCAATGCCCAGCGGGTTGATAGTGCCCTCTGCACCGCCTGCCAGCATGACGTCGGCATCATCCATCATGATCATCCGCGCGGCATCACCAATCGAATGCGCGCCGGTTGAACAGGCCGTTACAACCGCGTGATTTGGACCCATGAAGCCGTATTTAATCTGAACCTGACCAGTGATGAGATTGATAAGACGCCCGTGAACAAAGTGCGGGGAAACGCGGGCCGGTCCGCGCTCGTGCAGGACGATGCTTTCCTTTTCGATACCCGGAAGCCCGCCAATGCCGGATCCAATAGAGCAACCGGTGCGTTCTTTTTCGGCTTGCGTCATATCGGTCAGACCAGCATCTTCAAGAGCCTGGCCTGCGGCATCAATGCCATAAATGATAAACGGATCGACCTGCCGCTGAACCTTGTGATCAACGCGTTTGTCCGGGTCAAAACCCCATGGATGGTCTTTGTCTTTCACTTCGCACGCGATGGTGCATTTCTGATCGGATGTATCGAACCGCGTAATCTGACCCGCGCCGCTTTCGCCAGCGATAAGGTTCTTCCAACTGGTTTCAACGTCACCGCCCAAAGGGGTGACAAGCCCAAGTCCGGTTACAACAACACGGCGCATACCATTCTCCACAGCCCGCTTGGGCGTTATTTTATCTGATCCCGAAACACTACAGGCCCGCGACCCTGAATAAGGGTTCGGGCCTGTCGGTCAGCTGCCCGAAATACGGGCATGCCGGGGGCGATTAGCCCTTGTGCTCTTCGATGAATTTGGTCGCATCGCCGACTGTGCTGATTTTCTCAGCTGCATCGTCGGGGATTTCAACACCAAACTCTTCTTCGAAAGCCATAACCAATTCAACGATGTCGAGGCTGTCAGCGCCCAGATCATCAATGAAGCTAGCTTCTTGAGTTACTTTATCGCCTTCGACACCAAGGTGCTCGACAACAATTTTCTGCACGCGGTCGGCAGTATCGCTCATGTGTGTCCCTCTTAAATTCGGGTTGAAATAACAAAAGTGCCCTAAAGGCCGGTTCGATAGAGCGCAAGTGCCGATCACTCTTGCCCCCGCCCCCGCGTTTTCAAAAGAGCAGCGATACCCCCGCTGCGCAGCTTCAAATCGCGCTTGCCCGCCTATTTATGCGATGGCGTGGATATCACAAGGGTTTTACGCGCCCCAATCTCGCGAGATACCCGCATTCTGTAGCGTAAATAATCACGATGCGGACCTATTGGCCGGGCCGCTCGATCGTCTGAGGGCGAAAAGACTCGCCGGGCTGCGATGGTTCGGCAGGTTGCACCGGCTGCGTCGGAGGAGTTTGCGGCGGGAATGTTTGCGGCGGGAATGTTTGCGGCGGCGGAAATTGCGCCGGCGGGGCGCTGTTTGCCGCGGCAAGAAAAGCGGCACGGCGGTTCAGCTGATCTTCTCCGCGTTCCCAATTGTCGACACGGGCCATCGCTTCCAAGGTCATCGGTTTATTGGGTTCTGCATTCAGAGCGCGCTGATATGTTTCGCGAGCCATGCCGTATTCACCGGCGCGTTCGAAACACAGCGCGACGTTAAACACGACCGACGCCTGTCGCGGATACTTTTCGTCAAGCGCGCGAAATGCATCGCAGGCGGCATCTTCATTGGATTTCGTCAGCCGGAGAGCTTGTTTGAAAGCATCCCGATCCGGTTCGCTTAATCCCTTGCGCCGTTCAAGCACGCGGTAATCCGCGCGCAGGTATCGCGGCGCCAATTCATCGCGAACGCGGTCTGAAAACTGCTGAATCAGCACATTCGCCATTGCGCCGTGCGAGGGCCGCTCGGCTTCGTCAGTGCAGTACAATGTTGAACTTTTGAGTGTGTCGCGGGCGCTATATAAAACCTCGCCCGATCTCGCGACCAGCTCGATATCGGGGAAGAATGACATTTCATAGCGGCTGCAATCATAGGCCGTGGTTTTGTACTTGATGCAATTTTCCTCGGCATCTTTTGTCTCGCAGGTGCGCACCTGTTTCGGATCAACATCAGTCACCGAAGATTGCAAATCGCCTGAGCCTTGAATGACAGCCTCGACGCCCGGCGAACCAAATGCAGCGACATCAAACCACAGATCGCCATCGACACGAATACGTTCAAGCGCGGTCTTAAGCTCAAAACCAAGCTTCGCCCCCTGCGCCCCGTTCAGGTCATCAATCGCGATAATCTGATGCTCTACACCGGCATCGGAAGCGGCAGGCAGGTGGCCTTCGATCTTAAGCGTTTCCGCGTGGACAGCCGCCCCCGTGATCATAGCGCCTGCCATCGCCAATCCGGCAGTTTTGCGAAAAGCTGTCTGTGTCAAAACGGTCCCCCTTAAGTTTGCAATCACCATGGTATCGCAAATCGCTGCCGACGGTAAGATGAACCTGCTTGTTCTAGCCTGCTATTTTGCGCCGCAGCAGGGGGCCATGGCGCATCAGAACGGTCCATCGCAGCTCATGCCCGCTTTGGCGAACACTCGGAACGATCGTGCACGCCTAAGCATTAAGGTATTGAAAGTGCAGCGCATTTGGCGCGGCGCAAAAGATCAAAACTATCAAGGACACCTATGTCCCAGAATATTGAAACACTCAAAACACTGACCCAGATCACATACGATTCAGTCGAAGGTTACCGCACAGCAGCGGAAAAATCCGGCAGTTCAGCCATGAAAAAGGCGTTCGAACAGCGCGCAAACATGCGCAGTCAGACATTGGCCAAATTGAACAACGGCCTGCTGATGCATAAGGAAAAACCAATCGCCAGCGTCAGCCTGAGCGGATCGGTCCACCAGACATTCCTGAAAATTACCGAGGCAGTCTCAAACGGCGATAAAGCCGTGATTGATCGCGTCGATGAAGGCGAAGAGTTTATCGCCGAGAACTTTCGCAGGGTGCTGAATGATGACGAGGTGAAGGACATGGACTTGTCCATCCGCACCCTGATCCAGGACACCTATGGCGAAATCAGCAAGGGCGAACGTTTCGCCAACATGCTGGAGGCACAATTTGCGTAATAAGTCTTGCCGGTCACAACGGGCCGATCATGACGGGATGACGCCCCGAACGGGACGCGTCAGGGCGTTGAGCGCCCGCCTCTTCTGACAGAAGCGCTGTGCGCTCCGCCCCCTTTCCCGGCGACATGCATCGAACCAAAAAAGGCCGCCTTGCAGTTTTGCAGGGCGGCCTTTTCGTTTTCGTAATGGACCCTGCGCTCCGGCGTTTACTGCTCGGTTTCTTTCTTGGGAGGTTCGATTGTGCGCAGGAACAGCTCGCGCAGCTGCGCTGACTCTGCCTTGCTCGGCGCGCTCATCATCAAATCTTCGCCCTTCTGGTTCATCGGGAAAGCAATCACTTCGCGGATCGCCTCTTCGCCCGCCAGCAGCATCACGATCCGGTCAATACCCGGAGCCGATCCGCCATGCGGCGGCGCGCCCAGTTTGAAGGCTTCGATCATGCCGCCAAATTCACGGTCGACGTCTTCCTTGCTGTATCCGGCGAGCTCAAACGCTTTGTACATGATATCCGGACGGTGGTTCCGGATGGCGCCGGATGACAGCTCATAGCCGTTACAGACAATGTCGTACTGCCACGCCTTGATCTCCAGCGGGTCCATATTTTCCAACGCGTCCATCTCGCCCTGCGGCATGGAGAACGGGTTGTGTGAAAAATCGACCTTCTTGTTGTCTTCGTCCCACTCATACATCGGGAAATCGACGATCCAGCAGAATTTGAAGCAATTCTGCTCGATCAGCTCAAGCTGCTCGGCGATCTGGGTGCGCGCTGCGCCAGCCAGTTTCGCGGCATCCTTTTCCTTACCAGCGGCAAAGAACAATCCATCATCAGGGCCAAGGCCCAGCTCATCATACAGATCCGCCATCAGATCGGGACCGTGGTTCTTGGCAATCGGACCGCCGAACTCGCCGCCTTTACGCGTGACATAACCGAGCCCTGCAAAACCTTCGCTGCGCGCCCAATTGTTCATGTCATCGAAGAACTTGCGGCTTTTCTCGTTGGTTTTGGGCGCAGGGATCACACGAACCACGCCGCCGCCGCCAACGATTTTCTCAAACAGGCCAAAACCCGATTTTTCAAAGTGGCTGGTGACATCGCTGACGATCAGCGGGTTACGCAGATCCGGTTTATCCGTGCCATATTTCATCATCGCTTCGGCATAGGGGATGCGCGGAAAGCTGCCCGACGGGGTTACGCTGTAACCGCCCGAAAATTCCTCAAACGTGCCGGCAAGCACCGGCTCAAGCGCCTGAAACACGTCTTCCTGTGTGACAAAGCTCATTTCAAAATCGAGCTGGTAGAATTCGAGGCTGCGATCGGCGCGCAAATCTTCATCGCGGAAACACGGCGCAATCTGGAAATACCGGTCAAACCCGGACACCATCAGCATCTGTTTGAACATCTGCGGCGCCTGAGGCAGCGCGTAAAAATTGCCCGGATGCATACGGGACGGCACAAGGAAATCACGCGCGCCCTCTGGCGAAGACGCGGTCAGAATAGGCGTTTGAAACTCGGTAAAGCCCTGCCCGGTCATCCGGTTACGCAGCGACGAAATTACCTTTGACCGCAGCACGATGTTGCGGTGCATGGTTTCACGCCGCAGGTCGAGGAAACGGTATTTAAGCCGGATTTCCTCGGGATATTCCTGCTCGCCTGCGACCGGCATCGGCAATTCTGCGGCTGCGCTTTGAACGGTGATCGAACGAACGAACACTTCAATCTCGCCAGTGGGCAGATCTTTGTTCACGGTTTCGGGCGTGCGCGCTTTCACATCGCCATCAATCGTCACCACAGATTCGGCACGCAACCGTTCAAACACAGCCAAAGCGGGCGAATCTTCATCCGCGACCAGCTGAGTGATTCCGTAATGATCGCGCAAATCGACGAACAAAACGCCGCCATGATCGCGTTTACGATGAACCCAACCCGACAAACGGATCGATTCTCCGACATTTTCAGCGGAAAGCTGTGCGCAAGTGTGTGTGCGATAAGCGTGCATCTAAACTCTTGTCCTGTTTAAGCGTATGGCCCAAAGGACCACGGCGCGAGCGCGCCTGCTATTAAGTGGGGCTTTATATGCCCTGTTTATGGGCGCGCTAACAGGGCAAGACCTGCACTTTGTCAAGTGAAGCGTCTGGTCAAACAGGCCACTGGGAAGGGACCCGAGAGCGGCACTCCGCTCAAAAAGATACAAATGCTATGAAAATACATGATCTGATTACCACCACCGAAGCTCTCACCGATCTGTGCGAGCGCCTCTCAAAATCCGAATTCGTCGCTGTGGACACAGAGTTCATGCGCGAGAATACCTATTGGCCGGAACTCTGCCTGGTGCAGATCGCCAATACAGAAGAAGCCGCCGCGATCGATCCGCTGGCGAGTGGCATCGACCTGACCCCGCTGCTCAATCTGATGTGCGAGAATGACGAGGTCCTGAAAGTCTTTCATGCCGGCGGTCAGGATGTCGAGATTATCGTCAACCTCACGGGCAAGACACCCTATCCCATATTCGACACGCAGATCTCGATGATGGCGGTGAGCCAGTCCGAACAGATCGGCTATGCCAATCTGGTTGAAACGTGGCTTGGCATTACCGTTGATAAAGGCGCGCGGTTTACCGATTGGAGCCGCCGCCCGCTGACCGAACGCCAGATCGAATATGCGATTGGCGATGTGACGCACCTTTCTGTGATCTTTCCAAAGATCCTGCAAAAACTGATCAAGACCGAGCGCGGCAACTGGCTCAACGCGGAGATGGAAAAATTGGCCGATGCGAGCAATTACATCATCGATCCGGACAATTCCTGGAAACGGATCCGCTCACCGGGGCGCAATCCCACCGTTCTGGGCCGGTTGAAAGCGCTGGCGGCATGGCGCGAAGGCGAAGCGCAGCACAAAAATATTCCGCGCGGCCGGATCATGCGCGATGAAACACTGGCTGACATTGCCAGCCACCCGCCCAAGAAACAGGCGGATCTGGGCAAGGTTCGCGGGCTTTCCGCGGCTTGGAAAGACAACGATATCGGCAAACGCATGATGAAAGTCATCGCCGAGGCAGAACCTTTGCCGAAAGAGGAAATGCCTCTGAAAATGAAGCGCGGCGCGCCATTGGGAAAAGAAGGCGCGCTGGTCGCCGATCTGCTAAAATTGCTGCTTAAAATCCGCGCCCGCGAAATTGACGTGGCACCGCGCCTGCTTACCCGGGCAGACGAGATGGAAGCCCTTGCCGCAGGCGTACGCGAGCTGAAAGTTCTCGAAGGCTGGCGCTATGACGTGTTCGGCAAGGATGCGTTGGAACTGGTCGAAGGAAAGCTCGCTTTTGCGGTGCAAGACGGCAAGCTGAAAATGACGCATATCGATGATATGCAAGCCAGCATGGAAGAAGCGCTGGCGGCAGAGTAGCGCAAACCGATGTCGACCTACCTTCCCACCATCAAACAGCTGCAATATCTGGTCGCGCTGCATGAACACGGCCATTTCGGCCGCGCGGCCGATGCCAGTTTTGTGTCACAATCGACACTGTCCGCGGGCATCCGCGAGCTGGAATCGCTGCTCGGTGTGACTTTGGTGGAGCGCAGCCGGCGCGTGGTGCGTTTCACCTCGCTTGGCGAGCAGGTTGTGACCAAAGCGAACAAGCTTCTGCGCGAGGCGGAGGAGCTGTCCGATTTGGTGCAGGCGGCAGGAAAGCCGCTTTCGGGCCAGCTGCGGATGAGTGTGATCCCGACGATAGCGCCGTTCATGATCCCGCGCCTGCTGCCACGGCTGAGAAAAGAACGCCCCGATCTGCAATTGATGCTGCACGAAGAAACGAGCCACGATGCGCTCGATTCGCTTCAGCATGGCCGGGTCGATTGCGTGCTGCTCGCGCTGCCATTCGATACAGGCGAGATCGCGTTAGAGCATATTTCAGACGACAGGTTGTTTGTCGCGTTTCCCAAAGACGATCCGCGCGATCCTCCGGCGACCATCCCGCCTGACATGATCGACCAAGGGCGGTTATTGCTGCTCGAAGACGGGCACTGCATGCGCGATCATGCGCTGGCAGCCTGCAACCGCAGCGAATTGCGAGCCAGCGCCAGCATGATCGGCACCAGCCTGCACACACTCGTTCAGATGGTCGATCACGATCTCGGGCTTACCATGCTTCCTGAAATGGCGATTGATGCCGGAATCCTGAACGGCACCGATGTTGTGGCCCGCCCGGTCGAAAGCGAGACTGCAAAGCGTGAAATCGCGCTGGCATGGCGGAAAAACTCCCCGCGAGAGGCCGATTTCAAACTGCTCGCTGAGGAATTGAGAGCGGAGTAAGGCTTTGTCGCGCCGCTGTTTTCGGGCATAGGTCGCGATAATATGGATGAACCGGCAGAGCTTCCCAAAACGGCATATAGCGGCTTTTTGCTGGCTATGCTTGCAACTGTGCTCTGCGCCTTCGCCTACCTTGTCTATGGACCGGGTCTGGAAAACGGATTTGCGGGTTTCGGCGCATTGTTTGCGATTCCTTTTGCCATCGGTGCGCTGATTGGCGGGCTGGGTTGGGCCTCTTACAACACGATCGGGTGCCTGATCGCGCCAGTGGCGCTGTTCGCGATACTATTTCCGCTCGTCTATTTTGGCGTCGGCGAGGGACTCGTTTGCATAATGATGGTGCTGCCGTTCTGGCTCGCCGGCGGGATCGGAGGCGCGCTTGCGGCTCTCCTGATCAAAATTCGGCGCGAAGAGGCCGAACAGGCCGAACAGGCCGCAGATGGAGGTACGCGGCTGAAAGTTTCCGCTGCGCTTTTGATCCCGTTCGCCGTCATCTTTGCCGAGGAGATGGCCCCGCCCCAATGGCAGACACGCAGCGTCAGCCGCTCTGTCACAATTCAAGCGAGCGCGGACACGGTTTGGTCGATGCTGATCGCGGTGCCTGACATTGCCGACACCGAAGGCACGGCAACTTTCGCTCATGATCTGATCGGGATACCCCGCCCCAGCGATGCCGCCCTCGTCAAACGCGGCGACACTCTGGTGCGCGAGGCGGAATGGGGGCCGGACATCCGGTTCGAAGAACATGTCGACGATATCGTTTCTGGGAAGCGGATTGCGTGGACGTTTGTATTCCCGGACGGGTCTGTGCAGGCGCATACTGACAAGCATATCGACCCCGATGGCCCCATCCTGAAAATCGCGCGGGGCGGATACACTTTAACCCAAACTGGCCCGAACGAAGTCACGTTGAACCTGACAACCAGTTACCAGATGCGCACTCGGCTGGGATGGTATTTCGAATTGTGGGGGGAGGTGCTGCTGGGCGATGTGCAAGGCAATGTGCTGGCCGTGATCAAGACGCGGGCTGAGGCGTAATTATTCCTCACCGCGCGAACACAGCGATCAATCCATATGCTTCAAACCGACCCGCAGGTAATCCCAGCCGGTGATTACAGTCAGCACCGCCGCCGCCCATAGGCTGCCCAGCCCGATAATGTGAATATAGCTTTCCGCGATGCTTGTGCACGGCTCACCCAGTGATTGGCATGGTTGGCCGTGAACAGCCCCGCCAAGGATAAGCGCGCCGAGCGCCATCAGCTGAAACGTGGTTTTCCATTTGGCCAGCGCAGACACCGGCACCGAAACCTGCAAACCGCCCAGAAATTCACGCAGGCCCGACACCGCAATTTCGCGAATCAGAATCACCAGACCGGCAATCACGTGCATATCGCCAACATAGGGCCCGCGCAGATATCCTTGTGCGGTGAGGATCAACAGCACGGTTGCCACCATGATTTTATCCGCAATCGGATCGAGGAAGATACCGAGTTTCGACACCGTCCCCTGAGCGCGGGCGAGATATCCGTCAAAAAAATCGGTGATCGCGATCAGCGCATACAGGCCGAATCCGATCGCATATCCCAGCCGCCATTCCGGCCACCACAGGAAAAATGCCAGCAATGGCAGGGCGAAAATACGCGAAAGCGTAAGGATGTTGGGTAAGGTCAACATATGTTGCAAAGCCCTAGCGTCACTTTTTCCCGCGCAAAAGTCACCTTTCGCGTTTGTGAACGCTCTTGTGAAAGAACACGTAACGTCTATCTGGGAAAACAGAGGAGCATTTCCGACCCATTTGTATGACCACATCGACGCGCCTCTTAACCCGCAAACGCTTTATGCCTTTGATGGTCACGCAGTTTTTCAATGCGTTTAACGACAATCTTTACAAGACCGCCTTGGTCCTGTTCGTCGTTTACTCTGTCTATAACGATGAGAAACAAGAGGCATTTTTTAGCGGCATAGCATCGCTATTGTTTATCCTGCCATTCGTGCTGTTTTCGGCGCTTGCCGGGCAACTGGCCGATACGCATGACAAGGCAGCGATCATTCGCCGGGTAAAATTGTGCGAAATCGGCTGGGCCAGCCTTGGCGCGATCGGGTTGTTTATGGCGTGGCAGGGCATCGCCGTGCACACTTTCGCCATCCCGCTGCTTTTGGGCGTGGTCTTTCTGGCTGCCGTGCAATCCGCGTTTCTCGGCCCGATCAAATACGCGATCCTTCCGCAGCACCTTAAAAAAGACGAAGTGCTGCCCGGAACCGGGCTAGTGGAGGCAGGAACCTATATCGCGATCCTTACCGGTACGATCCTGGCCGGGTTCATGATCGACGCGATCGAATATGTCATTGGCCTCATCATCCTGACCGCAATCGCGGGATACTTCGTCAGCCGCTGGGTTCCGGATGCCCCGCCTCAGGGCAACCATGAACTGCATTTCCCGCTGCTCGAACCGTATGCCGAAAAAGTGCGCAATCCGGTTCTGCGCTGGCTCGGATACGCACCGGTCGCCATCGCCGATCAAATTGTGATGAGCTGGAAACTGGTAAAGAAAACGCGCGACAATCGCGAAATCTGGTTCGCCATTATCGCGATCAGCTTTTTCTGGACGATCGGCGCGGTCCTGTTCATTCAATTCCCGCCTCTCGCCAAAAACCAATTGCTCGCCACACCCGAAGTCGCGAGCCTGTTTCTGGTGATCTTTTCCGTCGGCATTGCGGTGGGTTCGGTTGCGATCAACGCTTTGTTGAAAGGCGAGGTGTCCGCCCGATACGCGCCAATTTGCGTCGTGATCATGGGCTTTTTCCTGATCGGGTTCTATTTCGTATCGCGCGCATGGATCCCGAATGAAGCGGGCGAATTGCTGCCCATTCAATTGTGGATACTCGAACCGCTGGCAATCCCGCTTTCGCTGATCCTGTTGGGCATTTCGACAGCGGGCGGGATGTTTGTGGTGCCGCTTTATGCGTTTCTTACCACGCGCTGCGCACCGGACGCCGCATCGCGGACAATCGCGGCGAACAATATCGTCAATTCTTTGGCGATGGTGATCGGATCTGCGGTGGCCATTGGCATGACAGCACTGGGCATACCGGTTGCCGAACAATTGCTGCTGGCTGCGGGAATGACCGTGGTGTCGGCATGGCTGGGAAAAAAACTGCACGCCGCCGAAATCGCCGCCGCGCCAGCTTTTTCCTAACCGGAAACAGCTTTAGATAATAAAGGCGAGCACCGCTGCGGTCACCGCAACATAGGTGGTTGCAAAGCCGCGAACGTCATCAGCGGTCAGCCGCCACAGCGTTTCGGCGGGAATGACATTCAGATCGGCCTTTACGCTTGGCGGAAGGCTAGCGCGAAACGGGTGGCGACATGTTTCATCGGTAAGGACTAGGCTGCGACGCATATTCTCTCTCGGAATGTATGTGCTTCGACCGGTGTGTTACGCGATTTTAACAATTTCTTAACCCCTTGCCCCCGGATCGCTTATCCCCTGTCACAGAGCGGGACAGAAGCGGCGTTTTGCTAACCATCTTTGCTGTGATTGCCCTTCGTCCCTGCCCCCGCTAAGCGCCGGTGACGGATCGAAAAGGTTGGGGAGAGACGGATCGTGGGCACAACGTTGAAAAGCGCTGCACAATTGTTGGTGGAATGCCTTGCCGAGCAGGGTACAGATCGCATCTTCACGGTACCCGGAGAAAGCTTTCTTGCGGTTCTGGATGCGCTGCATGACACAGCCGCCATCGAAACCGTCATTTGCCGTCAGGAAGGCGGAGCTGCGTTCATGGCCTGCGCAGATGGCGCGATGAACGCCGCTGGGTCCGGGCGCCCCGGCATCGCTTTCGTCACGCGCGGCCCCGGCGCCACCAATGCCAGCATCGGAGTGCATGTCGCACATCAGGATTCGCAGCCAATGATCCTGTTCGTGGGCGATGTTGCCCGAAATATGCGCGACCGGGAGGGTTTTCAGGAGGTTGATTTCAGCGCCTATTTTGGGCCCATTTGCAAATGGGTCACGCGCATTGATGATCCGGCCCGTATTCCAGAATATATCGCACGGGCATACTCGGTCGCGATCAGCGGGCGGCCCGGTCCGGTCGTTGTCGCGCTGCCCGAAGATATGCTGTGTGATCACGTAGACGATGCAATTGCGCCGCGCCCTTTCACCACGCGGCCGCCGCAGGCGGTTTGTCCCGATGCGATGCAGGCGCTGTTCGGCCTGATTTCAGACGCAGCCAGCCCCATTGCGATTATCGGCGGCGCTGGATGGAACACCAAAGCGCGCGATCACTTTCAACAATTCGCCGAGAATATTGGACTGCCCGTGGCAACGGCGTTTCGCCGTCAGGATGCGATCTCTCCGGATTCCGCCGTTTATGCCGGAAATATGGGATACGGACCCAATCCCAAACTGGTTCAGCGGGTGAAGGACGCAGACCTGATCATCGCAGTCGGAGCGCGATTGGGAGAAGCAACAACAGACGGGTACGAAGTCCCGACTTTGGAACATCCCGATCAATTGCTGGTCCACATCCATCCCGACGCAAACGAACTGGGCCGGGTTTACAAAACCGATCTTGAGATGTGCTGTTCGGTTGATGAATTCGCCGAAGCCGCTGCTTTGTGGGAAGATAGCGCCGTGATCCCGTTTGACGCCGGGGCGCAGGCCAATCGAGAATGGCGTGAATGGGCAAGCGCCGCGCCGTCAGAAACCGCGCCCGCGCTTGATATGGCGGCCTGTGTCACGCACATGCGAGAGGCGCTGCCCAAAGACAGCATCATCTGCAACGGCGCAGGCAATTTTGCCGGATGGTGGCACCGGTATTGGCGCTATGCAGGGTATCCCAGCCAGCTCGCGCCAACCGCTGGCGCGATGGGATACGGTGTGCCCGCCGCTGTCGCTGCGGCTTTGCGTCATCCCGAAAGACAAGTGGTCGCCGTGGCGGGCGACGGTGATTTCCTGATGAATGGTCAGGAACTCGCCACAGCCGTTCAGCACGGTGCCAATCTGCTTGTGCTGGTGATCGACAACGGAGCATATGGCACGATCCGTATGCATCAGGAGCGCGAATACCCTGCGCGTGTTTCCGGCACGCAGCTATCCAATCCCGATTTTGCCATGCTTGGCGCGGCCTTTGGCGGGTGGAGCGCGGTGGCCACTACAACGCAGGAATTCATCGATGCTCTGGCACAGGCCCAGACACGCCAGGGTTTGCGGCTGATCCATATGAAAATCGATATCGAACAGCTCGCGGCGAGCGGCGCAACGGTCAGCGCCCTGCGCGCCAAAGCTTAGGGTTTAGCCCTCCGCCATCTCGCAAATCCATTTCCATTCATCCGGCTTGATCGAGGCGACCGACAGGCGGGACAACCGGACAAGATCGCAATCCTGCAGTCTGGGCTCTGCCTTGATCTGTTTTAGCGAAACCGGATTATCGAATTTGCATTTGGGTTTGACCTTTACAGCCGCCCATTTGCCCGTCTCGTCAGTGGGATCGAGGATATCCGCGACGCTGACTGTGCAGATCCCGACAATCTCCAACCCCTCTCGCGAGTGATAGAAAAAGCATTCGTCGCCGACATTCATCGCTTTGAGATTGTTTTTGGCAAGGTGATTGCGGACGCCGTCCCACGTGCCCTCTTTCTCGGCCACCAAATCGTCCCAGCTGTATTTGAACGGTTCGGATTTAATCAGCCAAAATTTCTGCTCGGCCATGAATAGCGCTCCTGATCGATTGCTGAAGATGCGGCATCTGCCTAGCCACGCAGACGCATCGCGGCCAGCCCTTGGCGCGCTATCCACCAGAATTAACCCGATTTTTATCGAAACGCGGCATTAACGCCGGATCACGACCCCGATTTCGGGATCTCCATTTAATCGGGCTGGCAATCCCCGGGTAAAGCGAAGCAGGAACGGTGACTGAAAAAACGACCAATCATCGCTTTGGAAGCGCGGAAAAAGACATGGTTGCGCTCGGCATTGCAACGGCTGCGATCATCATGTTCGTCGGCACCGGCGGAACTGTTCTGCCCAGTGTGATCGACGCGATTTTTGCCGATGGCAAGGGTCCCGATAAACTGCTGGTCAATGCGCTGCTTTTGAATATCGCGCTGATCATCTTTGGCTGGCGCCGGTATCGTCAGCTCGTTTTTGAGATTTCCGAACGCAGACGCGCCGAGGCGCAGGCGCGCGAACTGGCCGAGATTGACCCGCTTACCGGATGCCTGAATCGCCGAAGCATGAGCGCCGCGACCGATCAGCTTCGCGAACGCGCCGCCGCGCGCGGGCATGCCATCGCGTATGGCATGATCGACCTCGACAATTTCAAACAGATCAATGATATGCACGGCCATTCGATTGGCGACGATGTGCTTGTGATACTGGCCGAAAGAATGCGCGAACAATTGCCTGAAAATGCCATTTTGGCGCGGCTGGGCGGTGACGAATTTTCGTTTGTCCTGTCCTATGATCCGGCACATCGGAACCGCATCGATGAACTGGTCATCCGCATGTTTGATCACGTAATTCTGCCGTTTCGCCTGAAAACTCTGGTGATCGATGCAACCATGTCGATTGGTGTTGCAACAGATCAAGATGGTGGCGCGCAAAATTTCGCTGTCACCAATTCCGATGAGCTGATGCACCGCGCGGATATCGCAATGTATCACGCCAAAAAGCAGGGAAAGAACCGCTATTTCTGGTTTGAATCGGCGATGGAAAACGAACTGCGTTTCCGCAACGAAATGGAATCGGGCATCCGGCGCGCACTGGAAAACGACGAATTTGTGCCATTCTATGAACAGCAGATCGACCTCACGACTGGCGAGCTGTCCGGTTTTGAGATGCTTGCCCGGTGGCAGTCCCCGGAATTGGGCCTCGTCAGCCCCGATATCTTCATTCCGATAGCGGAAGAGATCGGTATTATCGCCGACCTGTCCGAACAATTGATCGGCAAAGCCTTTGCCGATGCGCGTTTGTGGGATGAAAACCTGACTTTGTCAGTCAACATTTCGCCGGTGCAGTTGCGCGACCCATGGTTCGCCCAGAAACTGCTCAAAATGCTGGTTGAACACAATTTCCCTGCACAGCGCCTGGAAATCGAGATCACCGAAAGCTGCCTGCATGACAATGTGGGAATGGTTCATTCGATGATCACCAGCCTCCGCAATCAGGGTGTTTCCATCAGCCTGGATGATTTTGGCACCGGCTATTCCAGCCTCGAACAATTGCGGTCATTGCCGTTTGACCGGCTGAAAATCGATCGTTCTTTCGTTAGCGAACTGCGCCACAACAAAAGCGGGCGAACCATCGTCGATGCGATTGTATCGCTTGGCAGAGGCCTTGATCTGCCGATTACGGCCGAAGGCATCGAAAGCGAAGCGATCCTCGAAACGCTCAAAAACCTTGGCGATTTCAAGGGACAAGGATACTATTTTGGCAAGCCCGAACCATCAAACGCGGTGTTTGACCGGCTGCGCCGCCTGAACCTTTTGGTGGGCGAATCCAGACCGGAGCTGTTGTTGGAAAACGTGGCACAATCGCAGGAACCGCAGCGCGCGAACGCCCAGCTTTAAAGGCCTGCGCACCAGCGTTCATCAGCCATAGACTAGACGCCGGGCAAGCGGGTGCATAGATGCACCAACACTATGCGCGTCCCCTTCATCAAAATGCATGGCCTCGGCAATGATTTCATCGTGCTCGACGCGCGCGAAACCGCCCTGCCCGCAATTCCGAGCAATTTTGCCAATCGCCTTGCCGACCGCCGCGAAGGGATCGGCTGCGATCAACTGATCGTGCTTGAACCGAGTGATACGTGCGATTTTCGTATGCGCATTTTCAATTCCGATGGCAGCGAAGTCGAAGCCTGCGGCAATGCCAGCCGGGCGGTGGCGTTGCTGCATGGGCAACCTGCCAAGGTCGAAACCGGCGGCGGCGCGATCACGCTTGAGCCGGCAACCGGCGGCGCAAGCGTCGATATGGGCAGCCCCAAATTCGAATGGGACGCGATCCCGCTCGCTTATGCGATGGACACAGCGAACATGCCAGTCGGTTGGGACATGCTGGATGCACCCATGGCCGTGAATGTCGGCAATCCGCATGTGATCTTTTTCACAGACGATGCGGATGCGGTCGACCTTGCGGCAATCGGCCCGGCGATCGAAACCGATCCGCTCTTTCCAGAACGCATCAATGTGAACGTCGCGAGCATTGCGGGCGACAACCACCTGACCCTCCATGTATGGGAACGCGGTGCGGGCCTGACGCGGGCCTGCGGCACGGGCGCCTGCGCAACCGCTGTGGCAGCGATCCGCAAAGGTATCGCGAAAAGCCCCGTCACCGTTACCCTGCCCGGCGGCGATCTCAACATTGCATGGGAACAAGGCGGCACGATCCGCATGACCGGCCCCGCGACAGAGGCATTTCGCGGCACCTTCGAATGGGACGATTATTCGTGAGCGCGCCCGCTGAAATCAAGCCGGAAGTGATTTCACTGGGTTGCCGCCTGAACCTCGCCGAAAGCGAGCGTATGCGCGCGATGCTCGCCGACGCGGGCGATGTTGTAGTGGTGAACTCCTGCGCGGTCACATCCGAAGCCGTGCGCCAAACCCGTCAGGCTATTCGCAAGGCGCGGCGCGCGCGGCCCGACGCACGCCTGATCGTCACGGGCTGCGCTGCGGATATTGAGCGGGACCAGCTGGCCGATATGCCCGAGGTGGACGGGTTGATCGCAAACGAGCGCAAACTCGATCCGCGCAGCTGGAACGCGCCTGTCGCCGAAACGCCGATTGCGCCGACCAAAACACGCGCCTTTATTGCGGTGCAAAATGGCTGCGATCACGATTGCACATTCTGCGTCATCCCGCAGGGGCGCGGCAAAAGCCGTTCGCTGTCTATCACAGAGGCGCTTCGCGAAGTGGAACAACACCTTGCCCAAGGCGCCAAGGAAGCTGTCCTTACCGGAGTGGACCTGACGAGTTGGGGACATGATCTGCCAGGCGAACCGAAACTGGGGGCGCTGGCTGGTGCGATTTTGGCCGAGTTCCCGGAACTTGCCCGGCTGCGCCTGTCCTCTCTCGACGGGATCGAGATTGACGAGCAGTTGTTTGAACTTTTCGCCAGCGAACCACGCGTGATGCCGCACCTTCACCTGTCATTGCAGCACGGCGCGGACCTCATTTTGAAACGGATGAAACGCCGCCATTTGCGCGCCGATGCGGTCGATTTGGTGCTGGGTTTAAAGGCCCGCAGGCCCGAAATCACGGTCGGAGCCGATCTGATGGCGGGTTTCCCGACAGAGACTGACGCGCATCATGCTGATAACGTTTCGATCATCACAGAGCTTGGGCTTGCGCACGGCCATATTTTTCCATTCTCCCCGCGCCCTGGCACCCCAGCGGCGCGGATGCCGCAAATGGACCGCTCCATAATCAAATCGCGCGCCGCCGAATTGCGCAGCGCGGTATCGGATGTGCGCGCCGCATGGCTTTCCAGTCTTGTGGGTGAAACACTGCCCGTCCTCGCCGAGCGCGACGGAACGGGCTATGCGCCGAACTATGCCCGTGTGCGTCTGTCCGAAGATACACAGGTAGGCGATATTGTGAATGTGACCGTGCGCGGGATCGAGGAAGGCCTGTTGGTATGAGCGAGACGAGTTGGAGCGAAAAGCTGCTTGGCGGATTTCGCAAGACGTCTGACCGGCTCAGCGAAAACCTCGTTGGTATCGCTGGCGGGGGTAAGCTGGATGATGGAACGCTCGACGATATCGAAGATGCGCTGATCATCTCCGATCTTGGCCCTGCGGCGGCGGCGCGCATTCGCGATAAGCTTGCCAATAAACAGTTCGGCAAAGAGATCACCCAGAACGAACTGAAAGAAGCCGTTGCCGAAGAAATCGCAGAGATCCTTCGTCCGGTTGCAAAACCGCTTGAGATAACCGCCTTCCCGCGCCCGCAAGTCATCCTTGTTATCGGCGTCAACGGGTCGGGCAAGACAACGACGATCGCCAAACTTGCGCATCTTTTTACCGAAGATGATTACGGCGTTTTGCTGGCGGCGGGCGACACTTTCCGCGCTGCGGCCATTGGACAGCTCGCCACATGGGCAGAGCGTGCCGGCGTAGACATTGTGCGCGGGCCGGAAGGCGGCGATCCCGCTTCCATTGTGTTCGATGCGGTCAAGCAGGCCACCGACACCGGAATAGACGCGCTGGTGGTGGACACCGCCGGACGGCTTCAGAACAAACGCGAGCTGATGGACGAGCTGGAGAAGATCCGCCGCGTTCTGGGGCGGCTCAACCCGGAGGCTCCGCATGATGTCGTGCTTGTGCTGGATGCAACCAACGGGCAGAACGCGCTGTCACAGATCGACGTTTTCAAAGAAGTCGCGGGCGTCACCGGTCTGATCATGACCAAGCTGGATGGAACCGCGCGCGGCGGTGTTCTGGTCGCCGCAGCCGAACAATATGGGCTGCCGATCCATGCCATCGGTGTGGGTGAGAAAATGGAAGACCTGCGCCCGTTCGATCCCGACCTTGTCGCCCGCGTGATTGCAGGAGTGGCGTAATGTCAGACACTGAAAAACCCAAATCCGGCTGGCTCAATTTGCTGGTCGATTACGGCCCGCTGCTGATATTCCTCGCAGTGTTCAAACTCTATCCCGTGCCCGCAGACACGCAATTCGGCGAAGTCGCGCCGGTCATCTATGGCACCATCGCCTTTATGGTCGCAGCGGTGATTGCATTGGCTTTCAGCAAGCTCAAACTTGGGCATGTATCGCCTATGCTATGGCTGTCGACCGTGCTGATCGTAGGTTTTGGCGCGCTGACCATATTCTTTGGCGATCCGCGGTTTGTGCAGCTTAAACCGACGATAATTTACGGCATTTTCGGCGTCGCGCTGATCGCTGGTTTCGCCATGGGCAAACCGTTGCTCAAAATCCTGCTGGAGGCCGCATTTGAAGGCGTCGACGAACATGGCTGGCTCAAATTGTCGCGCAATTGGGGCGTGTTCTTTCTCGCGCTGGCTGGCCTTAACGAAGCGCTCGTCGCCTATATGACTTTCGAAGGCTGGCTATGGGCAAAGCTGTGGGTGTTCATGCCGATCAGCCTGATCTTCACGATGGCCAACATCCCGATGCTGCTCAAACACGGGCTGGATGTGGGACAGGAAGACGACGTAATCAAAAACGAGCCACCAACGGCTTAAAACGCAAGGGGATTTCATGGTTCGACTATTCGCCGCGTCGCTTTCAACGATTGCGGTTCTCGCCGCGCCCCCTTTAACCGCTGCTCCCTCGCCTCCCATTCCGATGAGCGAGACAGAACAATCCGCGCCTGCGTTGCCGCCGATCCTCTCCATGCGGGAACGCGCCAAGGTGATCGACGGTATCCTTGCCGAGCGGCTGGACACCGTGATTCCCCAGATCATGCGCGAGGAAGGCGTCGATCTGTGGCTGATGATGAGCCGCGAATATTTTGAAGAGCCGGTGGTCGCCAGCATGCTCGATGCGAAAAGCATGTCGGCGCGGCGGCGCACCATCCTGATCTTTCATGATCCGGGCAATGGCGCCCCGATCGAACGCCTGACGGTCAGCCGCTATGGCCTTGCCGGATTGTTTGAGCCGTCTTGGGCACCCGAGGACGAGCCCGATCAATGGCAGGCCGTTGCCGACATCATCGCCGCGCGCGATCCGGCGAAAATTGCGATCAATTATTCCGATATCACCGCTTTTGGTGACGGTATGACGCACAGCCAGTTTATGGCGATGAGCAAGGCACTTTCGCCTGAACACCGTGAGCGGATCGTTTCGGGCGAAACATTAAGCGTGCGCTGGCTGGAAACGCGCATCGCATCAGAAATGGAGCTTTACCCATCCATTGTGCGCACCGCCCATGCGATCATTGCAGAGGCGTTTTCCCGCAAGGTTATCACCCCCGGCACAACAACCGCCGCCGATGTCCAATGGTGGTACCGCGATCGGCTCGCAAAGCTGGGCCTGACGCCGTGGTTCCACCCCAGCATCGGCATTCAGCGCGAGGGGGCACAAGGTATGCTGGATGGCGACACTGTGATCCAGCACGGCGATCTTCTCTGGACCGATTTCGGCATCACCTATCTGCGGCTCAACACCGATACTCAGCACCTCGCCTATGTCCTGAAACCAGGCGAGACCAAGGTGCCCGCAGGCCTTGCCGCTGGCCTTAAAAATTCGAACCGCGTGCAGGATATTCTGGCCGCCAATTTCGAGGTTGGCCGCCCCGGTAATGTCGCCATGCTGAAATCGCGCAGTGAAGCCATTGCCGAGGGGCTTGATCCCTCAATCTATACCCATCCCATCGGTACACACGGCCACGGCGCAGGCCCCGCCATCGGGTTCTGGGACAATCAGGAATACGACCCGCGCGGCGCAGGCCCAATCAATGCGAACACCGCATGGTCAATTGAACTGACGACCTATGCCGAAGTGCCCGAATGGGGCGGACAACGCGTGGATTTCCGCACCGAGGAAGACGCGTTCTTCGATGGCAAAACCGTGCGCTATATCGACGGTCGTCAGACTGAAATTACGGTGATTGGCCCGCAATAAAATAATCGAAAAGGCCATCCCATGATCCGAAGCCTAGAAATATCCGGCCCACCATCATGGACATGAGCATGATCAGCAAGATCACCCAAACCAACATGACACCGGTCGTGAGCCTCCAGCTTTTGGGAGGCAATCCCTGAGCCAGGAACGTTGCGATTCCGGCGACATTTACGCAGACTAGATTCACAGCAAACAGGAACACCGCCCCTGCGCCTGCTGCCGGAAAGCCTGCGCCGGTATATATCCCTGCTGCGGTTAAAGGCGGCACCAGCGCAACCGCCACCATCACGCCAACCAGTGATAAAGATGTGCCGCGGCTAAATGCGAGGACTCCGGCTGCACCGCAAGCCAGCGCAAGCGCAATATCAGCAGGCTGGACAAGCGTCCGGTTTCTGAGCTCGGGGACCAGCGGATCAATCTCGACAATCATGCCAACGATGACGCCAGACAGAACGGCCAGCACACAGCCGATGCCCAATGTTACGGCGGCCTGTAGGCCCAGCCTCCGATTGCCCACGGTCGCAGCCAATGCCAGCCCCATCGTCGGACCGAGCAAGGGGGCGATAATCATCGCCCCAATCACAACGGCGGTTTGGCCACTGCGCATTCCCAATCCAGCGATGACAGCAGAAAGGGCCACAGTCAGCAAATATGACGGGCGGACATGCAGGCTTTCCTCGATGTCGTCATACAGCTCGTCCGTGCTCAACCGGTCGCGGCTGAAAAACCGTTCCAGCCGTGTGGGTGGCGGCAAATCGGATGACAGAGCCAGCTCTGTTTCCGCAGTTTCCTCCAACGTTGGCAATACCGCTTCAAGCTTCGCGACATAGGCCGTGAACGCCGGCACATGCCCAAACGCATCGTCCAAATCGACAAGCAAGCGGTCGGTATAACGCTGTTGGACGATGCAAGTGTACTTTTCGTGCTCGCCGGGCACGGTTTCGCGCCAGAACCTACGCGTGTGGCGCGGCAATATCGTTTCGAGAACCTCGATTTGATCCTCGGGCAGATACACCTGAACAATTCGTGACGACATTGGGTAACCCAATCACAGACGCTTTACGCGATCGTCCTAACATTCCGGGACAGATTAATCACGCGCGCTATACGCAGGCTTGGGTGAATGGAAAAACGCTCGTGCCGATTGCCGACCCAATCCAATTTCCTACACGCCGTGGCCGCGTCATAATGCCTGCGGTTCTTTGACAATTGTATTCTTATACGGCCCAGAAGTTGGAACAGTGTCAACTGTTTCCAACTTGGCTAAGTTTCTGAAGTTTCAAATGAAACACCTGTAGGCACCGGGTGACATGTTGGAGAATGTGTCAACCGAATTCAACGAATGTCAGTCGCGCTAAATCTCGACCTGACTGCCCAATTCCACCACGCGGTTGGTGGGCAATTTGAAGAAATCCATCGCGCTGGCTGAATTTCTCAGCAGCCAAGCAAATATCTTTTCACGCCAGATCGGCATACCAGGCTTGTCACTCGCCAGCAGCGTTTGCCGCGACAGGAAGAAGCTGGTGTGCATCATGTCAAACTCGCCGCCACACCGCTCCATTTTTTTCAGGCCAAGCGGCACGTTGGTCTCTTCCATAAAGCCATAATGCAGCACCGCGCGGTAAAACCCGTCGCCCATATCGGTGAATTCGCAGCGCGCTTCGGGATCGACATAGGGTTCGTCCTGAATATCGATGGTCAGGATCACGACGCGTTCATGCAGCACTTTGTTGTGCTTGATATTGTGCAACAGAGCCGAAGGCACGCCGGAATTGCTGGATGCCATGAAAATCGCTGTTCCGGGCACGCGCAAAGCGGAATTTTTGGCGCTCTTGGCAAAGATTTCCATGGGCAGGGCGTGCTCGCTCATCCTCTCGCGCATCAACTTGCGGCCCCTTGCCCACGTTGTCAGCAGCGTAAAGGCGACAAGGCCCACCACAAGCGGGAACCAGCCCCCTTGCGGCACCTTGGTCAGGTTCGCGGCGAAATAGGCACCGTCAACGATCAGGAACAGCAGCACAACCGGCGCCGCGTACCACCATTTCCATTTCCACACCCCGACCAGCAAAACCGCCATCAGCAGCGTGTCGATCGTCACCGCTCCTGTGACTGCAATGCCATAGGCGCTGGCAAGGTTGGATGAATTCTGGAATGTCAGCACAAGCAGAATGACTGCGATCATCAAAGCCCAATTGACGAACGGGATATAGATCTGTCCGCCTTCGGTTTCGGAAGTGTGGCGGATATTGAGGCGCGGCAAGAAGCCCATCTGGACCGCCTGATGCGTGATCGAAAATGCGCCCGAAATGACCGCCTGGCTGGCGATAAAGGTTGCCACCGTAGCCAACAGCACGAGCGGCAGCCTGAATTCTTCAGATGCAAGAAGGAAAAACGGGTTCTTGACCACTTCGGCGGCTTGATCAGCCGGAAGCCCCGCAATCATCGCGCCCTGACCGAAATAATTGAGAAGCAGACAGGGCATGACAAAACCAAACCACGAAAGCCGCATCGGCCCGCGTCCGAAATGGCCCATGTCGGAATACAGTGCCTCGGAACCGGTCACAGCCAGCACCACGGCGCCCAATGCAAGGAAGGCAACCAACCCATCTGTCACAAAGAACATCACCGCATAATACGGGTTCAGCGCCCAAATGATGTCCGGATTTTGGATGATTTGCCATCCACCCAATGCCGCGATCACGGTGAAATAGACGATCATCACCGGCGCAAACAGCGCGCCGACTTTGGCCGTACCGCGCGCTTGCAGCATGAACAGGCACACGAGCAGCGCAAGCGCGATTGGAATAACGTACGGCTCCAGCCCTTGATCTACCACGGTCAATCCCTCGACCGCGGAAAGCACCGAGATTGCGGGCGTAATCATGCTGTCGCCATAGAATAGCGCAGTTGCAAACACCCCCAGCAGAACAACCAACCAACCATAGCTGGTCTTTCCGATATGCTTTGACAGCAACGCAACCAGAGCCAGACTGCCGCCCTGCCCTTTGTTATCGGCGCGCATCAGGATCGTGACATACTGGATCGAAACAACCAGCAACATCGACCAGAAAATCAGGCTGACGACCCCGAGCACATGCATACGGTCGATCGCAATGCTGGCGGTCCCGGCAAAGGTTTCACGAAAAGCGTAAAGCGGGCTGGTACCGATATCGCCGAATACAATGCCGATCGCGCCCACAGCCAAGGCGGGTTTCGACGCGCTATGTCCGTGCCCCCCGCTGGGTGCGTGGTGCGCGGGTGCCGCTTTTACAGGTGCTGTGTCGCTCATATCCGTTGGATTTCCCGAGGTCGGTACCGCCCTTAAAACGCATCGCAGAATTGCCGCGATGCATCCGTCGAAATGCGGCTCTCCGCAAGGCCGCGGCCACTAGCACCGCCGTTTGCCCCCTGCAACAATTCACAGGCCGCCAAGTGTGACACTATTGCAGCATCGGCGCGTTGGCGATCATGTCATCAAGCTGTGCAAGACGCCCTTCGAGGTCTTCACGCCACGGCGCATCTTCGGGTGATCGGGCAAGCAGGCCGGCCCAGATCTCTCGCGCCCGGCGCACTTCGCCCACCTGCAAAAAAGAAAATCCAAGGAAAAAATCCGCCGCTGGATTGGCCGGATCTATGGCCCTTGCCCGGTCATAAGCGTGAACAGCAGCCGGCGTAACAAAGCCATCGGCATGCGCCGTCAAAGCCATCGCCAAGGCGAGCCAGCCTTCCAAGTGATCGGGGTTTTCCGTTAATCCGCGCCGGAGCATTCCGGCTGCATCATCAAATTGACCGCGCCGGGCAAATGCATCGGAAGTAACGAGGTAACTGGGCTTTGCCTGCACGGTATCGAACAGCGAAATACGCGCGTCCACCATATCATCGCCAGAGCGCGCTTCCTGAACCATTGCGGCTTTTGGGCTGCCCGGTTGATCCGGGCTCCCCTGCCAAGCGTAACCGGCAAGTCCGAACAACAGCACCGATCCAAACAGCGCGTACCCCTCTTTCGGAAGCCTGAGCAGAAACGCAGCAAGCGCGAAACACACCAGTGCAAGCGATAGAACTGCCAGCCAACCGCCCATTATTCGTCTCCCTCGTGCCGCCGGCGTCCTAACCGGCGCAGCAACACCAACAAGGCGATCAGGATCAACAATGCAGGAATGGCAAAAAGCGGCCAGGTCGTTGAGCTGACTTCGGGCTGATAACTGACATAATCGCCATACCGTTCAACCAACCAGGACCGGATCGCATCGGGATCCTCTCCCGCCAATATCTTCGTACGGACCTGATGGCGCATATCACCGGCCATCGGCGCATCGCTGTCATTGATACTTTGCGACTGACATTTCAGACAGCGCAGCGTGTTCATTAATTCGCTCGCCTTGGCCTCAAGCGCGGGGTCTTCAAGCTGCGTGTAGGCATAGGGTGCAGGCGGCATTGTGTCCTGGGCCGCAACCGGCCCCGATACCGCAATCGCAATCAGCGCAGCGAACGTAAGCAGCGCGCGCATCATTCGACGTCCTGCAAAATTTTCAGCAATTCTGGCACATCTTCGGCGCGAATATCCCCGATATGCTGGTATCGGATGTTGCCCTCACCATCGATAACAAAGGTCTCAGGCACACCCGCGGCCCCGATCTCGATCTGAAGCTGTGAAATGTCATCCGCCCCGATCCGGGTATACGGATTGCCGTAACGATTGAGGAAATTGGCAACGTCGGCAGGTTTATCGCGGATTGCGATCCCGATAATCTCGACGCCTTGGTCTTTTAATGCCTCAAGCTGGGGAGCCTCCGCGATACAGGGCAGACACCAACTCGCCCAGACATTCAGCAGCTTTGGTTTGCCACCAAGAAAGTTGGCGCGCGCCGCCCCAGGCAGCCCGTCCACGGCAGGCGGTAGCGAAAATTCAGGCAAAGGTTTGTCGATCATGCCCGATGGCACCATCTGATCCTTGTCCTGAGTAAGCATATATCCGGCCAGTCCTGCGAAAAACAGGAACAGGGCAAGCGGGATGAAAAACACAGGGCGCATTATTCTGCAGGCTCCGGTTGGGCTTGTTCGCCAATGGCTATTTTATCATCGCGCCGCTCCCGGGCTTTGCGAGTTGCCCTGCGCCGTTTAAGGTCAACACGAACCCGGCCGATAATCGACAGGACGCCGCCAAGCGAGATAAGCAAACCGCCGTACCAAATGAATGTCACGAACGGTTTCCACCACACGCGCAATTGCCAGCGTCCATCGTCCGACTGATCACCGATCACGGCATAAAGCTGTCCGTCCCACCGGGTAATCAAAGCGCTTTCGCTGGTGGCCTGCGCTGGCGCCCAGAAATTGCGGGCCTGCGGAGTGATGATCGTTGGCTCCTCATCCCCGCGCGCAACCGAAAGACGCGCTTCAACCGCTGTCCAGTTTGGTCCGGCAACCGGGTCGACGCCTTCAAGAGCGATCGTCCACCCCGCCACCGTTTCGGTCGATCCGGGGGTAACAGCGGCAAGGCGTTCTTGGGTAAACGCGCTTTCACTCGCCATTCCAAACAACGCAACCGCCACACCGAAATGCGCCATGACCATGCCCCACGTTGCGGTGGGCACGCGCGCGATGTTGCGCCCGCGCAGCGGCAAAAACGAAGCAATCGCCAGAGCGACCGCAAAAGCCAGACCCAAAACGGGGAGGATGGCGTAATCACCAAGGATCGCAACCAGAGCCACCACTGAAATCAAAACCGAAGCGAGCAACATCAGTTCAAACTGGATACGCGCCGGTTTGTCCTGCTTCCATCGCAGCAATGGCCCCACGGCCATCACCAAGAACATTGGAATGGCGAAAATCGCACCTGCAGGATTGAAGTATGGCGGGCCCACCGAAACGCGCACGTCAAATGCTTCGGTCAGCAGCGGGTAAAGCGTGCCGAGCAGCACGATTGCAAGGATCGCCGACAACATAACGTTGTTGAACACCAGCGCCCCTTCGCGGCTGCTGACTGAAAAACGCTTGCCTTCTGCAATCGAGCCAGCGCGGAAAGCGAAGATCGCCAACGCTCCGCCGATATAAAGGGCCAGCAAAGCAAGGATAAAACTGCCGCGTTCGGGATCGACGGCAAACGCATGAACACTTGTGAGCACACCGGAGCGCACCAGAAAAGTCCCCAGCATGGACATCGAGAATGCGAGCACACCAAGCATGATTGTCCACGTTCGCAGCGCATCGCGCGCGGCAAGCACGCTGACCGAATGCAGCAAAGCAGTCGCCGCCAGCCATGGCATGAGCGAGGCGTTCTCGACCGGATCCCAGAACCACCAGCCGCCCCAGCCCAGCTCATAATATGCCCAGTATGATCCCGCGGTAATGCCGAGCGTCAGGAACACCCAGGCAAACAGCACCCATGGCCGCATGACCTTGGCGAAATCGGGCGTAACCTGTTTTGTAATAAGAGCGCCCATCGCGAGGCTGAACGCAACCGACAGACCGACATAGCCGACATACAGCGTTGGCGGATGCACAGCGAGCCCGATATCCTGCAACAGCGGGTTCAGACCGGTTCCCTCCATCGCCGGAACGGGCAGGCGTTCAAACGGGTTCGAGCTTAGCAATAGGAACGCATAAAACCCCAGGGCAACAAATCCCTGCACAGCCAAAGTTGCCGACATCGTTTTTTCCGGCAAGCGGCGCTCCATCCACGCAAGCAAGCCGCCGGACAAGGCAAGCACAGCCACCCATAGCAACATCGACCCTTCATGGTTTCCCCATGTGCCGGTCAATTTATAGATAAGCGGCTTCATCGAATGCGAATTGGTGGCGACCAGTTTGACCGAAAGATCGGTGATCGCAAACGCCCACAACAACAGAAGAAAAGCAAACACCGCAAGGAACGCCTGAACCACCGCTGCCGGGCGTGCATACATTGCCAGCACGGCGCCTTTTTCATCACCGCGCAGGCCCATAACGCCGGACATTATCTGCAGCACCGATAATGCGGTTGCGAGCCAGAGTGCGGCAAGTCCAAGTTCAGCGATCATTGTTGCAACGGCCTCTATTCGATCCCGACGGTCGTGTCGGCGGCGTAATCGGCGGCATTGTGACCTTCCAAGCCTTCAAGCTCGCGGGGCACGTAATTCTCATCATGCTTGGCCAGCAGATTGGTGGCTTGAAACACACCGTCCGGGCCTAGGCTGCCTTCTGCCACTACGCCTGACCCCTCGACAAAAAGATCGGGCAGGATACCGCTGTACTTAACCGGCACGGTGCTTTCCTCGTTACCGGTTACGATGAATTTCACAGTGATACCGTCGGGCTGCGGGGTGATCGATCCTGCCTGAACCATTCCGCCCAGCCGAACCGCCTGCCCAACAGCGGGCGGCTCAGCCGTCATTTGTTCTGGCAGATAGAAATAGTTGGCTTGATTGCGCAACGTCCAAGCCGCGATTAACCCGGCCGCGACAATCGCAACGATTGCAAACGCAACCAGAGCCAGCCTTTGATGCTTCGCTTTCATCGACGCTTTACCTCATCCTTGCGCTTTTCAGCGCGGCGCATCGACTGCCAGCTCCAGATGATCAGGATGGCAAGCGCACCCAATCCAATGGCATAGGCAGCGATGACGAAATCCCAGTGATCCAATGCCTCGCGCATTATGCGGTCTCCGCCGCAGGCTGCGATGCTGTCGCGCCGGCCATTGGTGCTTCATCATCAAGCGCCCGGCGGCGCAAGCGGGCCTCCACTTGCTGTTCGGCGATCAAAGCGCGCATCCTCATCAAAACTATCCCGCCAAACAGCAACGAAAACCCGATTACAGCGGCCAGAAGCGGCCACAGGAACACCGCGTCAATTGACGATCCGCCGGTTGTAATGCTGGGCGGCTGGTGCAGCGAATTCCACCACACGACACTGCGATTGATGATTGGAATGTTCACCGCGCCGACCAGGCCAAAAATCGCAGCGATCTTGGCCGATCCGCCTTCGCGTGCTGTCGCCTGAGCAAGAGCGAGATATCCTGCATAAAGAAACAACAACACGAGCATACTGGTCAGCCGTCCGTCCCACACCCACCAGGTCCCCCATGTAGGGCGGCCCCAGATTGATCCGGTCACCAGACATATCGCGGTAAAAGTCATCCCCGGCAGCGCAATCGCCCGCGCCGCGACACTGGCGAGTGGATGTTTCCAGATCAAAAGCATGGCAGAAGAAATCGCAATACCAGCCCATCCGCCCATTCCCAGCCACGCGGCAGGGACATGAATAAACAGAATGCGAACACTGTCCCCCATAAGGCGGTCCGGCGGAACATTCACCATGCCCCATGCCATCGCAGCCAACGAAACGACCAGACCGCTCCAGAAAAGAAGCGGGGTCAGCCACTGCGCGAGTGACAGGAATCGTTTGGGGTTGGCGTAGATGTGCATCAATATGGCCTTGTCGCCGTTCTAATGCCCCCTGCGCCGCCTGCAAGGGCGCAATTTGCGCAATACCCTATCGCAGTGAGTGCAAGGGTCGCTTTTATCCGCGCCCGATCAATTCCTGAGCCATGCGATCGGCAACGATATCTGGCGAAATTCCTGTATCGTCGCTCTGCGCCCAAACCTGCTCCAGCTTTTCCGGAATGGTTGCGATGCGCTTGTGCACCTCCTCCACCCCCGCAGAGACACCATCGCGGCGCGCAAGATATTCTGTCGCAACAGAGATAATTCCGCCAGCGTTGATGACATAATCGGGTGCAAACAGGATATCGCGTTCAAACAGGATTTTGCCGTGGTGGGCGCGGGCAAGCTGATTGTTCGCACCGCCTGCGACAATCGCCGTATCAAGCGCGGCGATGCTGGTCTCATCCAGAATCGCGCCCAGCGCATTGGGGCTTAGTACGTCGCATGGTGTCGTCAGAATGGAACCGGCGTCCACGGATTTCCCGCCCAGCTCCGCGGCAAGACCTGCGGCGCGTTCGGCGTTGATATCCGCCAGTGTCAATTTGGCTCCGTCTTTCGCGAGCAGCCGAGCCATGCCGCCGCCAACGCTGCCAGTGCCCTGAACAGCGACATGAACGCCAGACATGCTATCCTTGCCCAGCTTGTGCCTAACCGCGGCTTTGATACCAAGATAGATACCCATTGCGGTGAACGGTCCGGGATCGCCGCCTGCGGCATCATCACCAGATACCGGCAGCCCCGAAACATGCGCTGTGCGTTTCGCAACAGCAACCATATCGGCTTCGCTGATCCCGACATCTTCGGCCGTCACATACTTGCCGCCCAGCCCTTCGACCGCATCGCCAAAGGCGGCTAGCAGTTCGGGCGTTTTGGTGCGCGCTTCATCGGCAAGGATCACGGCCTTGCCGCCGCCCATAGGTAAACCGGCCATCGCGTTCTTGTAGCTCATGCCGCGTGACAGGCGCAGCGCATCGCGCAGCCCGTCTTTGGGTTCAGGGTAATGCCAGAAGCGAGTCCCGCCAGCGCCCGGCCCAAGGTGAGTCGAATGAACCGCGATAATCGCGGTCAGACCGCTTTTCCGATCACGCACAACATGGACCATCTCGTGGTCATCAAAATCCGGTTCAGTCCAGAATGCGGTCATATCTATCAACGCCTTACTATGGCGCGCAGGTCACCGGACAGATCCATCCAAGGATCATCGGGGAAAGGGAGAAAATGGGGCGATCGAGGGGTCTTGAACCCCCGACCTCCGGTACCACAAACCGGCGCTCTAACCAACTGAGCTACGATCGCCACATGCCCCTTCCCGACGCAACCTGTTGGTTACTGCCAAGCCCGCGCAGGGGGGCGTGATAAGCCTGTCACGTGGCCCGTCAAGGCTACGTTTTAGCGGTGCGAGCCTGTTGCACAAAGTGCCGCGCATGGGAAGTGAAAACTGATTCCGGTGCCGCTTTGCGCAAGATTCTTACGCGGAGCCCTTTGAGAGCCTTGGCGAGGCGCGCGCTCGCGGGTATTTGTTGGCCATGACCGGATCTGGTGATTCCTCGATAGAATTCCTCCGCGCGCATCCCGGCGTAATGCGCGTGCCATCGCCAAAGGTGGAGATGGTGTTAAAACCCGCATTCCTCTCAGCACAGCTTTGCTCCGATCTGATCGATCTGATTGAAAGCGACCGGCGACCTTCCACTCTGGCAGATTTCAACGGCGATCCCGGTTTCCGCACCAGCGAAACCTGCGACATGAAGCCGCAAGAGCCTGCCGTTAAAGAGGTAGAGCGCGTGCTGCATGAATTCACCGGAATTGATCCGGCTTATGGTGAGACTTTACAGGGCCAACGATACGAAGTCGGTCAGGAATTCAAAGCGCATACCGATTGGTTTACCCCCGGCGGCACTGATTGGGAGAAATTCTGTAGCGTTTCCGGACAGCGCACTTGGACTTTCATGGTCTATCTCAACAATGTCCCTTCTGGCGGCACCACCCGTTTCAAATCAATCGGCAAAAAAATTGATCCTGAGCAAGGAAAGTTGATCGGTTGGAACAATCAAAACCCCGATGGCAGCGGCAATGAGGACACCCTTCATCACGCGATGAAGGTGCGAAAGGGCATGAAATATGTCATAACCAAATGGTATCGCGAGAAACCGTGGAGCTGAACATGAATGAATATCGAGATATCGCAGAACAATTGCGGTCCCGGCTGGACGACCTTTTGCAGCGCGCTGAAGTGATTGAAGACGACCTGCGTCATCCGCTTGATGCCGATTGGAGCGAACAGGCGGTCGACCTCGCTGATGATGAAGCGCTCGAGGGAGTTGACGAGGTGCTCCGCAGCGAAATTCAACAAATCAGATTAGCGCTGTTGCGGATCAAAAACGGCACTTACGGAAAGTGTGCCAAATGCGGTGACGAAATTCGGCGCGAACGGCTTGAAGCAAGGCCGATCGCCACTCGCTGTATCAAATGCGCGTAAAGATGATGGCACGATAGACCTGACATCCGCTTACATCAGGCGTATTCCAGAACACTTAGCCCAAAACGAAAAAGGCGGCCCCGTCGGACCGCCCTTCCCTCACAGCCCGAAGGCTGCAAACTGGTTTGCCCCTTATTTCTTAAGGGAGAGTCCGCCAAAGCGCTTGTTGAACGCGGCAACACGGCCACCTTCTTGAAGCTGCTGTTTACCACCGGTCCATGCCGGGTGACTCGTAGGGTCGATTTCGAGAGCGAGCGTATCGCCTTCTTTACCCCAGGTCGAGCGGGTTTCAAATTCGGAACCATCGGTCATTTTGACCTTGATGGTGTGATATTCTGGATGCCCTTCGGCTTTCATAACTCTGGTCCTTCTGAGCGTTCACCGGTTCCGACCGGCGGTGCTATAAAACAGGGAAGCGGCGCGTTTAACGCGATTCAGGGATAATGCAAGCAGAGTCGCATTAGCTCTCGGGCGGATCAGCGATCATTGCTGTGAATTCAACCTCGCAAGAGGTTTTGCCTTCGACGCTGGCTTTGCCTTTGAATTTGTAGACGCGGCGGCGTTGCTGGACAAATTCCACTTCCAGATCAAGCAGGCAACCCGGCGTTACAGGCGTACGGAATTTTGCATTCTCGATACCCATAAAAATCACGAGCTTACCCGTGCCCGCCAACTCCAACGTCTCAATCCCGAGGATCGCAGCCGCTTGGGCAAGCGCTTCAATCTGAAGAACGCCGGGCATAATCGGAGCACCAGGGAAATGCCCCTGAAAGAACTCTTCATTCATGCTGACGGCTTTCACCGCGTGAATCCGTTCATTGAGGTGGATCGATTTGACCCGATCCACCAACAAAAGCGGGTAACGGTGGGGCAGCGCCTTAAGGATCTTGTGAATATCGTAATCCACAATCGGTTCCTTTGGCGTTTCCGAATCGCTCGGCTTATCGTTCATGCGCTGCCCCCGTTAGCCTACCGTGATCGCTTTAGCGGCCCGGTGCCTGTGTGTTGCCCTGTTGTTGCTGAGCGGCTTGCTGTTGTTGAATACGCTGAGCAGTCACGAGGTATTGCTGGATTTCCTGAAAAACCTGCGCACCTTGGCGGCTTGGGCGATAATCAGCGGGAGGAACAATGTTCACCGCAGGAACAGCTGTGTTCAAAGCAGTCACGAGCTGAGGGGTTACATCGGCACCTTCGAGCGCAAACTGAATGGCTTCGGGCTGAAGGATCATTTGAATTTGCTGCGAGGCAGCGAACGTCTGAAGCACAGTCGGGTACTGGTTGAGGATTTGCTCAACTGCAAAAATGCGCGCGTTGTTCACTTGCTGACTGATCGCAGCAATCTCTGCTTCGAGCGTTGAAATCTGCGTCACATTGGGCGCGGCTTGCAGGGCTGCGATTTCCGGATCTTCGATCTGGCCGTTGCCATTTGTGTCGAACGGCTGAAGCAGGGTCGAAAGCTCCTGTTGTTTCGTACGGCGCGTTTCGAGCTGCGCTGCGTAGGTGGTATTCACCTGCTGATAGGCAGTTTGAAACGCAGTCGTGCCGAGGATCGCGCGCGAAACATTGGCTGTCGCAACTTTGCCCTCTACCTGAGCGGCCGCTGGCGCGGTGGCAGCAACGGCGGCAATCGCCAAACCTGCTGGAGCGAGAAATTTCATGAGATTTTTCATTAGAACTGAGTTCCTACGTTAAACGTGAATGTTTTTTCATCGTCGCCTTCAACCCTGCGAATGGACTGGGCGAAATCGATGCGGAACGGCCCGAATGGCGAGTTCCAGTTTACCCCGATGCCTGCGGTAATACGCGGGCTGGGTGAATTCCCGAGGAAGACCTCGCGGATTGCGCTGTTAGGACGAACGCTTGGTACGTTGGATGTTACCCCATCAGCCGCGATCGGATTGATCGTGGAAAATTGAATTACGTTGCCCTCATCATTTGTACCGGTTTCGATGAACAAAGGGTTTCCGTTTGCATCAACATTTTGCAAGCCGTTGGGATTGTCTTGCAGAAGCGGCGCATCGACACCCCAAAGCGCACCGACATCCATCCAGATCGACGGACGCAGGCCAAGCTCGCGTGCGCCGGTACCCAAAGGCAATTCCAGCTCTGCGCGGGCCAGATAATAATTGCGACCCCCGATCGCATCATCACGAACATTGTCGCGATCCGTGATTGGAACGGGCTCACCATCCGGGCCAGGCACATACGGTTGTGTCAGGATGCGCGGACCAACACCGCGAATGTCAAATCCGCGGAACTGTGGCTCGCCAAGGAAGAAACGGTCGGTCAGCAAGACATCATCTACGCCCGGACCGCCGCGATCCTGCAAAGGAATTACCGTCCCACCTTCAGCCGAAAGCGAGAAGACAAAGCCGCTATTGGCGACATTCCAGAATTGTTGAGCCCGTCCGCGGAAGCGCAGATAGCGAACATCGCCGCCAAGTCCGGCCCACTCTGTGCTGAGCGATACATTCCGGCCGCGCGTTGGCCGGGCACGCGAATTGAGCGTGTTGTAAGTCAAGCTGAGACCGAGAATGGAGCTAAGCCGATCCCCCAGAGCATCACAAAGGAACCGTCCGGCCAGCAGCGGGTCACATTCTGTAATACCGTCGCCATTAATGTCCGAGAAGAAGAGGTTCTCGTCGAGACTCACCTCGTCATAGTTCAGCGTGTAGCTGCCAACGAGCGACATGAATTCGGTAAGCGGCACACCAAGGCGCGCAGCAAAACCGGTTGTTGCCTGTTCGAATGTCGTGTTGCGATCACGGTTGTTGAAGTTGAAGCTGTTTACGTCGCGGCGGTAGATATCAATGCCGGACGAGATATTGCGGTCGAACACATAAGGTTCGGTGAAGCTGATCTGGGCGGACCGCGAAAACTGCGAATAATTCAGGCTAAGCCCGATAGTTTGGCCGCGACCACGGAAATTCCGCTGACGGATAGATGCAGCAAGAATGAACTGTTCGATCGAAGAGAACCCGGCAGAAAACTGCAATTCACCGGTCGGTTGCTCTTCGACGTTCGCTTCAAGGATGATGCGGTCAGGCGCGCTGCCTTCAACCTGGCTAACTTCGAAATTCTCCTGGAAATAACCAAGCGAATTGATACGCGCGGTCGTACGCAGAACACCCAGAGAGTTAAACGCGTCGCCTTCAGACAATCGGAACTCGCGGCGAATAACCTTATCCTGCGTCAGCGTGTTGCCATTCACATCAACCCGCTCGACATAGACTCGCGGCGCCTGACGCAGGATCAGTGTGATATCCATCGTCAGGTCGTCTTTATTGCGATTAAAGCGCGGCTGAACATCCGCAAATGCATAACCGAAACGGCCCGCCAGTTCGGTGATCTGCTCGACAGTATCCTCGACGATTTTAGCGTCGTAGAAATCGCCTGACTTCATCGGCAGATTGCCGCTCATCACATCGCTGTCGAAATCGCGCAATTGGCTATCAACTTCGACTTTGCCGAATTTGTAACGCTCGCCCTCTTCCACCACATATGTGATGATAAAGTCTTCCTGATCAGGTGTAAGCTCGGCAACCGCAGATACAACGCGGAAATCGGCATAGCCCTCTGTCAGGTAAAACTGGCGGAGTTTTTGCTGGTCAAACGCCAGACGGTCAGGGTCATAGCTCGTGTTGGAGCTGAAAAACCGGTGGAAACGCGCCTGTTTAGTGACCATTTCACCGCGCAGCTCACTATCGGAAAACACCTCGTTACCGATGATGTTGATCTGGCGGACTTTCGACTTTGGCCCTTCGGTGATTTCGAACACCACATCAACGCGGTTCTGCGGCAATTGAACCATCTTAGGCTCAACGACTGCGGCAAAACGGCCCTGACGTTTGTACAGCTCGACTATCCGCGCAACATCGGCGCGGACTTTTGAACGGGTAAATATCTGCCTCGGCGACAGCTTGATCTCGGGCAGGATCTTATCGTTCTTGAGCCGCTCATTGCCCTCCAGAACGATGCGGTTGATGACCGGGTTTTCGGTGACAGTGATGACAACATTGCCGCCATCATTGCGAATTGAGAAATCTGAAAACAGCTCTGTCGCGCCAAGGTCTTTCAAGGCCTCGTCCGCTGCGGCAGACGTGTATTCCTGGCCGACCCGCATACGGATGTAGCTTAGGATCGTCGTCGGCTCGAGCCGCTCGGCACCGGACACGCTGATGGTGCGGATGACATTTGCGCTCGGCGCTGGCGCCGGTGCAGGAGCGGGTGCCGGTGCAGGAGCGGGTGCCGGCTGGGCGCCCGTCGCTGTCGTGGCATCATCGCCGCCATCCTGAGCAAGCGCCGAATACGGCACGCCCGAAAGCATCGTGGCCCCCGAAAGAGCCAGCGCAAGGCGGCCTGCCTTGGTATAGGTTTTTGGGGTGACAGGTGTGCTGCCCGTCTGGTTGCGTCGATTCATGGAGTAAATGTTCCCGTCTAACCCGTCTAAATTACGCACGCCTTCCCCGCGACGCGTATTCCGGCGGCCCATATTCGGTCCGCACCTGCCTCTGCCCCAAGCAGCCTTCGCAATCAAGCGTAGTCCCTGCTCAATGCCGGTTCACCCGCCTCCTGTCCCCGACTAACTGCCTTTCAGTCAGCCAAAGATTGCCCCAAATATCGACAACGACGTGACATCGTTCACCGTGACGACCACCATAAAGACCAGCACAAGGGCAATCCCTGTGCGATAGGCCCATTCGGTCGCCTGCGGACCCACCGGCTTTCTACGCACCGCTTCGGCAGCATAAAACGCAAGGTGCCCGCCATCGAGTGCCGGGATTGGCAAGATATTGATGAATGCCAAATTAAGCGAGATGAGCGCAACGAAATTGATGAAGGTCGTCAGCCCCAGGCTCATCTGCTCACCTGAATATTTTGCGATCTTGATCGGACCGCCCAATTCCTTGATCGAGCGTTCTCCGGTGATGATCTGTTTGATCCCTGTCACCATCATCGCAAACACATCGCCTGTATGTGCAATGGCGACAGGCATCGCTTGAAACGCAGACACCGGCTCAAGCACATATTCGCCGCCGGATGGGCCGACACCGAGTTGACCGATCGCGCTGGTGTTGCCGAACGAATCGGTCACTTCCACGCGCTGAGTGGTCACCGGAAAATCGAGCGTCTTGCCGTCACGTTCAACGGTGACGATCATCGATCGATCTGGATACAGTGCGACCTCGCCGCGGATGGATTCGAAATCCTCTACCGGCTGATTATCAATCGCAACAATCGTGTCGCCAATCTCGATCCCCGCAGCTTTGGCAACTGACGTTTCCGAAAATTCCCCGACGGTGCGCGAATCTTCGGCGCCGACAATGGTCAGCTTGCCATGAAACGCGAACAGGGCCGCGAACAGCGCCAACGTAATGAGAAGATTGGTGACCGGTCCTGCGGCCACGATCAGCGCGCGTTTCCACAATGCCGCGTGATGGAAATTGCCATCGCGTTGTTCGGGCGTCGCGGCTTCGTTCGCATTGATATCAGGCGCGGATGCAGGGTTCATGTCGCCTCTGAACTGAACATATCCGCCTAATGGTAAAGCTGATAGTTTCCAGCGAGTGCCGCGCTTGTCCGTGCGGCCCCAAACCTCTTTGCCAAAACCGACAGAGAACGCGTCCGCCTGCACGCCAAACCAGCGACCGACCAGATAATGGCCAAGTTCGTGAAAGGTGATGAGCGGCCCAAGCACAAGCAAGAAGCCGACAAGATACATCCAGAAAGGTGGCGATTCAAACAAGTGCGGTGCTTTCTAAAATTTGGTTGGCGCGCGTTCGCGCCTCTGCATCAATGGCCAGTATGTCTTCCAGATTGACCGGCACAGCTGCCGTATAACGGCTTAAGGTGTCTTCTACCATTGCGGTAATCTGCATGAACCCGATCTGACCATCGAGGAACGCCGCAACTGCGACCTCATTTGCGGCGTTGAGAATGGCGGGTGCAGCGCCGCCTGCCTGGATCGCTTCTCTGGCCAGCCGCGTGGCCGGAAACCGGACTTCATCAGTTGGTCTAAATGTCAGCTCGCCAATCGCGGCCAGATCCAGCGGCTCAAGCGGAGTATCCATCCGCTTCGGCCAGGCCAGGCAAGAGGCAATCGGCACACGCATATCCGACGGTCCGAGCTGCGCCAGAGTGGAACGGTCCCGGTATTCAACCATCGAATGGATTACGCTTTGCGGGTGCACAACGATGCGCAATTTATCGAGGCCCACCGGAAACAGGTGATGCGCTTCGATAAATTCCAGCCCTTTGTTCATCATGGTCGCGGAATCGACGCTGATCTTTGCGCCCATGGACCAATTGGGGTGAGCAACCGCCTGTGCAGGAGTGGCCGCTTTAAGCTGCTCGGGTGTCCAGGTGCGCAGCGGGCCGCCGCTCGCAGTGAGCGTGATGCGCGACACTTCGGTGATATCGTTGCCCGCCAGGCACTGAAAAATTGCGTTATGCTCGCTGTCTGTCGGGAGCAGCGTTGCGCCATGCCTTTGCACTGCCGACATCAAAACTTCGCCTGCTGAAACCAGCGCCTCTTTATTGGCGAGCGCGATCGTACCGCCTCGTTCCACAGCCGCCATGACCGGGCCAAGTCCGGCGCACCCGACAATCGCTGCGACGGTCATATCCACCGGGCGCGAAGCCGCCTCGCAAAGCGCCTGAGCCCCGCCAGCGGTTTCGATATCGGTGCCGGAAAGCGCGCTGCGCAATTCGCTCAGACAGCTTTCATCACCGACCACAGCGAGTTTTGCGTCAAATTCGTGCGCGAGCTTTGCCAATTCTGCGGCAGAGCAATTCGCGGTGAGCGTATCGACGTGCCACAAATCCCGATTTCGCCTGACCAGGTCAAGGGTGGATGCGCCGATGGAACCTGTCGCGCCAAGTATGGTGATTGAACGGGTCACAGCGTCATAATCCCAGAAAAGCGGGTGCAACCGCAACCACAAACAAGACAAAGAAAACGGCAAGGAAGCCGTCAGCGCGGTCAAAGACACCACCATGGCCCGGTATCAAATTGCTCGAATCTTTTACTTTGGCCCGGCGTTTCATCCAGCTTTCAAAAAAATCTCCGGTTTGGGCAAGCACGGCAATCAATGTGCCAGCAATCATCGCGGTCGCCAGATTGAACCAGGCAAAACCGTCTTGCGCAGCGGGGCCAAAATCCGTCAGCTCGATCCCTATCCCGAGGGCGCTCGCAGCGAGAGCTCCGCCGCAAAGCCCAGCCCACGTTTTTGACGGGCTGATGGAGGGTGCAATTTTAGGGCCGCCGATTGCGCGTCCCATGAAATACGCACCCACATCCACTGCAACGACGGGTGCCAGAAACACCAGCAAAACCTCAAGCGGGCCGTAGCTCATGCGCACCTGTATCAACGCGAGCGCGGCGGCGCTGACATAGGCAGCGCCAAAGAACAGCCATGTCACCTCTGCCAAGGCGGATGTGCCAAACGCCCGGACAAGCCTATTCCATTCCCACAAAACCAGCCCGGCAAGCAGCGCGACAAAGCCGACCCACCACCATCCGCCAAGCCAAAGCGCGGCGCTGACAATCAAAACCATAACGATGCCAGAGACCAGCCGGACCGGCAGATCGCTTACACCTTTGGCCAGTCTTGCAGATGCGTCCTTACCGCCTGTCTCTTCAAGCGATTTGCTGATGAGTTCTTCGAGCCGCTGCCTAACGTCCGCCATAGCGCCTCTCCCGTCGGGCGAAATCGTCTAGCGCCTCTGTCAGATGTTCGGGCTTGAAATCAGGCCACAGCGTGTCAACGAACAGCATTTCGGCATAGGCGGCCTGCCACAGCAGAAAATTCGACAACCGAATTTCGCCGCTGGTCCGGATCAACAGATCAAGCGGCGGAAGATCAGCGGTATCGAGTTGCGCCTCAATCGCGTTCGCTGTGACTTCACCCAGTACAGCGGCCTTTGCCGCGGCGCGGGCAATTTCGTTCTGCCCCCCGTAATTCAGCGCCACTGCAAGCGTGCGGGAGCCGTTGGCCGTTTGCGCCAGAGCGTCTTCGAGCATGGCGACGATATCCGGTGCCAGCCCCTGCCAGTCACCTATGATTTTGAGCTTCACATCGTTGGCAACAAAATCGGGCAGGTCAGATTTGATGAACTTGCGCATCAAATTCATCAAATCATCAACTTCGTCCTCCGAGCGCTTCCAGTTTTCCGAAGAAAACGCGTAAAGCGTAAGGCATTCCAGCCCCATCGGTTTCAGACCGCGCACCAACCGGCGTACCGCCTCAACACCGCGCTGATGCCCGACAGCACGGGGCATCCCGCGCTTTTTGGCCCAGCGGCCATTGCCATCCATAATGATCGCGACGTGACGAGCGTGTCCCCCGCCTATCCGGGCATCAGCGTGTTCGCCGGTTTGAACAGGCCCCTCGCCCATGTGGTCTCCCTGCCTCGCCTGCCTTATTGGGTCAGAATTTCCTGAATTTTCTTTTCAACCGCTGCGTCCGTCTCTTCGACATATTTGTCGGTCAAATCCTGCACCTGCGTTTCGAGCCTTTTGCGGTCGTCTTCGGAAATCTCTTTTTTCTTCTCGTCACCTTTCAGCGATTCATTGGCATCGCGCCGGACATTGCGAATCGCGATTTTGGCTTTCTCGCCATATTCGCCAGCGATTTTTGCCAATTCCTTGCGCCGCTCTTCGTTAAGGTCGGGCATGGGCAGCCGAATGGTCTGGCCATCCGTCATCGGGTTCAGGCCAAGGTTCGCCTTTGAAATACCCTTTTCAACCGCAGACACGTTTGATTTGTCCCACACTTGCACGCTCAACATGCGCGCTTCGGGCGCAGAGACGGTGGCAACCTGCGAGATTGGCATCATTGCACCATAGACCTCGCATACAACCGGATCGAGCAGGCTGGTGTTGGCCCGGCCCGTACGAAGACCCGAAAGATCACTCTTCAGCGCCTCAACGGCGCCGTTCATGCGGCGCTCAATATCGGCCTTCTCATATTGCGGCATGGCTTACGCTTCCTTCTGTACTATCGTCTGAGTGCCCTCGCCCGAAAGGACGGTAGCAACATTGCCTTTTTCACGGATCGAGAACACCACTATCGGAATGTCGTTCTCGCGGCAAAGCGCAACTGCAGTTGCATCCATTACCTTTAGATTTGCTGACAGCACCTGATCATACGAAATCGTTTCAAAGCGTTTCGCGTTGGGATTGTGCTTTGGATCGCTATCATAAACGCCGTCCACGCTAGTGCCTTTAAGCAGCGCGTCGCAATTCATCTCTGCCGCGCGAAGAGCGGCGCCGGTATCGGTGGTGAAGAATGGGTTGCCTGTACCGGCCGCAAAGATAACGATGCGCCCTTTTTCCAGGTGCCGTTCGGCCCGGCGGCGAATATAGGGTTCGCACACACTGCTCATCGGAATAGCCGACTGCACGCGCGTCGGCACGCCCTGCTGCTCAAGCGCGTTTTGCATGGCCAGCGCGTTCATGACCGTCGCCAGCATACCCATATAATCGCCCGTGGTCCGGTCCAGACCGCGCGCCGCGCCTGCGACACCGCGGAATATGTTACCGCCTCCGATCACAAGGCAGACCTCAAGGCCTGTCGCCTGCGCGGCTTTCACTTCTTCTGCAAGACGCGCAACATAGGCCGGATCGATCCCGTATTCCTGTTCTCCCATCAAAACCTCTCCCGAAAGTTTCAGAAGAACGCGCTTGATTTTTGGAAGAGCCATGGTGTCAGGTCACTCGTGTCTGGAATAATCGCTGACCCGCCCTTATCCGGCACACACCGCGCTGCCAAGAGGGCGCTGGTCAAATAGGGCGAAACAATGCTGCGAACATTGATAATACTGGTTCTTGTGGTCACGGCGGCAGCGGGCGCAAAGGTATGGCATGACACAATGCGCGATCCCGTGGTTCAGCGCCTTTCGATTGTCAGCAAAGCGCTTGATCCGGGAACCGCGCCGATCACGATTGCGCTCTTGGCCGATATCCATGTTGCAGGGCCGGATATGCCACCATCGCGGCTAAACCGTATCGTCGGCCAAGTGAACGCATTGCAGCCAGACCTTGTCGCGATTGCAGGCGACTTGATTAGCGAAAAACGCACCGCAACGCATGTCTACACACCCGAAGAAATTGTTGCGCCGCTTGGGAAAGTGAATGCGCCGCTTGGCGTGGTCATTGTGCCGGGCAACCATGATCACTGGTCAGATTGGTCGGCATTGCGCAAACAGATCGCAAAGCACCCTCACCTGACTGTGCTGGCCAACAGCGCCGCACAATTCGGCCCGCTTGCCGTGGGCGGCTCGGACGACGCATTCACCGGCAGAGATGATCTGGAGGCGACATTCGGGGCAATGGCGCCTTTAACCGGTCCGCGTATTGTCGTCACACACAGCCCGGACATTTTCCCTCAGGTGCCGGTCGATGTGGACCTTACCCTCGCCGGGCACACGCATTGCGGACAGATCGCCTATCCGCGGGGCGGAGCGCCCGCCACCATGTCAGATTATGGCGATCTGTATTCATGCGGAGTCAGCCGGCAGCATGGCAAGACAATGGTGACCAGCGCGGGACTTGGCACAAGTTTGCTCCCGATCCGCCTGTTCACTGCGCCGGAAGTCTGGCTGATAGAAATACGGCCGCCGCAGCGGTGAGCTGCGGCGGCCGTTACTTCTGATTGACAGTGAAGCCTTAGCCGCCGACGGCAGCTGCCACTTCTGCTGCGAAATCGCTCTCTTCTTTTTCGATGCCTTCGCCAAGCTGGTAACGGACGTAATCGGTCAGCTTGACCGAGCCGCCATTATCCTTGCCGAATTTGGTAACGACGTCTTCGACGGACGATTTGTTGTCCATCACGAACATCTGGCTGAGAAGGGCGTTCTCTTTCGCGAACTTCTTGATTGCGCCTTCGACCATTTTTTCTTGCACATTTTCAGGCTTGCCGCTTTCGGCAGCCTTTTCCTGTGCGATGGCGCGCTCGCGCTCGATCACATCCGCGTCGAGGCCGTCTGCGTTGAGAGCTTGCGGGAACATTGAAGCGATGTGCATGGCAAGCTGTTTACCGAACGGTTCGAGCACGTCAGCGCCAAGGTCGCTTTCCAACGCAACCAGAACGCCGATCTTGCCAAGTCCTTCGGCAGCCGCGTTGTGGACGTAAGAAACAACGGCGCCGTGCGGCACGGAAACGTTCTTGATCCGGCGAATCTGCTGGTTTTCACCGATGGTTGCGACGTTATCGGTCAGCTTCTCGGCAACAGTGCCGCCTGTTGGATAATCGGCTGCCTTCAGCGCTTCGACATCGTCTGCGCCAAGGGTGAGAGCGACGCCGGTCGTGCTGCGAACGAAATCCTGAAACTTGTCGTTTTTCGCGACAAAATCGGTTTCCGAGTTCACTTCAACCGCAACGCCTTTTGTGCCTTCGACAGCAACGCCGACAAGACCTTCAGCCGCAGTACGGCTGGATTTCTTCTGAGCGGTCGCAAGACCCTTGGCACGCAGTGCATCGACAGCAGCTTCGATATCGCCGCCCGCTTCGGTCAGCGCCTTTTTGGCGTCCATCATGCCTGCGCCGGTTTTCTCGCGCAGTTTCTTCACATCGGCGATAGAGAAATCAGCCATGGGAATTTCCTTTGTAAGGTTGTGGGCGCCGGGCCCAGTCAGGGTAAGCCCGGCGCGCTGTTATAAGATTGTGACGCGCACTTTACGCGCATCGATACAATTTATGCTTGGGCAGCTTCGGCAGGCGGGTTGGCCATTGCGCCAACGTCTTCGCCTGAATCGGCAATCGCGCCGCCTTTGCCAACGGTCGATGCATCAGCAATCGCCTGGCAATACAGACGGATTGCGCGGCTCGCATCGTCATTACCTGGTACAGGAAACGCAATGCCGGTTGGATCGACGTTGGTATCCAGCACGGCAATCACCGGGATACCCAGAACTGCGGCTTCTTTAATAGCCAGGTCTTCTTTGTTGGCATCAATCACAAACATGACATCAGGAATGCCGCCCATGTCGCGGATACCGCCAAGCGAAAGCTCCAGCTTGTCACGCTCACGCGTCAGCTGAAGAACTTCTTTCTTGGTGAGGCCGCTGGTCTCGCCCGAAAGCTGTTCTTCAAGCGTCTTGAGACGCTTGATCGAACCGCTGATGGTTTTCCAGTTGGTCAGCATCCCGCCGAGCCAACGGTGGTTTACAAAGTGCTGGCCCGAAGAGCGCGCAGCTTCTGCGATAGGCTCTTGAGCTTGACGCTTGGTGCCGACGAACAGAACCTTGCCGCCCGAACGAACAGTCTGCTCAACGAAATCGAGCGCGCGTGCGAACAGCGGAACCGTTTGCGACAGGTCGAGAATGTGAACACCGTTGCGGTTGCCGAAAATGTACGGCTTCATCCGCGGGTTCCAGCGGTGGGTCTGGTGGCCGAAGTGTGCGCCGGCCTCAATCAATTGCTGCATCGTGACGGTAGTGGCCGCCATAGGTAATTCCTTTCCGGTTGGTCCTCTGAAAAGCTTGGAACTGCTGGCGGAGATCCCGCTGGCAGCACCGGTATGAAGCGCTTTCCATGTGAATTTCGCGGCCCCGACAGACCGACGATTCGGTCAGGCACGACTGCGATGAGCGGCGCTTACCCGCCTTCGCCCACAAAATCTAGTGGAATTACGATAACAGGAACACAAGTGGAACAAATCTCTTGACTAGGGAGAACACTTATAGAACAAAGGCTGCAGAACAAAGATCGAACGCCGGAGCTTACCCGATGATTGCAATGACCCTGACAGCCCTGATTACAGCGATTGCAATTGCGACTGCGATCACTCTTGTCGATTGCTGGCTACGCGCCCGGTCGGCCTATGCGTCTCTTAAACGCCAAAGTGCATTGGCGAAGGCGGGTTTTGTGCCGCAGGTAGAGGCTCGGATTGTCAGACTCCGTCCAACAACGCCCCGGCCTGCTGGGGCTACGCGTCCGTTTGCGCGGCGTCTACCGAGCCAGTCCGATGTTCCTGTTCCCGCGCTCGGCGCCGCTTGATCGATCCATATTTCACCAACGCATAAGGCATCAGCAACAGGTATCCTGCGCTGATCACGGTAAGCGACCACCATGGTTCCAGAATCAAAGCAGCAAAACCAATTCCTGTAAAAGCGATTAGGCCCAGGCGAATACCCCGGCGGGGCCGTATCGCCAGCCAGCTTAATGTTGCCATGTTCGAAATCAGCAACATCGCGATCAGCGTCAGCCAGACCGACAGCAAGATCGGATCGCGAAATTGCTCTATGCCGGTCGCTGTCCAAAGGTAAAATGGCATAAAGGCCAAGCAAGCACCGACCGGCGCCGGAACGCCTGTCAAAAATCCAGCCGATTTGTGTGGCTGCTCGTCCACATCGATTTGCGCGTTGAAACGGGCCAATCGCAGCGCACAGCAGATCGCGAATGCCAGTGCCGCGAACCAACCGAAATTTCGCAAATCCTGCAATGACCACATGTATAAAATGATCGCAGGTGCCATTCCAAAGGATAGCGAATCTGCAAGACTATCCAGTTCCGCACCAAAGCGCGATTGCGCATTGAGCAGGCGCGCAATTCGTCCGTCGATCCCATCCAGAATACCGGCCAGCAAAACTGCGAGAATGGCAAACGCCCATTGCCCTTCAATCGCGAAACGGATGCCAGTCAGCCCGGAACACAGCGCCGCAGCTGTTATGGCGTTCGGCAGCATCGCCCGAAGGCTTATACCGCGTGCATCCGGCACATCTTTCGCTTCCTCACCCTCGGCCGCTTTTGGGCCAAGACGAGCACTATGAGAGCGCACCGCTTTGGGTAAATGCGGTTTCTTCAAAGGGCTCTCTTGCTGCGCAGGATCACTGCGCAATGCCCTCTAACAGCCCTTGGGATGCCCCAACGTCGGCAAGGATCGTCTCACCCGCGATACAACGCTGACCCAATAGAACTTTTGGCTCGGTGCCTGCCGGAAGATAGACATCGACCCGGCTACCAAACCGGATAAGGCCGACCCGTTGCCCGACAGCTACAGTGTCACCGGGCTTTACAAACGGAATAATCCGCCGCGCTACGAGGCCCGCGATCTGCGTAAATCCGATCGCAACACCATCGGTCCGCTCGATCAGGATATGCTGACGCTCGTTCTCTTCGCTCGCCTTGTCCAGATCGGCATTCATGAATTTGCCGGGAATATACACGAGCCGCCGAACCGTACCGGCGATAGGCGCGCGGTTGATGTGAACATCAAACACGCTCATAAAAATCGACACGCGCGTAACCGGACCTGCGGCTAGGCCGGGGAAGCCCGATCCGTCGTCTATCTGCAATTCGGCTGGTGGTTCGACCTGAGTGATCAAAGATACCAGACCATCAGCGGGGGCAACAATCGCGCTTTCAGCTTGCGGCACAACGCGCTCTGGATCACGGAAGAATGCAAACACGCCGATTGAAAGCAACAGCATCGGCCAGCCGATGATCTCCCAATCGAGCACGAGCAACGGCACAAGACTGATCGCAATCGCGATCACCCCGTATTTACGCCCTTCGGGATGGATCGGCGGCCAGCTCCAGCCAGCTTCGCCGCGTCCTTGATTATCGAGAATTTCGCCTGCCATGCATTGCCATCTAGGGTTTCAATCGCTGCCCCGCAAGCGACCTCATGCGCGATACATCAGCAAATACCCGACTTCTATCGAATCACCTGCCAGCTTCAGGAGGCATAATGCGGCACCAGAACATGTGCGGGCGCTTCACAACTTAGTAAGATATTTACCCTAATTCACGCCGGTAATGGACAACGCGATAGACATTTCGGGCGAAAGCCAACCGGTGCAAAATCTCGCAGCCCGATTGCTCGGAGAGATGCCGATCTATGTGATCGGCGTGGCAATCATGGCACTTTGTATCGGCCTGCTGCTATCACAAGGGGTATCCCCCAGCGTCAGCGGTGTGATCGAAAATGCCCGGATTTTCGGGATGTTCGTGATGATCCTTGTCGCTTTTGACGCCGCCTGGCAGCTCAATCGCAACCGGCCCAAAAGCCCGACAGCCTTTCTTAAAGACCGCTACACAGCCCAACCTTTGTGGAATGTAATTCTTAGCGGTCTGCCAATGATGGCAATCGCAATCATCGCCCTGCCCTTCTTTTCAAAGATGAAGTCGGCCATTCCGCTGTTCAATGAATATACGTGGGATCAGAGTTTCATCGAATGGGATCAGGCGATTTTTTTCGGATATGACGCATGGCAAGTCATGCAGCCAGTGCTCGGTTTTCCTGTCGTCACCGCCTTCCTCGCCTTTCTGTACCATATCTGGTTCCTGCTGCTGTATCCCGGCGTCATGTTTTTCGCGTTCTACCGGATGGATAGCACGCTGCGCCGCCAATTCTTTCTGACCTACATGCTCAGCTGGTCCCTGATCGGCGGTGCGATGGCGACATGGCTTGCCTCGGTCGGTCCGGTGTTTCTTGAACCGATGCTGGGCAACGGCCATTTCAACGCTCAAATGGCGTATCTCAATGCCGCGAATGAACAGATCCCGATCATGACATTGCGCGTTCAAGGGCTGTTGCTAGAATGGCACGGCGCATCATCGAGCGGTCTGGGCAGCGGCATTACCGCCATGCCGAGCATGCACTGCGCCATCGCCTTCATCTACTGGCTCGCAGTGCGCCACATCCACAAAGGCTGGGGCATGTTTTTCGGCGCGTTCTTTATCATCACATGGATCAGCAGCGTTCACCTCGCCTATCATTATGCGGTGGATGGGCTGGTCTCTTTGATCGCGGTCGCGGTCATCTGGTGGGCCGCGCGTTACATTATCGCGGCATGGGATAGCGTCGCGGAGCGTCAGGCAACCTTGCGCACAAACACCGTGCCAGCTGAATAACCCGCACCAAAGCTGCAAATCAGCCCGGTATCCCCGGCTTTCAAATCATCGCTATTCAAGTGAAAGGCGATGATTGAGCCTGCGCTGGATGTATTGCCATAGGTGTCGAGCACAGTCGGGCTTTCGTCGTCGTTCGCTTCATGGCCCAGCACTCTTTGGGCGATAAGGCGGTTCATCCCGGCATTCGCCTGATGCAGCCAAAGCCGCCTCAAGCTTGCCGGGTCCATCGCAAGCCGCTCTGCTTCGTCAACGATCATCTGCGCAACCATCGGGACGACTTCTTTGAAGACCTTCCGACCCTCCTGCACAAACAGCTTATCCGCGCCATCGGCATTCTCGGGCGCAGCGCGATTGAGAAAACCGAAATTATTGCGGATATTGTTCGAAAACACCGTCTTGAGTTTCGTGCCGAGGATTTCCCAATGGGTTTCCGGCGCGATCCCGGCATCTTCGACCAAAACCGCCGTGGCTACATCGCCAAAGATGAAGTGGCTGTCGCGGTCGCGCCAATTGAGATGGCCCGACGTGATCTCCGGGCTGACGACAAGCACACTTTTCGCGTGGCCTGCGCGAATATAATCCGCTGCGGTCTGAATCCCGAACGTGGCTGAGGAACACGCGACATTCATATCAAAGGCAAAGCCATCAATCCCGAGCGCCTGCTGAATCTCAATCGCCATCGCCGGATAGGGGCGTTCCATATTCGATGCCGCGCACAGGACTGCATCGACATCGCCGGCATCACGGCCCGCCCGTTCAAGCGCCTGTTTCGCTGCGGCCAGCCCAATCTCAGCCATCATCGATAGCTCATCATTGGTCCGCTCTTCCCATCGCGGGCTCATCGTTGCGGGATCAAGCACAGGCTCTTTCGCCATCACATGGCGCGCTTTGATACCGCTCGCTTTTTCGATGAATTCAACCGACGAATGGCTGAGCGCTTCGGCCGTGCCTGCTGCGATGGCGGCGGCATTTTTTGCATTATGGCGATCCACAAATGCATTGAAACTCGCAACCAACTCTTCGTTTGTGATGACTTCCTTGGGCGTAAACAGCCCGGTGGAGGAAATGACAGGACGGTGGGTTAGTTGCATGATACGCACGGCTCTCTGTTGTTGGGTTGCGAGCAATAAGCCCCAGAAAGACGCCTCGCAAGAGGTGTGACCTTCAATTCAGATCACGAAACGGGCCAAAGCTCTTCGTAAAACGCCCCAGACTGGATGCGACCGTGGAGAAATCTGCGAATCCCTGCTCACAGAATGAGCCCGCCAAAAGTGACATAAAGTCAAAAGCATGGGTGGTGGACAGGATAGGATTCGAACCTATGTACGCTTGCGCGGGCAGATTTACAGTCTGCTGCCTTTAACCACTCGGCCACCTGTCCACACCATGCCATGCAGGATTAAATCGCTGCTTTGCCGGGATTCGTGCCAGACCGCTAGGCGATCCGGCGCTGCCGAGAGGCGACCCTTTGGCGAAGCGGCGCTTGCCTGTCAATGGGGGTGCTGGCAGGGGAGCCACATGAAACGCATCAGCAGGAGCAATTATGGCGAAGGGTGACCGCAAACGCGCACTAAGAGGCCGCGCGGGCCGAATGAAAGGTGGCCGTGGATCAGGGCGCGGTACAACCGGCCATGTCCGCCTCTGGGGCCGCCATCCTGTTGAGGCTGCATTGAAAAATCCGGCTCGTCAGCACCGAAAGCTGTGGGCTACGCGTGAGGCAATTGAAACGCTGGACGGCGAGCTGCCGGTCGATTTTCCCATTGAATATGCCGAGGTTACCGATCTTGCGCGGCTGGTCGCGAAAGATGCCCCGCATCAGGGGCTCGTGCTTGAGTGTGAGCCGCTGGACGGCATATTCCTCGATGATGTTGCCACCGGCGATCCCGCCCGCCCTGTTGTAGTGCTGGATCAGGTTACCGATCCGCATAATGTTGGCGCAATCTTGCGCTCGGCTGCGGCGTTCAATGCTGCGTGTATCGTGACACAGGATCGCCATGCCCCGCCTGAAAGCGGCGTATTGGCAAAATCCGCCTCCGGCGCGCTTGAAACGGTTCCATGGATACGGGTCGTCAATTTGTCGCGGGCGCTCGATGATCTGGCTGAGGCGGGATATTGGCGAATTGGCATGACCGGCGAAGCAGATGCCACTTTGGCCGAGGCGTTGCCTGCCGGACCGGTCGCGATTGTACTGGGAGCAGAAGGCGAAGGGATGCGGCACAATATCGAGCAGCATTGTGATGCGCTGGCGAAACTGCCAATCTCGTCTGTGATTGAAAGCCTGAATGTATCGAACGCGGCCGCTATTTCGCTCTATGCTGTTGCAACCCGATCCTAAGCAATCCGATCCTAAGCAATTCCACGGATGATGAACGAATGACGAAACCAACCTCGATCCGCCTTTCCGCAGCTGGTTTACTGGCTTGCCTATCGCTGATCTTGTCGGGTTGTTTCATAACTCCGGGGAAATTCACCTCTGAACTGATCCTCCAAGAAGATGAAACCTTCACATTTACGTATGAAGGCGAGATCTTCTTTCTCGGCCTATCGAGCATCGCTCAGATGGGCGCCGCAGCAGAAAATTTCGCGCAGACCGAATGTTATGATGAAGAAACATTCGAAGAGCGCGAATGCACCGAGGCAGAAATCGCCGAGCAACGTGAAGAGTGGGACGCCAGCACAGAAATGCGGGCTGCTGAGGCCAAGGAAAAGGCCGAGCAGCTCGCTGCGATGACCGGCGGGATTGACCCGAACGATCCTGAGGCCGCAGCCGATCTGACCCGTCTGTTGTTGCGTCACAAAGGTTGGCAGAGGGTGGATCCAAAAGGAAACGGCGTTTTCGATATCAGTTACAGCGTGACTGGAAGCCTGACTCACGATTTCATGTTCCCGATTATCGAAGGCTTTCCGATGACCAATCCGTTCGTTCAGATGCATATTCGCGATGAACAGGTCGTGCGGATCAATGCGCCCGGCTTTGCCGCTCAGAATGACGAGAACCCGATGGGCTCGATGATGGGCGGAATGGCCGGATTGTCGGGGCTGGCAGGGCTTGCGGCGATTGGCAGCGAGGGTGATCAGGCAGCAGACGCCATCCCCGAAATCCCGCAGTTGGAAGGCGTTTTTTCGATTGTTACAACCGGCAATATGAAAATTCGCGCCAACAATACAGATGAAGGCGCAAGTCCTACACCGACTGGCGAGGTGCTGACATGGGATATTTCGGCACGCACGAAATCTGCGCCGACAGCCTTGATCGCCATCGGGCAATAAAATCGCAAAATACCAACAATAAATAAAACCCCGCCGGGCGGTCTGCCTGGCGGGGTTTCAGATTCAGTGTTGAAGGCGGTGTTTCGCCCCGCTGAACCAAATCGCGGTTTTAATTCACCGCGTCTTTGAGGCCTTTACCGGCCTTGAACTTGGGTTGGTTCGATGCCTTGATCGTCATCGGCTCGCCGGTACGCGGATTGCGACCGGTCGAGGCTTTGCGACGCGCGACCGAGAACGTCCCGAACCCGACCAGACGCACTTCGTCACCGCCTGAAAGTGCCTTTGTGATGGCATCAAAAACGCCTTCAACAGCGCCTGCTGCATCATTTTTGGAAAGGCCGCTCGTTTCGGCAACAGCGCTGATCAGATCATTTTTGTTCATCTTGAGGTCCCCTACTCTTAAACTTCGTAATATTATCACATGTTCTCGTTGGACGATTTTTATGAATCGCCGCTTCGGATGGCTCCGAATTGAGCCTGTTTTAAGAAAGCTGTCAAAGGCAAATAACGCAGAAACGCGCCGATTTTATGCTCAAATTAAGCAAATGCGACAAACCGAGGCGCGCGCAATTGCTGCTCTCTTTCAGCTGCAAATGCCGCTTATGATCAGCTGGTGCGACCCCGCCGTGATTCGCGACACGAAGGGGACGCTTTAACCGATCAATGTGCGGTTGGCACGTCCGAAGCGCCTGCTCCTTGTGATTGTGCACCCGGTTGTGATGCCAAATCATCAGCTTCGGTCCATTCAATCGGTGCCGGCATCTCAGTCAATGCATGTTCCAATACAGCATCCACGTGACTGACCGGAATAATCTCCAGCCCGTCTTTCACTTTGTCCGGGATTTCCGCGAGGTCTTTGACGTTTTCCTCGGGGATCAAAACAGTCGTGATGCCGCCGCGCAGCGCCGCGAGCAATTTCTCTTTAAGTCCGCCGATGGGCAGCACCCGGCCGCGCAATGTGACTTCGCCGGTCATCGCAACGTCAGGGCGCACAGTGGTTCCGGTGAGCGTTGATACGATTGATGTGACCATCCCGATACCGGCGCTCGGGCCATCTTTAGGCACGGCCCCTTCGGGCAAGTGAATGTGAACATTCTTGCGCTGGAACAAAGATGGCTTGATCCCGTAGGCTGGCGCCCGCGCTTTCACAAAGCTAAAGGCTGCGGCGACGGATTCGTTCATCACTTCGCCCAGCTTACCGGTCGTCTTCACCTCGCCTTTGCCTGGTGTGGTCACGCTTTCGATAGTCAGCAGTTCCCCGCCGACCGAAGTCCAAGCAAGGCCGGTAACCGCCCCAACCTGCGCTTCCTCTTCGCTCATCCCGTGTTTGAATTTGCGCACGCCGGCAAAATCGCCCAGATTTTCAGGCGTGATCCGGATACTCGTGGCTTCTTTCTCAAGGATTTTGCGAAGGCTCTTTCGCGCTAAACGTGCAATTTCACGCTCAAGCGTACGAACACCTGCTTCGCGCGTGTAATACCGGATGAGATCGCGCAAACCTTCTTCGGTCAGCTCGAATTCTTCGGGTTTCAAACCGTGCTGTTCGACCTGTTTGGCGATCAAATGGCGTTTGGCGATTTCGACCTTTTCGTCCTCTGTGTACCCTTCCAGCCGGATGATCTCCATCCGATCAAGCAGCGGTTGCGGCAGGTCGAGGCTGTTGGCGGTCGTGACAAACATGATATCGGACAGATTAAGATCCAGCTCCAGATAGTGGTCCTGAAACTTGTCATTCTGTTCCGGATCGAGAACCTCTAACAAGGCCGACGCAGGATCACCGCGGAAATCTTGCCCCAGCTTGTCGATCTCATCGAGCAGGAACAAAGGATTGCTGGTCCCCGCCTTTTTGAGATTCGTGACAATCTTGCCAGGCATGGATCCGATGTAAGTCCGGCGGTGCCCGCGGATTTCGGCTTCATCGCGCACGCCGCCAAGCGACTGGCGGACAAATTCACGACCCGTCGCCCGCGCAATGCTTTTGCCGAGCGAGGTTTTACCAACACCGGGAGGACCGACGAGGCAAAGGATCGGACCTTTGAGTTTGTTCGTGCGGGCCTGCACGGCAAGATATTCGATGATCCGGTCCTTGACCTTTTCAAGCCCGTAATGATCGGCGTCGAGGATTTCCTGCGCTTTGCCGATGTCTTTCTTGACCTTGGATTTCTTTCCCCACGGCAGCCCTAAAAGCACATCAAGATAATTGCGAACCACGGTCGCCTCGGCGCTCATCGGTTGCATACCTTTAAGCTTTTTCAGCTCGGTCGATGCCTTGGTCTTGGCCTCTTTGGAAAGCTTGGTCTTCTCAATTTTTTCAGTCAGCTCGGCGATCTCGTCGGGCTCTTCGCCGTCACCGCCGCCCAGCTCGCTCTGGATCGCTTTGAGCTGTTCATTGAGATAATATTCGCGCTGCGTCTTCTCCATCTGCCGTTTGACCCGGCCGCGGATTTTCCGCTCGACCTGAAGGACCGACAGCTCGCCTTCCATAAAGGCCATGACCAATTCCAGCCGCTTTAGCGGGTTCGCTTCGGTAAGCAGCGATTGCTTGTCTGATACTTTCGCGCTGATCGCTGCAGCGATCATATCGCCGAGCTGTCCGGCATCATCGACCTCGCCCAGCTCGACCGCAGCATCATCGCCCATTTTCTTGTTGAGCTTTGTATATTCTGCAAATTGTTCGGAAACCTGCCGCATCAAAGCGGTGACTTCGTTGCCAGCTACCGTCTCCGGTTCAAGCAGATCAACCTCTGCCAGAACATAATCACCTTCGGCGCGCAAATTGGCGATCTTGGCGCGATGTGTCCCTTCGACCATCACGCGCACGGTGCCGTCAGGCAGTTTCAGCATTTGCAGAACCTGAGCAACCACGCCCACGTCATACAGATCGTCACCGTCGGGATCATCGCAGCCCGGATCAAGCTGAGCCAAAAGGAAGATATCCTTGCTCGCTTCCATCGCCGCTTCGAGCGCGGCTACCGATTTATCCCGGCCCACAAACAGCGGGACAACCATGCCGGGGAAGACGACAATGTCGCGCAGGGGAAGAAGGGGGAAATGCTGTGTCATATTCATATATCCGCAAGCGCCATGGCTCTGTATTGAGTGGCGCGTCTTTGACAGGAATATGGGTAGCCACCCCGGCTGACGCAACGCGCAGTTTGAAATTCCGTGTGGATGACCCGGATTTATCGCGGATCAGAAACGTTACACCGGATGACCATCATGCCTGTGTTTATCAAAGGTGTAAAAACAACTGAAAGTGTATCGCAATCCTGACGTGATTGGCTCAACCCCGTGCATGTATTGGTTGGTCGATGGGAAATAGGCGAGCATGCGCGGTTTGATTTCAGGTTTCAGCCCGCGTTCGGGGAAATGTATCCCGCCGCCTTCATATTCGTCATTCAGGTAAATAATCGAGGCAAACGCCCGCCAAGGCGTGCCATTGGGCCGGCCATCGGGCTCCATACAATCGGCGTGAGGGCTTTGATTGTCCCCCGGTCTCCACCGCACCAATTGCAGCGTGTCGGCATAGACCGGATCGGTGATCTCATAATGCGATCTGATATGCTCGGCTATTCGTTGGCGAATCTTCGCCATCAGCTTGAGTATTTTGGGCGACATCGACCGCGGATTGATCAACCGGCCATGCCATACGTCCTTTTTCGGAAGGTAAGTTTCCCAAGGGGCATCGGGGCGGCGCGCATAATCGCACAGCGCGGCTCTTTCTGCTTCCGATATGAAGTCAGGGACAATCCCGATCGGCTTGCCGTTCAGGCTGCTCGCATGACGCACCACTGAACCTTCATCGGGCCGGCGAATGCGTATTTGAGCAGGGATGCCGCCTGCCATTCCGGGAAGGACAGTCGGGCTTGGCACAGCCGCGCCTAGCCCAGAAAAACCGGGCAATATCGCGCCTGGATTGGGATCGAATTTGCGCCCGGTCATCCCCTCACTGCCTTTCCGAATATCGCCCGGCTTTGATTTATCCCATTCCTGGCAGGTTAAAGCCCGGAGGCAGACCCATGCCGCCCTGCATTTCTTTCATTTCATCGGCGGAGACACGGTCAGCTTTATCGCGCGCATCGTTGAATGCTGCGGTAACCAGATCTTCCAGCATCTGTTTTTCTTCAATCTTCATCAGGCTATCGTCGATGGCGACGCCCAAGATGCGGCCCTTTGCCGTCGCCCGCACTTTGACCAAGCCGCCACCGGACGCGCCCTCGACTTCGATATTGTCGAGCTTGACCTGCATGTCGTTCATCTGGGTCTGGATTGTTTCGGCGGCTTTTTGGGCCGCCTGCATCATTTCTTCCATTGATTTCATAGGGAATGCTCCATCAATTCCATTTGCTTCCGGCCGCACGGGCGATTTTGCCATCATCCGCGATCAGTTCGGCATCGGGGAATGCCTCCAATGTGGCTTTCACCAGCGGATCAGACAAGATGCGATCTCTCGCGGCGCTCTTTTCCGCTTCTTCGACCTCTCTCAAGGTCGGCTGCGCATCGCCGCTGCCTTTTTCGACCAACCAGCGACGTTTCTTGATCTGGAACAGGGCATCGCGGATTTCGGGGCCCGGATCATCGGGAAAATTATCCGCCTGTTCGAAAATCAGTTTGTCAGGGCCCAGTTCAATCACCCGCACCCGGCTGCGCATCAATTCGGCAACATGCATCTTGCCCGCGCGATCCACTTCATCAACGAGTGCCGCCCAATCCTGTGCGCTGCCTATATGCGGCGTTGCTGCGGCATTTTCGGCGCTGGGGCTGCCGCTTTCAGACTGCGATGATACCGCCGGAGCAGGCGCGCGATTGGCCAGCTCTTCGATGCGTTTCGCCAGTTTTCCGGGATCAGGAAGCTCGGACGCATGAAGCACCCGAAGCAACGCCATTTGCGCCGAAACCAGCGGATCAGGCGCTTGGCGCACCTCATCGTGCCCCTTCAGCAGCAATTGCCATAGACGGTGCAATTCACCCGCGCCCAATCGTGCGGCGAATTCACCCAGAGCCGCGCGCTCTTCTTCACTCGGCGCGTCGGCCTCGGCGCCCGAAACCTGCGCTACGGTGATCTTATGGACCAGATCCATCAGAGCGCGCATCAGCGCGAGCGGCTCAACACCCAGCGAATATTGCTCGTCTATCGAAGCAAGCAAAGCCTTTGCATCGCCTTCGAGCAGATGAGAAAGCAGATGCCGCTGAGCGCTTTTATCAGCGAGGCCCAGCATGTCCTGCACACGCTCCGCAGTGACTTTGCTGTCCTCATCCAGATCGGCATGGGCAATCGCCTGATCAAGGATAGACAGGCCATCGCGCACCGAGCCTTCGGCAGAAGCAGCAATAATCCGTAGCGCCTCGTCTTCGGCTTCGACGCCTTCGAGGCCGCAGACTTTTCCGAAATGTGATGCCAGCAAGTCCGAAGGGATGCGCCGCAAATCGAACCGCTGCGTCCGGCTAAGCACGGTCACTGGCAGCTTTTCGACTTCGGTAGTGGCGAACAGGAATTTCACATGCGCAGGCGGCTCTTCGAGGGTTTTGAGCAGCGCATTAAACGCATTGCGCGACAACATGTGAACTTCGTCAATGATGTAGATTTTATACCGCGCCGAAACCGCCGCGTAGCGCACCTGTTCAATAATATCGCGAACGTCATCAACCCCGGTATGCGAGGCCGCATCCATTTCGATCACATCGATATGCCGACCCTCCGCAATGGCGGTGCAGGGCTCGCATTGACCACAAGGGTCGATGGTTGGACCACCCTCGCCATCTGGACCTACACAGTTAAGGGCCTTTGCAATGAGACGCGCGGTCGAAGTCTTTCCGACTCCGCGAACGCCGGTCATCAAAAATGCATGCGCCAGCCGATCGCGCTCAATCGCATTGGCAAGCGTGCGGACCATCGGTTCCTGACCGATCAGCTCAGAAAATGTTTGAGGCCGGTATTTGCGCGCAAGAACACGGTAAGGCTGATTTGTGTCGGCCTCTGTCGCTTTAGATGCCGGCTCTAAAGCGGGCGTTGCAGGCGGGGTTTCAGCCGGTTCAGCCGCTGGTGCAGCGGCGTTATCAGGCGGTGTTTCCACAGATGCGGGATCGCCGAACATGGAATTCTGCCCCGCTGCCTCCAACTCGGCAGCGGTGGGGGCATTCTCTTCGCCGGTGTCGGGCGGATTTGGTTCGGAATCAGTCACCCCCGCAAGTTAGGCGCTTGCGCGGCGTTTGTCATGGCGATGATTGGGGAAAAACTAAAAGGAGCCGAGCGACCCGCCGCAATTCACCTGGGCTGCTTCCTTCCGGACCTGACCCGGTGAGCGAACGCAAACGTCCACCCGACTCCCGAACCGGCATATGGCGTGCAATCAACAAAAGTTCAACACCGGAAATACCGGCGCGATTTACTTAAAATTATCAGCGTAGGCCTGCAGCTTGAGGGTTTTTGGGGGTGTTGCGTGAACGCGCGCAGTAATACCGTATTTTTCAGCATAAGCTTTCGCGGCGTCTTTCGTAGGGAAATTCAATTTCACCTGCGCCTGCGTATCGCCGCTGCCTGTCCATCCCATCAAGGGATCCGCCTTGCGCGCTTCGCTCTGCTCGAACTCCAGCACCCAGGTGTCAATCTTGGCTTTGCCAGATTGCATTGCGCTTTTCGGCTGCTGATAAATACGTGCGCTCATATTTTAAGTACTTCCTCGCTCATACGATCAAAGATCGCGTCGCTGCGGGCGGCCAGTCAGCCTTACGAACCGCTATGCAGCCCGATTTTCCCATCTGTTGGCAGCCTGATAATCCAGAATCACGACCGATTGAAGGCGTTTTTCGTCTTTAAGCTTGGCTTTTCCTCCCAAGGTTTCTCAGGCCAGCGATGTTTCGGGTACCGCCCCTTCATATCTTTTGCGACGTCAGCCCAGCTGCCGCGCCAAAAACCGGGCAAGTCGCGGGTCGACTGGATCGGACGGCCAGCCGGACTCGTCAGCTTCAGCAACAGCGGCGTTTCCCCAATCATCGGATGGCGATCAAGCCCGAACAGCGCCTGCACGCGGACTTCTGCACTGGGTGCATCATCGCCAGCATAATCAATAGCGTGATGTGACCCGGCCGGCGATGTGAATTGGACAGGAGCATTCTTTTCCAATTGCTGACGTTCATCCCAATCAAGCCCGTTCATCGCCGCTTCTGCAAACCTGTGAGGAGGCAGATTGAGGTCACGCTTGCTGTCTAGCAATGGCGCCAGCCATTGATCCGCCCTCGATTGCAAACTGCCGGTTGAAAGTGCCGAAAGGCCAGCGAAATGAGCCCTTGCGAGAAAGCCTTGGGGCAAAAGCGTCTCCAGCTTATCAACGGCCTTATCAACAAGGATATCCACGATCTGAATGCCATCGGGATTCGGGTCCGGTCCGCTGGCAAGAACGATAGCCCCAAGGCGTTTTTCCAGCCGAGCCTCGACCCGGTTCTCCTTTTCATTCCAGCGGGCTATTGATCGCTTCTCCAGCCTTTTGTTAAAAATGGCCTCGATCTCTTGCTCGCTCAATTCGGCGCCCGCTGTGATCCTCGCGCCCTTCGCCTGCCCTTGCGCGTCTGCTATGACAATCCAATCAGACCGCGCGAGCGGGGACGCCGGATCAAGTTGAAATCCGCGCCCACCGACACTGACCCATTGATCCCCGCCACTTCCCCTGCGTTTCGCGACAAAGTCAGGCCTGGCGAGGGCCAAAAAAATCGCTGGATTGGTTTCAGAATGCTCGCCCCTTGTCATGAGTCTTTCAGCCTGACTGGACCAGCGCCGCGCGAGTTTGCGTGCGGTATCGGCACGCTTGCCTCGCTCTGTTCGCCAGAGCGAAAGCCGATGCAGTAAATCTTCGCTTCGGCCGCCGAGCCCGCGCTCCTGCATCAACACCACAATCTGAGCGGCGGCCTCTGCGTTTCCCGCTTCTGCGCCAAACAAAAGCGCGGCGGCGGAAACCGGATCAAGCGGCAATTGCGCAACTTTTTCTCCCCATGGGGTGATGCGGAAATCATCATCAAGCGCACCCATCGCCCGAAGACTGCCACGTGCTGCAGCGACGGAAGCCTCCGGCGGGGTATCAAGCCATGCCAGAGAGGCCGGATCTGTCGCACCCCATTTCGCCAATTTCAAAATGAGCGGCGCGAGATCCGCAATCTCGATTTCAGGCGGCGCAAATTCTGGCCGCCCGCCGTGGCCCCCTGCTTCCCACAAGCGGTACGCCACGCCTGGCCCTTGCCGCGCGGCACGGCCCGCGCGCTGCGTCGCTGCTGCCTGGCTTGCACGATGCGTGACAAGATGTGTGGTGCCAGCCGCGCGGTCGAATTCGGCGTGGCGCGACAGCCCGCTATCGACCACCACCGACACCCCATCGAGGGTTAGAGACGTCTCGGCAATGGCCGTGGCCAACACGATCCTGCGCCGCCCCTCATGATCCCGCCTGATTGCCGTCCGCTGGGTTTGAGGTTCGATCTGACCGTGAAGGGGCAAAATCGGGGTGCCGGGAAGCCGGTTTGCCAACCGCTCGTGAACGCGATCAATTTCGCGGACACCGGGCAGAAAGGCTAGGATATCGCCATCCTGATCGCGCCATGCGACCATGATCCCTTCAGCCACCTGATCTTCGATCGGTTTGGAGGGATTGCTCCCAAGCCATTCGATTTGCAGCGGAAAGCTGCGCCCTTCGCTTTCGATCACAGGTGCCGATCCGCTGAGCAGCCGCGAGAACCGAGCTCCATCAATTGTCGCGGACATCACCAAAACCCGCAGATCTTCGCGCAGGACGCCGCGCGTCTCCAAGGCGAGTGCCAATCCCAGATCACTGTCCAGATGCCGCTCATGCGCTTCATCAAACAAAACGGCAGATACGCCCGGTAATTCGGGGTCTTCGATCAACCGATTGACCAGGATCGCTTCGGTCATAACGATGATGCGTGTCTCAGCAGAAACCCGCGTGTCGAGCCGCGTCATGTAACCAACGGTTTCGCCGGGTTTTTCGCCCAGTGTTTCCGCCATCCGTTCCGCAGCGGCGCGCGCAGCGACCCTGCGCGGTGATGTGATGATGATCTGTCCGGTGCACCACCCCTCGCTTAACAAAGCGGGCGCAACCGCCGTGGTTTTACCCGCGCCGGGCGGAGCAATCAGGACAGCTGCACCATCCGAACCGAGCGCGGCGCGAATGTCTGGAATAACAGATTGTATGGGAAGCGATGGGGACACTGCCCCGCTCAATACCCTCGCGCGACAGCAAATTGTGCCGCTTCAGCCATTGCCGAACGGGCTTTGCTTTCGGGAAAGATCGAGATTGCATCAATGGCACGCTGCGCAAAATGGCGCGCTTTTTCCCGTGTGTCTTCGACCGCGTTGTGATTGTCGATCAACTGGATCGCATGGGCCAAGTCTTCGTCCGATGTGCGGTGCCCGCCAATCGCAGCCTTCCAGAATTTGCGCTCTTCTTCGCTACCACGGGCATGGGCAAGAATTACGGGGAGGGTCATTTTGCCTTCGCGGAAATCATCGCCTTGGTCTTTGCCCATTTCGGCGGCGTCCGAATCGTAATCGATAGCATCGTCGACCAGTTGAAATGCCACGCCAAGATTGCGTCCGTAATCCTCAAGAGCGCGCTCTTGTTCTTCGCTGCATTCGGCAACAACTGCGCTGATCTGGCTCGCCGCGGCAAACAAGGCCGCTGTTTTCGCGCCGATGATGTGCAGGTATTGTTCCTCGCTGGTGCTGATCTGGCGCTGCGCTGACAATTGCGACACTTCGCCTTCGGCAATAACCGCACTGGCATGGCTCAGGATCTTGAGAACTTTGAGCGAACCGTCTTCAGTCATCAGCTCAAACGCGCGACTGAAAAGGAAATCTCCGACCAGCACAGTGGCCGGATTGCCGAAAATGATATTCGCCGCCGCTTTGCCCCGGCGCAGCTCGCTGCCATCGACCACATCATCGTGAAGCAAGGTCGCAGTATGGATAAACTCAACTGCCGCAGCCAATTTGTGATGACGCGCGCCCTGATACCCGACAAGTTCCGCCCCGGCGAGTGTCAACATCGGACGAAGCCGTTTGCCGCCGCCGGAAATCAGATGACCTGCAAGCCGCGGAATAAGCGGGATTTCACTCTGCATACGATCAAGAATGACGGCGTTAACAGAGTTCATTCCGCTTGCCGTCAATGACAGCATCGGGTCGAGCGTGGGGCGCTTGCGAGGAAGAGGAACGACTTCAGCACTCATAAAAATGCGCTTTGGGGCAGCCTCTTGCGCTTGGCAAGCGCAGAATTGCTGTTAGCTTTGCAAGCGATGTCCAATGAAACGCACCAACCGCCCGCCGAAGATCCGCAACTGGCGATCTTTCGCAAGAGTATCGACAACATCGATGCGGCAATCATCCACATGCTCGCAGAGCGATTTCGCATCACGCAGGCGGTGGGCGAATATAAAGCCAAAGTGACGCTGCCCCCGGCCGATCCGGCGCGGGAAAGCCGCCAGATAGAGCGGCTGCGCAAACTGTCGGAAGATGCCGATCTTGATCCAGAATTCAGCGAGAAATTCCTGCGCTTCATCATCGAAGAAGTGATCCGGCACCACGAAAAGGCGCGCGAAAGCTGATCCATCGCGATTACGCGCGGGGCAAACGCAATTCGACCAGCAAACCGCCCAGATCCTCGCTTTCACCAAGCGTAACGCCGCCGCCGTAAATTTCAGCGACATCGCGAACAATCGCGAGGCCAAGGCCGGTTCCAGGTTTACCCGTATCCAGCCGGGCACCGCGATCAAATATGCGGCTACGCTCGGCTTCGGGGATGCCGATGCCATCGTCTTCGACCCAGATTATGCAATCCTTGGATTCAGGTTCGGTATCGACGGTTACGAAGACGCTGCCCCCGCCGTATTTTGCCGCGTTCTCGATTAGATTACCGAGGATTTCATCAAGATCCTGACGCTCGATTGCGACCATTGAATCCTTCTTGCCGGCGATATCAAGCCGCCCGCTGGGATACAGCCGCTCAACCGCGCGGCGAACCGCTTCGGCACTGGCCCGCACATCAGTCCGGGCGTGACCTACCGCTCGTCTTCCAACGGCGCGGGCGCGGGCAAGGTGGTGGTCCACATGCCGCTGCATCGTGCGAGTCTCTCGGAAAACCGCCTCGTTCAAGTCGGGCGAACGGGCCGTTGCGGCGTTAGTCAGCACCGTTAGTGGCGTTTTCAAGGCGTGGGCCAGATTGCCCGCATGGGTGCGCGCTTCCTCGGCTTGTTTTTCCGAATGCTCGAGAAGACCATTCAATTCCTCGACCAGAGGCTGAACCTCGGTTGGGAGCGGCTCGGTAATACGGTTCTCACCCGTGGTTCGCAATTTTGAGATTGCCGCACGCACCCGCCGGAGCGGCTGAAGACCATAGCGAATCTGCAACAGCGCCATCACGATCAAGCCGAGGCCAAGGACCAAGAAACTCCAAATCAGAATGGAGCGGACTTGCTGCATCTGCGCGTCCATCTCTTCAGTCGCGCTGGCGACAACGAAGGTCCACCGGGTCTCGCTGCCGGGCAGAATTACACTGCGCTCTGCCATTCGGAGCGATTCCCTGCCAAATTGATCGGAATCGTAGAAGTGGGCTTCATCATCGAAGTGATCGCCTTCGACCACCAGCGTCCGGTCCCACAGGCTCCGCGATGGCCACGGCTCATATTCGCCGCCGCTAATCTGCCAGTAAAGGCCGCTATTGGGCTCTAGAAAACGCTGATCTCCCAGCGTTCGGTAGAAATACACTTCTCCGTCCGGCCCGATCTCGGCAGAGGCGATCATCGCCGTCAGAATATATTCAAGCTGTTCGTCAAAATTGTTTTCGACCTGATTGGTCAGTGTCCGGTCAAGGGCAACCCCGCCGCCCAAAAGCAACACAGTGATCCACACGGCCGCGATCAGGCCCATTCGCCGCGCAAGGCTGCCCCGCCGCGGAGGCGCAGCGATTACAGCAGGCCTGGCAGCATTGTCCGCGTCGGCACCGGCATCATCTTGCGATGAAGCAGGCGGCGCGGGTGCGCCCTTACGCTCGGGGAGCGTCTGCGGGGTCGTCGAGGCTGTAACCGAGGCCACGGATCGTAGTGATTACCTCTGCGCCTAGTTTTTTGCGGATACGGGTGACGAAAACTTCAATCGTGTTGGAATCGCGATCGAAATCCTGATCGTAAATATGCTCGATCAGCTCGGTACGGCTCACCACTTTGCCTTTGTGGTGCATCAGATAGCTTAGCAGCTTGTATTCCTGCGCCGTCAATTTAACCGGCTCGCCATCAAGCGTCACACGGCCCGAACGCGTATCAAGCCGGACATTGCCAGCCGTGAGTTCGGAAGATGTGTTGCCCGATGCGCGGCGGATAAGCGCGCGAAGCCGAGCGATCAGTTCTTCTGTCTGGAAGGGTTTGGCCAGATAATCATCTGCACCCGCATCCAGCCCGGCAACTTTATCAGACCAGCTATCGCGTGCAGTCAGGACCAGAACCGGGAAATCCCGCCCTTCTTTGCGCCACATGCCAAGCACCGACAGGCCATCAATCTCGGGCAGGCCAAGATCAAGCACGCAGGCGTCGTAATCCTCGGTGCTGCCAAGGAAGTGCCCGTCTTCGCCATCGGTTGAAAGATCAACGGCGTACCCGTTTTGCTCAAGCGTGGTTTTCAGTTGTTGGCCCAGAGTGGGCTCGTCTTCGACGATCAGGATGCGCATAGTCCACCAGATTTCTGCAAATATATTGCCCGGGTCGTGCGCTTTTGCGTAGCGCGCGTCAAGCAAGCGTGATGTCTGTTGCCTGACGCTGTCCACCGGAGTGTTTTCAAGGAAGTGTCAGCTTTATCGCGACCGGTTGATGATCCGGCCGCTGCGGGCATCGACATCGACGTAGGTTACGCGCCCATCTTTGATGAATTTCAACCGGTACGCACGGGCTGTCGCATCATAGGCAGGGCCAAGATATTCACTGCCCCGCATACGCGGCAGAACCCGCCGTTCAATCTCTCGCAAAGAAAGCTGGTTTCCCGCTTTCATTTCCTTGCGAGCCTCCCCTTGATCGCTACGGGTTTGCTCTTGCGCACCCGAATTGGCGGCGACGGCAGGACCGCCCACGAACAAGGCCAGCGATAAAGCGGCGACGAGAGAGAATGTGGCTTTCATTATGAAACTATGCCTATGCCAAACCCGTTGAACACGCAGTGAATGGGGACGTTGCCGCCCATTCAGTGTTGTAATCAACTGTCATCCCCGCCGAGCATTTCGTATTTGATCGTAATGCTGACACCGGTGCTGACTTGTCCGGGTTGAACCGGAGCCGATGCATCAGCTGAAGCCTCAAGGCTAATTGCGCGTTCCATCATTTGCGGCATGGGGCTGCTGCCGCTGAGCGTTTCGTTGATCTCAAGCACTTTGACATCATCATAACCAAGCATCGCCGCATAGGCTCTGGCACGATCATTTGAACGCTCCACCGCACGCTTGCGAGCTTGATCTTTCGCTGCCTCGTCATCTTCAATCGAAAAAGTCGGCCCGCTCAGATCTGTTGCACCGGCCAAAACCAAAGCGTCGAGAGCCTGACCTGTTTCAGCAATATCACGCAGTTTTACGCTCACCCGATTTGACACCTCATACCCGCGAAACACCTGTTCTTGGGTTTGCCGATTGTAATCATAGCGCGCGTTCAAATTGATGCCGGTGGTCTGGATATCCTTATCCGCCACACCCAGCGATTTAATCCGGTCGATCACTTTGCGCATTTCGGCCGCATTCATCCGCATCGCAGCCACAGCGGTCGGTGCCTCGGTCGATACGCCCGCTCCAATCGTAACCAGATCGGGCGCAGTCGTGACATTCTCTGACACAGAAAGCTCGATCACGGGCCCGTTTGCTTCGATTTCAACGGTTGCTGCGAATGCGGGTGTTGCTGCCATCACAGCAAGAGCAGCAGCGGCGGATAGAGTATAAAATTTCATTGGGTGATCTCCTGATGGATTAGATCGCGGCTTGATCATGTCCTTTGACTGAACAGGATATGTGCAAACCGAAATGGAACAGCTACTGACACTGTGAACAGGGGAAATCGAATGCTCAAGACGTTTCTGGCGGCTATCATCGTAACACTCACGGCGCCTGCATTGGCGCAGCCCGCCATGGAGCGCGTGCCAGACCGGCCAGCCGGAGAAGGCGAAGGTCCGTTTGAAACCCTTTTGATCCGCGGCGCGACGATGATCGACGGCACCGGCGCCCCTCCCGAAGGTCCGGTTGATATCATCGTCAGAAACAACCGCATTGCCGCGATTGCTCGAGGTGGCGGCGCCGATATTGCAGCAGATCGCGTTATCGAGGCATCGGGGATGTATATCATGCCCGGATTTGTCGACACGCATGGTCATAACGGCGATCCGGCCAAGGCACCGCAACCGTCCTATGGCTTTAAATTGTGGCTGGCGCACGGCGTTACCAGCGTGCGCGGGGTGGGTTTTGGATTTGGACCAAACGATCCGTCGATTGATCAAAAACGCCGCAGCGCGGCCAACACGATCACCGCACCGCGTTTGTTCGCCTACACCGTTCCGGGTGCCGTTGGCCCGTATGGTCCGATCGACAGCGCCGAAAAGGGCCGCGATTGGGTCCGCTGGATAAAGGCGGAAGGGTATGACGGGATCAAATTCTTCAACAATGAACCACCCCACATTCTCGAAGCGATCCTCGATGAAGCCGAACGCCAAGGCCTCGGGTCGGTCGCGCATCTTGGCCAGCGCGGTGTTGCCGATGTGAATGCACGCAAGGCGGTTGAGCTCGGGCTCGACGGGGTGACGCACTTCTATGGGCATTTTGAAAGCCTGCTCGATAAAAGCCGCCTTCCGCAATATCCGGCTGATTACAATTATCTCGACGAACAATCGCGTTTTGCCTGGGTCGCGCGGTTGGCTGATCATGTCGGAGAGCCGGGTAGCGAAAAATGGAACGAATACATCGATTATCTGATCGATAACGATGTTACCTTGAGCCCCACTTTCAACATCTATTCCGCCAGCCGCGATGTGATGAAAGCCCGCAATCTTGAATGGCATGACAAATACACGCTGCCATCCCTCAATAGCTTTTACGAACCAAGCTTGACCAATCACGGCAGCTATTATCACGATTGGACCAGCGAAGATGAAACAGCGTGGCGGGCGTTTTATCGCAAATGGTTCGACCTGACCCGCGAATTCAAGGATCGCGGCGGGCGTGTCACGGCGGGATCTGATCCGGGCTATATCTACCAGACATGGGGTTTTGCCTATGTCGGAGAGCTGGAAATGCTGCGTGAAGCGGGCCTCACCCCGCTTGAGGTGATGCAGGCGGCAACGATCAATGGCGCACGCGAGATATACGATTCCAAGGGCATCGAGCCGCCGATGGGATCAATCACCGTGGGCAAGCTCGCCGATTTGGTGATCGTGCCTGAAAACCCGCTGGCCAATCTCAAAGTGCTGTACGGCACCGGGCACACCCGGTTGAACCGTGAACGCAATGAATTGGAAACGATTGGAGGTGTTCGCTGGACCATCAAGGATGGGATCGTGTTCGATGCCCCCAAATTGCTTGAGGATGTGGCGCGAATGGTAGAGCAGCAAAAGGCAGCGCAGGAATAACCGCGCGGCCTTGCAGCCGCCGGTCCCCTCGCCTATTTGCCGCGGCCTATGGCTCAACCTCCTATCCTCAGCCTTGAAGGGCTCGGCCTGCAACAAGGCGGCCGCTGGCTGTTCGGAGGTCCGCAGCCGGGCCAGGGTGCCGAACCAATTGATCTGCACGTTCTGCCGGGGGATCGGCTCGCACTGATCGGCCGCAATGGCGCGGGCAAGACCACTCTGCTCAAAATCATTGACGACCGCATCGAAATGGATCGCGGCACCAGACGGGTCAAACCCGGTGTACGGATCGTCTTTTTGGAGCAAGAGCCCGATCTCAGCCCATTCAAAACGCTGATGGATTTCGCGCTCGCAGGCGATGATGCGCCCGCCGAACACGAAGTGGACAACATCGCTGGGCAGCTCGGTATTGATATGGCCCGCGAAAGCGCGACTGCGAGCGGAGGTGAGCGCCGGCGCGCAGCGATTGCTCGCGCGCTCGCTCAAGACCCCGATCTGCTGCTGCTCGACGAGCCAACGAACCACCTCGATCTTTCGGCGATTGACTGGTTGGAAGACTGGCTGACCCGGTACAAGGGGGCTTTCATCACGATCAGTCACGACCGGACATTCTTGAAACGACTGACCCGCGCGACCCTCTGGCTTGATCGGGGGACGCTGCGCCGTAAGGAAGTCGGTTTTGGCGGGTACGAAGCGTGGGAAGAGCAAGTCTATGCCGAGGAAGCCCGTGCCGCCGAAAAGCTCGATGCCAAACTTAAGCTCGAAGCCCATTGGCTTGAGCGAGGCGTAACCGCCCGGCGCAAACGCAATCAGGGGCGGCTCGAAAAACTGGGTCAAATGCGCGCCGCTCGCGCCGCCATGATCTCCGATAGCGGCACAGCGAAAATGAAACTTGCCAGCGACGAAGACTTCAAATCCAAGTCTGTGATTGTCGCCGAAGGCATCACCAAGAGTTTCGGCTCAGGCGATGAACGCCGCACCATCATCAAACCTTTTTCGCTGCGCATCCAGAACGGCGATCGGATTGGTATTGTCGGCGCGAATGGTGCGGGCAAAACCACCTTGCTAAAAATACTTACGGGTGAACTTGAACCCGATAGCGGACGGATCACCCGCGCCCGCACTCTGTCCGGTGTAATGATTGATCAGCAACGCAAATTGCTCGAACCCGATGCAAGCGTGCGCGACATTCTTGCCGAAGGCGGGGACTGGATTGATGTACGCGGCAACCGCAAGCATGTTCAGGCCTATCTCAAGGACTTTCTGTTCGACCCGAAGATCGTCGACACCAAGGTCGGCATCCTGTCCGGCGGTGAGCGTTCGCGGCTTCTGCTGGCCCGCGAATTTGCCCGGACGGCGAACTTGCTCGTGCTTGATGAGCCGACCAACGATCTTGACCTCGAAACGCTTGATCTGCTGCAAGAAGTGATCGCTGATTTCGACGGTACCGTCCTTATCGTGAGCCATGACCGTGATTTTCTGGACCGGACCGTGACCGTTACGCTAGGTCTGGATGGATCGGGCACGGTCGATATTGTGGCTGGCGGCTATGCGGATTGGGAAGCCAAACGCTCTCGGCACATTGTCGGCAAATCCAAAACCAAATCTGCACCGGCGCAATCCAGCAAGCCCGCTTCTGCACCCGCCAGACCCGACAAACTTTCATACAAAGACCAACGCGATTACGAGGTCTTGCCCGCACGGATCGAAGAGCTGGAGACCGCAATCTCAAAGGGCGAAGCCATCCTTGCCGACCCCGACCTTTACGCATCCGACCCGCAACGTTTTGCGACCATATCGAAGGGCGTCGAAAATGCCCGTGCGGAAAAAGACGCTGCCGAAGAACGCTGGCTAGAACTCGCCGAACAGGTCGAGGGGTGATCCGCGAGCAGGCCGAAACGCTCCATGCGCAGATAAAAGCCTGCACCCTCTGCGCCGATCACCTGCCGCTGGGTCCGCGGCCGGTGGTTCAATTCTCTCCTGCATCGCGCATCGTGATTATCGGCCAAGCGCCCGGTACAAAGGTCCATAATAGCGGGATTCCATGGGATGATGACAGCGGAGACCGGCTGCGCGACTGGCTGGGTATCGACAAAGCAAAATTCTACAATGCCGATAATATCGCGATCGTCCCGATGGGTTTTTGCTACCCTGGTAAAGCGAGCGACGGCGATGCACCGCCTCGCAAGGAATGTGCTCCGCAATGGCATAGACAGGTGCTTGACCTCCTTCCCGATGATCGTTTGACCCTGCTTGTCGGTGCCTACGCTCAAGCGCATTATCTGCCCCAAACGCGCGCCCTGACGCTTACCGAGCGCGTGCGCCAGTTTGCGGATTTTGCACCGGTCATTCCGCTGCCTCATCCCGCGTGGCGGGTCCGCATGTGGATGACCAAGCAACCTTGGTTCGAAAATGCGCTGCTTCCCGAACTTCGCAAACGCATAAAAGCGGCCTTGGCAAAGCCTGCAAACGGGTGACACATCCGCCGATGTGTCATCTGCCTCCTACAAAGCAGGCTATTGATATCATTGAATTTCACTGTGTAGGACACGCATGACAATCGTCCAACACGGATCATCTGATCCGGTAAAAATCCGCGACCCTTTCAAGCGCCAATTTCAACACGAGTTTGCCGCTGCGCGCAGGCCAGCCCATTGCTTTTTCCGCGTCGGGCAAACCCTCACCCGCGCATACGACCCGCCACAACACGTCCGCCAAACCGCTACCCGCTTGCGCCAGAGCAGCATCAAAACGTGATTTGGCCGCTATCTGCCTTTCTGTTGCAGATAGCCCCTGATCACCGGTTGTTTTGATGCGCACAGGATCCCAGCGCATGGTTACGTTGGGCGATAACTGGGCCCGCTCATAATCGCGGCGCAGCGCCTCGCCCGCTTCGAACAGGCGCGCCTCAAGATGGCCGCGTGAATACAGCCAAGCGATCGGGCTTTCACCGGTGTTCACCGTGACCGTCCGGCGTTTGCCGCTCGCCCCTCCTGCTCTCTTTGGGCCTTCGCTGGTCAATTCGCGTTCCACCAGTTTGCGCATCACATTCACTCCAAATTTGCCAAATAGGTGATATTTCCCTTGCAATAGTGCCGCTGCTGTAGGAAAGATCGAAATGACCAAATTGGTTCTTCATATAATGGAGATCGCGCTTGATTAACCGCATTCGGGATATTCGAAAGGCCAAGGGGGTAACCCTCGCCGAGCTGGCAGAGGCATGCAATCCGCCCACAACCGCGCAGACGATCGGACGGCTTGAAACGGGGATGCGCAATCTCTCGATCAAGTGGATGGACCGCATCGGTTCGGCTCTGGACGTTGATCCTGAAAGTCTCGTGCGATCCGATGGCGCGCCTCAAGCGCAGATCGTGGCCGAATTGAATGGAGCCGGTGCCGACGCTCTTTCTACACCGCGAGAGGCGGTGATGCCCTCCGATCTGGCAGCGCGAGGCACAAATAACCCCCTGATGGTTCTACAGGTGCAAGAGAGCACGGGTGAATTTCGTCCGGGCGATCTGATCTGGATGCGCCAGCTTGACCCGCAAGATGCCGGCGAGGCAATCAATCGCGATTGTCTTGTACCTCGTCCCGGCGGGCGCTTTGCGTTTGGGCGGCTGATCGATCGAAGGGGCACGTTGGTCGGATTGCTGCCGCCCGGTGCCGGGCAGAAACAGCAGGTCGTGGATAACCCGCCATGGATCGCAGTATCCGTGATGTTGGTGCGCCCGCTGTGATGGCGCCGTTTTAACCGTGTTTGTTGCGCGCTTCTTACCGGATCTGGCGCCACATAACGATGCAGTCACCTGGGAGATATTTTGAAGCACGTTCTTTCCCTCAGCACGCTCTATCCCAACGCGTCAAATCCGCGTTTCGGGACATTTGTGGCGCGTTCTTTGGAAGGGCTGGCAAAGCGCGGTGATTGGCGGGTCACCGTGATCAATCCGATTGGGCTGGCGCCGGTAATTTTTGGCAAATATCGGGCGCTGGCCGATCTGGCAGAGGTTTCGACCGAGGGCGGCATTGACGTTCACCGCCCGCATTTCACCCTGATCCCCAAAGTCGGGGCGCGGCGCAACGCAGCGGCCATTGCCAAGGCTGCTTTACCGGTCGCAAAGGCAATTCATGCGCAGCATCCGGTGGATATCATTGATGCTCAGTATTTCTTTCCCGATGGGCCTGCCGCTGCGATCATTGCCGATGAAATGGGCCTTCCCTTGTCGATCAAGGCGCGAGGCAGCGATATCAATTATTGGGGTCATCACAGTTTCGCTCTGGAGCAAATGCAGCAGGCCGCATCTCAGGCAGCAGGCCTGTTGGCGGTCAGCGAGGCGTTAAAGCGGGAGATGGTGACGCTTGGCCTTCCCGAAGACAAGATCGCAATCCATTACACCGGCCTTGACCGGAACCGTTTCCGACCACTCGATCATACGCAATTGCGCAGTCAGGTCAGCTCTGAACTAGGGTTCGATTTGCCCGCCCATCTTCCTTTGCTGGTATGCGTGGGCGCTCTGATGAAAAAGAAGGGGCAAGACCGCGCAATTGCGGCCTTGCCCAGCATCGAAGGCGCGAGACTAGTGCTGATTGGCCAAGGCGAGGATGAGGCCGATTTCCGGCAACTTGCGCGGGAAAAAGGCGTAGCCGACCGCGTCCATTTCACCGGATCGATTGATCACGATATGCTGCCGCTGATCCTGTCGGCTGCCGATGTCATGGTTTTGCCGACCGAGAACGAAGGATTGGCCAACGCCTGGGTAGAAGCCCTCGCCTGCGGCACTCCGGTCGTCACCACCGATGTTGGCGGCGCGCGCGAATTAATCGTAAATGATACCGCCGGACGCCTGCTGCCCGATCGCTCGCCAGAGGCCCTAGTCAAAGCCGTGAATTCCGTGCTGAATACACCGCCAGACCCGCTGGAGGTTGCAGCGACGACAGAGCAATTCAGCTGGGAAAACCACGCTGGAATTCTCGCCGCGCATTACGAGCGGCTGACTGGCTGACCCGTTTACCGCGTTTACAGCGCTTACCGGGCTTAGGCTTTGCCGCCTTCGATTTCGCCGCGTGCGATCTTTTCCTGACGGTCCGCTTCGCTTTCCTGCGGGACAAAGCTGTCCGATGTCACACCGAGCCAGATCAGGATCGGCGCGGCGAGATAGACACTGGAATATGTACCGACAAACAAACCCACGGTAATTGCCAGCACCAAGCCAAACAGACTTGCCGGACCAAACAACAGCAGCGGCAAAAGCGCGACGAGCAGCGTGAGCGAGGTCATCACCGTCCGCGCCAGCGTCTCGTTCACCGAGAGATCAAGCAGTTCGGGGAGCGGCATCTTGCGGAATTTCTTCAAATTCTCACGGACCCGGTCATACACAACGATAGTGTCGTTCAGCGAGTAACCGATAATCGCGAGGATCGCAGCGATAATCTGAAGGCTGAATTCCAGCTGGAAGACTGCAAACAGCCCAAGCGTCAGGGAAACATCGTGGAACAATGCGAACAACGCCCCGACGCCGAACTGCCATTCAAAGCGGATCCAGATATACATCGCCACCCCGAGCATGGCGAGCGCGAGTGCAATGACAGCATCGGTGCGGAATTCGCTGGCGACCTTGCCTGAAACGGTGTTGTTTCCGTCTGTCCGGATATCGGAATATTGCCCTTGGATAAGAGCGATAACTTCGTTCCCGATTTCGGTCGCGGCACCCGGCGTCGCTTCGGCTTCTGCAGGCAGAGGGACCCGGATCGAAACCACATTGGGGGCGCCGAATTCCTGAACCACTGGCGCTCCGTACCCAAGCCTGGCGACACTCCGACGCAGATCGGCGATTGGGGCCTGATCGAGCTGTTCAAAGGTAATCTGAACTTCCTGACCACCGGCGAAATCAACCCCGTAATTCAGGCCCTGTGTAAACACCGCAGCCCAGCTCGCTACGATCAGAAGCAAGCTGATGATGAAGAACGGAACCCGCAGTTTCAGGAATTTAATATTTGTGTCAGCGGGGACGAGCTTGAGCAATTTCATGTCAGATCCCTCCTCAAACGTTGATATCGTTAGGGCGGTTTTTACGCAGCCATCCGGCAACCCACATACGGGTCAGCGGGAGTGCGGTGAAAACGCTGGTGAACAGGCCGATGATAAGCACGACGGCGAAACCGCGGATCGGGCCGGACCCGAAAAAGCCGAGCAAACAGGCCGAAATGAAGTTTGTGATGTTGGCATCGTAAATCGCTCGGCTCGCTTCTTTATAGCCGTTTTCGACTGCCGCGATAACCCGCCGCCCTCGTTTGCGCTCTTCCCGGATGCGCTCGTTGATCAGCACGTTGGCATCAACTGCCGCGCCAATCGTCAGCACGAAACCGGCAATACCGGGCAGTGTCAGGGTGCTGTTGGCGAACGCCATAATGCCAAGCAGCATAAGCACGTTGAACACCAGAGCGATCGTCGCATAGACGCCGAAACGGCCATAGGTCGCAATCATCAAAACGATGACTGCGATACTGCCGATCAACATGGCGAGCAGGCCGCGCTGGATCGAATCCGCGCCGAGTTCAGCGCTCACCGTGCGTTCTTCGATAACAGTCAGCGGAACCGGCAATGCACCGGACCGCAGCGAGATTGCGAGATTGTTTGAACTGTCAGCGGTAAAGCTGCCCGAAATCTGCGCCGAGCCGCCACAAATCGGCTCATTGATGTTCGGAGCCGAAAGCACTTCCTCATCAAGGATAATGGCAAAAGGCTTGTTCACGTTCTGCTGGGTCAGGCTGCAAAACCGTGTCCCGCCTTGCACATCGAACTGAATGGTCACAACATTTTCGTTGGTCTGCGGATCGACACCCGCCTGCGCTCCGGTAAGCCGGTCTCCGCGAATCCCGCCAAGCCGCCGCACAGCAATCGATTGACCTTCAAAATCTGTCCCGTCGGCATAGGGGAAAATCTGGCTGCCCGGAGGCGCAATGCCCGCCTGAACATTGGAGGGCAGTGCGTTTTGATCGACCAGTTTGAATTCAAGCTGAGCGGTTTGGCCCAGCAATTCTTTCAGAGCCTCTGGATCATCAAGTCCCGGCACCTGAACCACAATGCGGGTATCGCCCTGACGAATGATCGTCGGTTCGCGTGTACCCAGCTCGTCAATCCGGCGGCGCACAACTTCGGTCGCGCTTTCCATCGCATCATTGACCGCAGTCTCGATCCCGCTTTGCGTCGGGGTGAGCACCATGCGCTGACCATCGATTACGCTCAGGTCCCACTCGCGCACCAGATCCTGACCCTGCATCATCGGTTCGAGCAAGCCGCGCGCACGATCGATATCGCTCGCTTCGTTCAACATAAAGGACAGCTTGCCCTCGGACGTCGAAATATCGCCAATGCGGATGCGCGGTTCGGCGTTGCGCATCGCCTGACGCACGGCCTCTTCCATATTCTGGAGCCGCTGCGCTGCGACTTCGTCCGCTTCGGCCTCAAGCAGAAGGTGCGATCCGCCTGCAAGGTCAAGACCAAGATTAACGCTTGGCTCAGGCAGGGCATCGGGCCAATCGACCCCGCCTGCACCGAACAGCGAAGGCAGCGCCATTATTACCGCCGTGAGGGTAACCACCCACAGCATAATCTTCTTCCAAAGGGGAAAATCCAGCATTGCCGCTTGTTCTCAGTCTTGTTGCGCTAAATCGGGATTAATCGTTTGCGGCTGTGCCGCCGGGCGGAATGATATCGCCGATCGTGTGCTTTACGGCTTTGACCCGCACGTCTTTGGCAAGGTCGATTTCGACATACACGTCGTCCACCTTGGCCACTTTACCGACAAGGCCGCCTTGGGTGATAACCTGATCGCCCTTTTTCAGGCCCGTGATCTTTGCCTGATGTTCCTTCTGCTTTTTCATTTGCGGACGGAAAATCAAAAACCAGAAAATGCCGAAGATACCGATCCACGGAAGCAAGCTGAGAATGAAGCCCATTGGGCCACCAGACCCGGCGGCAGCTGCGCCGGCTGTCCCAAGCGTGTTGACGAGAATATCAAACATATCCGATCGAACCCTAAAACCTGGCGCAAACCGCGCCGCAATTGTGTGTCGTTATGCAGGTCAGAATGAACCAGGTGCGAATAACGCATTGGTCCGGCCTCCCCCGAATTCCGTGTAAGTGGGCGCGCGTAGCAGCATTGCAAGCGCCCGGCAATCGGTGCGCGAACGCCGCCGTATCATTTCACCCGAAAACCGAATGTGGCCGGCATATCATCTGCTTGTCATCTGCTTTCGATCAAGTTTGCAACAATCCCGATCCAGCGCCGCCAAAGTATCAAGCGCCGCTGATGGCTGCACCGGTGCCGTTTGCAATCACACTTGCATGGCGGCCAACCTGACCCTATACGGCGCGCCTCCACTGGATACGGGAAGTAGCGCAGCCTGGTAGCGCATCACACTGGGGGTGTGGGGGTCGCAGGTTCGAATCCTGTCTTCCCGACCAGTGGAGCCATTCATCGAACCGAGACATACGCTCGCCGCATAATGGTTGCCGCCGTGCAATATTTGTTCAAACGGCCGCACGGAACTTGCGCGAAGGCACTGCGTTGTACGGACTTATGAAATTGCGAACTCTTCTGATCTCCACCGCGGCGATGACGTTTGGTGCCATCCCGCTGGCGGCCGAAAACACCGCGCGTGCCGACACCGGTGCCGAAACCGGCGCGGACGTTTCGAGCGATAGCAGCGCAAGCGCGGCTCAAGAGGGGTCATCCGAAACCAGCTCCGCCAACACCCGGCGCGTGTTCACGCCGGTCGATTTTGAACGCTTTGCCCCGCGCAGCGCGCTGGACATGGCCCGGCAAATTCCCGGCTTTTCAATCCAATCCAGCAGCGGCAACCGCGGTCTGGGTCAGGCAGACACAAACGTAATCATCAACGGTCAGCGCATTTCAGGCAAATCAAACGGCCCTGTCGCGGCGCTGCAACGTATTCCAGCCGAAGAGGTTGTGCGGCTTGAAATTGTCGATGGTGCCAGCCTGGATATTGGCGGGCTGACCGGGCAAGTTCTGAATGTCGTCACAAAATCGACTGGCGGAATTACCGGGCAATTCAGGTACTCTGCCGAATGGCGCTCTTTCGGAGTACCATTCCGTTGGGGTGACGGCCAAATCTCGCTCGCGGGAGGCGGGGAACAGACAGAATGGACTCTCAGCCTGGATAACGATGCCGGACGGCGCGGCAACGAAGGTATCGAGCGGGTTTTCGATGCAGCGGACAATTTGATCGATACACGCGATGAACAATCCAACTTCGTCTCCGACCGCCCCAGCCTCTCCGGTTCTTTTGCGCGCACGGCCGACAATGGAAATATCCTGAACCTGACCGGCAGTGTCACGGCCAACCTGTTCGACCAAAACGAAACGTCGGCTCGCACCGGAATAATCTCACCGGTAGACCGCTTTCGCCTGTTCCGGTCGAAAGAGGATGAATTCAATTACGAAGTCGGAGCCGATTACAGTTTTGGCCTCGGTAGCGGTCAGCTCAAAGTTATCGGTTATCGCCGTTACGAAGACAGCCCGACCTCGTCTGACGTAATAACGACATTCGCCGATGCGCGCCCACCCGAAGGATCGCTGTTTATCCGGGACGCCGACGAAGCGGAAACGATCCTGCGCACTGAATACACGATTGCCGGATTGGGCGGAGATATCCAGTTTGCTCTGGAAGGCGTGAAAAACTCGCTCGACATCGAATCAAGTTTGGAAGTGCGCGACGCCGCAGGCATCTTACAGCCGGTTGAATTCGACGGTGCCAGTGCGCGCGTAGAGGAAGACCGCGGCGAAGGCAGCCTGACCTATGGCCGCAAAATTGCCGACAACCTGCAAATGCAGCTGTCTTTCGGCGGCGAGTATTCAACGATCCGGCAAAGCGGCGTCGGGGGCCAGACGCGGTCTTTTTTCAGACCAAAGGGGTTTGCCGCGCTCGATTGGAAAGCCAACAAGACATTGAACCTGTCAGGCCGGATTGAGCGGGTCGTCGGCCAGCTCAATTTCTTTGATTTTATCGCGACGACTGATCTCAATCAGGACCGCGTCAACGTCACAAACTCGAACCTTGTGCCCCCGCAAAGCTGGCTTTTCGAAGCAGAAGCAACCCAGAGCCTTGGTGCCATCGGGTCGGTCAATATCCGCGCATTTTATGAGGACCTGAGCGATTTTGTCGATCAGATCCCGATTGCAGGCGGCGGAGAGGCTCCGGGTAATGTTGACGCAGCCACAATCGCGGGGCTTGCAGGCGAAATAACGCTTTTGTTCGACCCGATCGGCGTTCGCGGGCTTAGGCTCGATACAAATTTCACGGTTCGCGATAGTGAGATCCTCGATCCGCTGACATCGCAGCCGCGCGACATTTCGGGCTTCCGGAATTTTGGTGTCGGCGTTGAAGTGCGGCAGGACTTTTTCGGTTCGGACTGGGCTGTCGGCGGGGCGTATGGCTATAGCGAAAACCGTCTGGCGGTTCGTTTGGGCGAGGTTTCCTTGCGATCCGAAGCGCCCGGTTTTGCGCGCCTGTTTGTCGAGCACAAAGATGTATTCGGGATGACGGCGCGCTTCCGCGTCGGGAATTTGATCGATCAACAAGACCGGTTCGAACGTACAATCTTCCTCGATCGCACCGCCGGTCTGGTCGATTTTCGCGAGGACCGCGATCGCCGCTTTGGTGTGATCTATTCGTTCGATATCGAAGGCTCTTTCTAGCGGTTGCGAAGCGTACCCTGCCCGCCTACCCCGTGGGTGAAGAGGATTTGCAAATGACCGATAATGTCACCGCCCCCTTAACCAAAATGCGCTCCTGGCTGTTTGCGCCGGGCGACAGCGACAAGAAAATGGACAAGGCCATCGCGAGCGAGGCTGACATTGCCTTGCTCGATCTGGAAGATTCGGTGACACCCGAAAATAAAGCAGCAGCGCGCGAACAGGTCGCCGCGGCGATTGCGAATGCACCGGATAAATCACGCGTGTGGGTCCGGGTAAACCCATTGTCTGGCGAATGGACCGAGGCCGATCTGGATGCAGTGGTTTCAGCCGGGCCCGGCGGGATCTTTCTTCCCAAGGCCGAAGGCGGGCACGATGTCGAACGGCTCGATGCGATGCTGTCTGCGCGCGAAGTTCAGGCGGGGATGGATGTTGGCGCGATCCGCGTGGCCGCGCTGGTGACAGAAACCGCCGCCGCCATGTTCACCACCGGCATGTATGACGGAGCGCCGCGGCTGGTCGCAATGAGCTGGGGCGCAGAGGACCTTTCAAGCGAGCTTGGCGCGCGCGAACAACGCGGTCCGGATGGTGAATACAGCCACGTCTATGAAATGGCGCGCAGCCTCTGCTTGCTCGGCGCGGTGAAAGCAGGCGTTGCTCCGATCGAGACAGTGCAACCAGAATTCCGCGACCTTGATAAACTCGCCGTCCGCGCCAAAAGCGTGCGCGCTCAGGGATTTAGAGGGATGCTGGCCATCCACCCTGCGCAAGTTGCACCGATCAACGCTGCTTTCACACCCAGCCCCGAAGAACTCGCCCATGCCCGCGCAGTGTTACAGGCCTTTGCCGACAATCCCGGTTCCGGCACCGTCTCGATGGATGGCAATATGCTGGACCGCCCGCATATGGTGCTGGCGCAAAGACTACTCGCAGAGGCCGGCGACGCCCAATAGGGTTCTAACATTTTCCTACATGAACCGATTTGGTTACATAAGGCGCGACTCAATTCAATGGAGCGCGACACATGGCTATTCTCGAATCCCTTATCGGTCCGATCACCTCGATCCTCGACAAAATCATCCCGGACAAAGAAGCCCGTGCAAAGGCCAAGCTTGAGCTGATCAAGCTGGAGGGCACGCAGGATATGCGGATGATCGAGGCGCGCCTGCAAGCGATCGTCGCAGAAGCGCAATCAAATGACCCATGGACGAGCCGCGCGCGCCCCAGCTTTCTCTATGTCATGTATGCGATGATCCTGTGGGCGATGCCGATGGGCGTGCTCGCAGCCTTCAACCCCGCCGCCGCAGGAGAAATCGCGCGCGGCATGAACGCTTATCTGAACGGCCTGCCAGAACCGCTCTATGCCCTGTTTGGCACCGGCTATCTCGGCTACACGGCGGCGCGCCAGTGGGGTAAGGTCAAGGGCGTGGAACGGTGATTTCGACCGTCAATCTTGCGTTTACAAAGATGTGCGACTAATTCGTCATCATGAGCAAAACGGAACGCAACCAGCTTATTCTCAATAAGATCAAAGAGGCGACCGAGTTGGGTTTACAGTCGAAGGATGCTGCGCGCCGCATCCTGATCTCAGAGGGCATATATACGCCGAAAGGCAATCTCAAAAAAGAATTCGGCGGTCGCGGTGCAACGAAGCGCTCGGCCAAACGGGCTGCGTGAGCATCTAGTTGGCGAGGCTCGCCACATCTTTTATTCTTGGTTATCACGGCTGCGATTCCACCGTGGCTGCACGTGTTATAGCTGGCGAAATGCCGCTTTTAAAAAGCGATCGTGACTGGGATTGGCTAGGCCCGGGCGCCTATTTTTGGGAAGCCGACCCTCAGCGCGCGATGGAATTTGCCGAGTGGAAGCAAGAACGCGGGGAAATTGATAATCCGGCGGTGATCGGGGCTGTCATAGATCTTAGAGAATGTCTCGACCTAACCAACCGAGATGACATTGAGCTTGTCGCAGCAGCCTACGCTTCATTTCACTCGCTCAACCAAGCCTCCGATTTGCCTCTTCCACAAAATCAAAATGCGCCATCAGACCCTTTTGAAAACCTTCTTCTCCGATATCTTGATTGCGCTGTTTTTCGGCATCTACACAGGCTCATAGAAGACACGTCGATTGAAAAGATCGATACAGTGCGAGGTATGTTTGAGGAGGGTGGAACCGCCTTTCCGGGATCTGCGATCAAAGCAAAAACCCACACGCAGATTGCAGTTAGGACCGATGACTGCATTAAAGGCATTTTTTACCCGCTCTCAGATGGGGCATTGCAGTTTTGATCGCCGATACAAACATCGTCTACGTCCTCAACGGCCCCAACCTCAACCTGCTCGGCCTGCGCGAGCCGGAGATTTACGGCTCGCAAACGCTCGATGATATTGCAGGAATGCTGGAGGATCGCGCGCGAGAGCTTGGCCTCGTTATCGACATGCGGCAAACCAATCACGAAGGAATGCTGGTCGATTGGCTACACGAAGCGCAGGCAGAAGGCGCACGTGCCGTCTTGCTCAATGCAGCGGCCTACACCCACACATCAATCGCGCTTCTGGATGCGATCAAAGCGATCCAAACCCCTGTTATCGAAGTGCATTTGTCAGATCCCAAGACCCGTGAAACATTCCGGCACACATCATATGTGGGGATGGCTGCGGCCAAAACGGTGGAAGGCCACGGAGCCGATTCCTACCGGATCGCGCTCGAAGCCGTAGCGTCAGGTGAAATCTGAAACGTAAAATCATTTCGTTGATTTTGGGCAATTGCCACTTGCCAGCCGCAATTGGCGTGAATAGTCACATGCGAAACTACACAAGGGGTATGCATGGCTACTAGTAAGCCGGCCGCTGGGAAAAAACCCGGCATGAACATTGAATCCAAACTCGTTCGCGAACTTGCCGAACTGCTGAACGAGACAGGACTTACCGAAATCGAAGTAGAAGATGATGGTCGCAAGATCCGCGTGTCACGCGGCGGTGTTGCCGCGTCTCCGACTATGGCACCTGCGCCGATGGCCGCGCCGTCACCGGCACCGGTCGCGGCGGCACCTACTCCGGCGGCTGATGCCCCCGCAGCGGTGGACAGCCATGCCGACGCTTTGAAATGTCCAATGGTTGGCACCGTGTATCTGGCACCTGAGCCCGGAGCGTCGAACTTTGTTTCCGTCGGTGACGCGATCAGCGAAGGCGACACGGTTTTGATCATAGAAGCGATGAAGGTGATGAACCCGATTACCGCTGATAAATCCGGCACCATCAAAGCCATTCTGGTCGATAACGCGCAGCCGGTCGAATTTGATCAGCCGCTCGTTGTAATCGGTTAAACCGATATGAGCATCACCCGCATATTGATCGCCAATCGCGGCGAAATTGCGCTGCGCATTCACCGTGCAGCGCATGAGATGGGCATTGAAACGGTGGCCGTTCACTCCACCGCCGATGCCGATGCCATGCACGTTCGGTTGGCTGACCATGCCGTTTGTATTGGTCCGCCCGCAGCGACAGACAGCTATTTGAATGTCGCCAACATCATTTCTGCCGCAGAAGTCGCGCAGTGTGATGCGATCCATCCGGGCTATGGCTTTCTGTCGGAAAATGCCAAATTTGCCGACATAGTCGAGGCGCATGACATCAAATGGATCGGGCCAAAACCCGAACATATCCGTACAATGGGCGACAAGGTCGAGGCCAAACGAAGCGCAGGCGCGCTTGGTCTGCCGCTGGTCCCCGGTTCGGATGGCGCGGTCTCTGATCCCGAGGAAGGCAAGAGAATCGCCGCTGAAATCGGGTATCCGGTGATTATCAAAGCGGCCAGCGGCGGCGGCGGGCGCGGCATGAAAGTCTGCGAAAGCGAAGATAAGCTTGCAGCATTGATGCAGGCCGCCGGTAACGAAGCCAAATCGGCGTTTGGTGATGCCACAGTCTATATCGAGAAATATCTCGGCAATCCGCGCCACATCGAATTTCAGGTGTTTGGCGATGGCAACGGCAATGCAATCCATCTGGGAGAGCGTGACTGCTCGCTGCAACGCCGCCACCAAAAGGTTCTGGAAGAGGCACCCTCGCCCGTCATCAGCCATGATGAACGGATGCGGATGGGCGAGATTTGTTCAAAAGCGATGCGCGATATGGCCTATCGCGGTGCCGGCACAATCGAATTCCTGTGGGAAAACGGCGAGTTTTATTTCATCGAAATGAACACCCGGCTTCAGGTTGAGCATCCCGTTACCGAGGCGATCACGGGCGTTGATCTGGTGCGTGAACAAATCCGCATTGCTGCGGGTAAGCCGCTTTCTGTCTCTCAGGAAGAACTGGAATTTAAAGGCCACGCGATCGAATGCCGGATCAATGCCGAGGATCCGTTCAATTTCACACCATCACCCGGCAAGGTGACGTATTATCACCCCGCAGGCGGTATGCATGTCCGCGTCGATAGCGGGCTATATGCGGGCTATTCCATCCCGCCCTATTACGACAGCATGATTGCCAAACTGATCGTCTATGGCCGCAATCGCGAAGGCTGTATTATGCGCCTGCGCCGCGCGCTAGAAGAGATGGTGGTTGAAGGCGTAAAAACCAACATTCCGTTGCATCAGGAACTGCTGCGTCAGAATGATGTGTTGGAAGGCGATTACACCATCAAATGGCTCGAAGATTGGCTGGAAAAGCGCGAAGCTGAGTAAGTGCGGAGATCGCGCGCGCGGTCAATTCTGTGACAACGCGATCGAAACGCGATCGACATACACAACATTTTTTTCGCTATCACTGGAAAATCGATCCGAGCGGCAAGCGCTTGATGAATGGTTTTGACGCTGCTGAAATCGTAGATGCTGGCATAATTGTACCAGTGATCGATTTCTTCGGCCCTATTGAGAAATTCGGCTAAACAGTCTCAAGAAAAGTTATGCGGGCACCAATGCGCGCGATAATCATTGAGCTATGGTGAAAAACGAAAATATTCTTGATGCCGAGGCAGGCACAGTGATGCAGGAAAAGCCAATTCTTGCTGTCCCGGTGGATGCTCGGCTTGAGCAATCCAGCACCCCTCGCAAGACGCAGATCGTCGTCGTTGGCGGCGGGGCTGGCGGGCTTGAACTTGTGCGCAAACTCGGCGCGAAGTTCGGGCGGAAACATTACGACATCATTCTGGTCGACAAGAATCTGTCGCACATCTGGAAACCGCTTTTGCATGAAGTGGCAGCCGGATCGCTTGACGCCAACCTCGATGAAGTCGGATATCGCGGGCACTGTTATCGCTGGGGCTATCGCTTTTTTCAGGGAAGCCTGGACGGAATAGACCGCGAAACTCGCACGATCAGCCTGGCACCCGTGCATGATGATGATGGCAAGGAAGTGATCGCCGGGCACACGATCCGTTACGATTATCTTGTTCTGGCTGTTGGTTCGATTTCAAATGATTTCGGCGTACCTGGCGTCAAAGACCACTGCATCTATCTCGATTCGCGCGAGCAGGCCGATATTTTCCGCACCAAATTGCTCAACAATTGCCTGCGCGTAAGCCGCGCGATGATGGCCAATCCCGGTGCGGATGAACAGGTCAAAGTCGCCATTATCGGCGCCGGTGCAACGGGCGTTGAGCTGGCCGCCGAGCTGTATAATGCAGCAGGAGCGCTGCGGCATTACGGCCTTGAAGTGTTTGACGAAAGCCGCCTGAAAGTCACCCTGCTCGAAGCGGGGCCGCGCATTTTGCCTGCGTTGCCTGAAAAACTATCAGCGGCGGCGCGCCACGAGCTTAATGTGCTGGGCGTCGTCGTGAAAACAGAGACGCAAGTGATCGAAGCGCGGCCGCGCACCTTGATCACAAGCGCGGGTGAGACAATTGATGCCGATCTGATTGTATGGGCCGCTGGCGTCAAAGGGGCAGACATGCTCGCGGAACTCGGGCTGGAAACCAATCGCCGCAATCAAATCCTGGTCCACGGCACCATGCAGACGCTCGATGACGATCGGATTTTTGCGTTGGGCGATTGCGCATCTTACACGCCCGATGGCGCAGAAATGCCCATCCCGCCCCGCGCTCAGGCCGCGCATCAGATGGCAAGCACCGTGTTCGACAATATTGTGCGCTCAATCAAAAACAGGCCGCTCAAAACCTTCGTATACCAAGACAAAGGGTCGCTGATCTCACTCAGCCGTTTTTCAACGGTAGGGAGCTTGATGGGGAACCTTGTGGGCGGATCTTTGGCCGTTGAGGGCAGAATGGCGCGGCTTATCTATACCTCGCTCTATCGCCTGCACCTGCTTGGGATTCACGGCTGGATGAAGGGATTATTCCTGATGGCAATCGGCCGCGTGAACCGTATCGTTCGGCCACGGCTTAAGCTGCACTGATCTTTCGTGCGCCATCCATCCGGCAGCAGAAAACCGCAGCAAATGGGAATTTTTTCGGATTATTTTGAGATGAAACCCGGCTTCGCTTAGAGCGGAACACCGGGCATATGTTTGGATGTCCGGATCGTCAAAGAGGTTTTCACACTCTCGACATTGGGCGCAGGCGTCAGTTTACCGGTCAGGAATTCCTGAAAACTTTGAAGGTCTTGGCTAACGATTTTGAGAATAAAGTCGATCTCGCCATTCAGCATATGGCACTCGCGCACTTCGGCAAGATTGGCCATGTGATCCTCAAATTCGCGCAGTGCGCTTTCCGCCTGACTTTTCAGGCTGACCATCGCAAACACGGTGATCGCAAATCCCAGCTTCGAAGGGTCAAGATCGGCGTGATAGCCGCGGATAACGCCCTCTTCCTCGAGCCCGCGCACGCGCCGTAAACAGGGCGGCGCTGTCAATCCTACTCGCTGCGCCAGTTCGACATTGGTAACACGCCCTTCGGCCTGCAATTCAGACAACAGCCGTTTGTCGATCTCGTCCAGATTCGCCATGGTTGCACACTCCCCGATGTGTAAGCCGCCAAAACAATCTGGCCTGCTTATGTAATAATGATCATGCGAAACAACATGCCTGCAACGGCACGCGCTTATATAATAATATTAGGTCTGCCAGCAATTGTCCCGCTTTGCAACGCAGTGTGAGTGTGCACCTGTAACATTTGTAGCATGGTGTAAGGGCATAGACTGGATTCGCTATGCCCGATCCATTGCGCGCGATTTCAGATTGAAGGAGCCTTGATGTTTTTTGATGACCGCCTCGCAACTGTGCTGCGTCAACGCACCACGAGCGAAGCGGGCGCACGCACGCAATTCAGGCAATTGCTGGACATTCTGGGCAACCGCAAATTCGCACCACAAGATGACCGCTCGGCCAGCTTGATCGCTGCTGCGTGGATGCGCATGGATGCGCTGGCAGAGGAGCTTCCAGCAGCAGACAGAGCCGCGATGATCCGGGAAACGGGATGGCGGTTCCGCAGCCCCGATCTCGCAGCGCATCTGGCCGATCATGAACCCGAAGTCGCCTCCGCGGCGCTTAATCGGGCGCAGTTATCGGCAGAAGATTGGGAGACACTGATCCCGCGTCTGCCGGTTCGCGCTCGCGGTTTCCTGCGCCTCCGCAGGGATTTACCGGTCGATACTGATGTCCTGCTCGAACGGCTTGGAATTCATGATCGCGGGCTTCCGTCACCGTCTGCGCCTGTCAAAGACACAGATGCAGGCGAAAACGAACCCATTGCCAATATCCCGGTCGAAATCGAACAGGCCCAAAGCGGCAGCTTTGAACAAGACGAACTATCACCAATCCATGACCCGGCACAAACGGGTGCTGCGAACGCAATGCCCCCTTTTGATGCGAATGATACCGGACGCAGCGAGATTTCCGCTCTGGTCGAACGGATTGCGCAGTTTCGCAGGACCCGCGAATCCACACCGATGGATGCTGAACGTTCGCCAAAGCTGCCATTGGGTCTTGATGAAAGTCACGCTGCGGGCGTGCGGCGCATTACAGCTTTCGGATTTACCGCCGATCCTGCCGGACGGATTGAATGGGCAGAAACAGAAGCGGCCGCGATGGTCATCGGAACTCGCCTTGTGCCGTTACCCATATTGGGAAGCCGCGATAGCGAAAGCCCGCTAGAGCGCTCTTTCTACAGGCGGCTGCCGATAACGCAGGCGACTTTCGAGATGAGAGGCGCCGATGCGGTGGCCGGTGAATGGATTGTAGATGCGCAGCCCAGCTTTACCGATGATGGCAGTTTTTCCGGCTATATCGGCCGGTTTCGCAGACCGGCATTTGATCATTCCGCTGCATCGGGCCCGGCGGCTCGTGAAGCTGACCGAATCCGCCAATTGCTGCATGAATTGCGCACACCCGTAACCGCGGTTCAGGGATACGCCGAGGTCATTCAACAGCAATTGTTTGGCCCGGCTCCGCACGATTACCGCGCACTGGCCGCTGCGATTGCCGCAGATGCGGCACGGATCCTATCCGGTTTTGAAGAGCTCGACCGGCTGGCAAAGCTGGAAACGGGTGCCATGGTTATGGAGCCCGGCGAAGCCGATCTGTCCGCTCTGGCTTATGCGACCAGCAATCAGCTTGGCCAGGTGCTCAGCGCGAGGATGGCCGGCATTGATTTTGAGGATGAGCCCGAGGGCCCGATTTTCATCGCGCTGCATACAGACGACGCCGAATCGCTGTTGTGGCGTTTACTGGCGACACTCGGTGGAAGCTGCGCGTCCGGTGAGATGTTGATCGCAGCATTGGAAACTGGCCATAGCGAAGCGCGCTTGACGTGCGAGCTGCCGGCACAGTTGATGGCAGAAGACGATATCTTTGCCGCTGAAGTGAAACCGATCAGTTCAACAATCAATGCCGGTCTGTTCGGTGCCGGATTTGCCCTGCGGCTGGCGCGGGCTGAGGCGCAGGCCGCTGGCGGCAAGCTGACCGTAAACGATGACACGTTGACACTTACCCTGCCGCTCTTGACCGCCAGACAGGCGCTGCCTAGCCATTCAGAGTGCGATGAACAGGATAATGCGGCCTGATTACCGCGCGCTGACCAGTTTCCACGCGCTGTATGCTCCTGTGCAGCGATCATTCTCAGGGTGTTTTTGACATGGCCAAACGCTCTATGCTGGCCCCGCCACCGGGAAATGCGCCCGCCAATTTTGCGAGTGATTTTGGACAGCGCGTTCTGTTGACGGTTGATACCGAGGAAGAATTTGACTGGGCCGCTCCGTTCAGCCGCGATGATCATGGCCTTCAACACACCGGCCAGCTGGCGCGGTTTCAAAGCGTATGCGAGGAATTGGGCGCGCATCCGGTCTATCTGGTCGACTGGCCGATAGCGCATGATGGGCGGGCGGTTGAAATCATCGGGGATGCACTGCGCCGCAAAACGGCGTCGATTGGGATGCAGCTGCATGGCTGGGTCAATCCGCCATTCGATGAAGCGGTGAACACTCACAATTCTTTTGCCGGTAATCTTCCGCCTGAACTGGAGGCGGCGAAATTCACCGCTTTGCGCGATCGGATCGAGCACGCGTTTGGCACTGCTCCGGCAATTTACCGTGCGGGCCGCTATGGAGTCGGTCCCAACACCGCCGATCTGCTTAAGGATAACGGTTTTGCATTGGACACATCGGTCCGGTCATTGTTCGATTATAGCGAACAAGGCGGGCCAGATTTCACGCACCACCCTGCTGTACCGTACTGGATTGATGACGAAAGCACCGTGCTCGAATTGCCCGTCACCAGCGTATATTGGGGTATGCTGCGCCAACTGGGCCGGCAGATTCACCGGGCACAGCGCCACATGCCCACATTCTTTGCCGCTTTTTCAAAACTGAGCCTGTTGGAACGCATCGCTCTGACGCCGGAGGGCGTTACCGTGGAAGAGGCGCTGCGCGGGATTGATATCGCGCTTGACGACGGGCTTCCTTTGCTCATCCTGTCTTTCCACAGTCCTTCGCTTGCACCGGGCCACACGCCATATTCGCGCAGCGACGCCGATGTGGAGCGAATCTATGACTGGTTCCGGCAAATTTACGCCTATCTTGACCGTCGCGGAGTGCGTTCGACGACGCCAAATGAAATTATTTCCTCAGTAAAACGCTAATTTCCTGAAAAGTTGTGCGCTTCGTACTTGTGTCTGTCGATATGCCGCTGTAGTGGCCTTCCTCGTTCGCGCAGCCGAAACCATTTGGGCCTGTAGCTCAGCGGTTAGAGCTGGCCGCTCATAACGGCTAGGTCGCGGGTTCGAATCCTGCCGGGCCCACCAAACCTTTTGGGGCTCGCGGGCGAAGAGATGTATGTCGGGGAGTGGCGCAGCCAGGTAGCGCACCTGTTTTGGGTACAGGGGGTCGGAGGTTCGAATCCTCTCTCCCCGACCATCTCTTGAAATTCCGCCAGATGGGTTGAGTGTTGCCAGTAACTGGCCCGGCCCGTTTGCGCCTCGATCACGCAACGCTTTATCGCGCCTATTCGGCTGGCTGCGGCAATCCGGTTTCTGGATCGGCAATCTCTTCGTTGTCCTTGGCTGCCTTTACCCGCGCGCGATCGCGCCGGTGCAGCAGGAAGAATGTAAGAGCCGCGCCGACAAGCGGCAGATAGAAATGCATAAGCCGCCACGTGCTCATAGCAGGCACGACAACGCCAATCGCGACAAATGGTGCGAACAACAGCAGAAACGCCGCCTCAGCCCCGCCAGCGCCGCCTGGAGTGGGTACGATTGAGCTGATGGTCTGCACCAGCCATTGCAGCAGCCAAAACAGCGCAGGCTGCCATTCAACGCCAAATGCGAGCAATATCAGCCCGGCGATGGAGAAACGCACCAACCATTGGAGCGCGGAAAATCCAAGATTGATCAGCGCCAACCATTTGCCCTGACGAAAGACGCTGGCCCAATCGCGAGCAATTTGCGCCACATGGGACTTGATCCGGTTGATCAGCCGGGCGGTCCATTCGCGCACCCGGCGGCCCATAACGCCCGCCCCGATTAAAGCAGCAATTGCCGCGATCGCCAGCAAGACGCACAGGACAATCATACTGGCCGTGCGCAAAGTCCCATCCAGCCGCGCGAGGATCAGCGGATCAGAGCCGATAAATTCGAACATCGCATAACCGGTAATGCCAAGGCACAGCGCAACTATCGCGAGGGTGATGAAAGTGTCCTCTGCCGCCTGAAATGAGATCAGCGTGATAGAACGGCGCGAATCAACCCCCTCCCCCATCAGGAACAACAATTTGATTGGCATACCGCCGGTAGAAGACGGCGTGACCGAATTGGCCACCATCGTTCCGGTGATGACTTTCAAAGCTTTGCGAAAACCGAATTCCAGATCGAGAAACCGCGCCCACAGTGCCAGACGCATGGAATTGGCAATCATCGGCACGAATACGAGCAGAGCGACCAGACCCAGAAGATTCGGTTCTTTAAGCTTCTCGCTCAGATTGATACCGCCGAGCGCATAGATGAGCACGGCCACATTGCCGAGCGCAACAATCGGCAGGATCGACAGAGCAATCGTCAGCGTGCGGCGCGGCATGTTGCGCCAGTGGCTTACAGCGGGGTGATCATCCGCGGCTTCGGCCTTGGGAGCTGCGTCCTCGCTCACGAAAAACTCAATGCGCGTTTAAGCGGTTCGGCAATAGCCCCGTCGCGGCGCGCATCACGCCCTTTCAATGCTTCGACATATTCGACATTGATGAGCTGTTCGAATGTCTCTTTCCAACGGTTATGCGAATTGGCCAGCTCAACCGAGCGATCTCGCATCGACTGATAATCGCCGCGCCACACTTTCACGACATTGTTGGCCATCGAGATAAAATCATCAACCGGGCCAAGCAGACCGGTGCCGTCCGGCACGCGTTCGGGCATTGCTCCGCCAGATACGCCAACAACCGGAAGCCCGGACGCCTGCGCTTCCAGAACGGAAATACCGAATGTCTCATCGGCCATACCGCTCACATAAATGTCGCAAGAGGCAAGCGCGGTCGCAAGATCCTTTCGGTTGGTCACATAGCCAGGAAATGCGATTGGAAGGCCCTGAGATTGCTCGATCAGGCTTTCACGCAGCTTGCCTTCGCCCAGCAGAACCATTCCCGCGCCCAAATCCGGTGGAAGGTTTTTGAACATATCGACCAGCGTGTAGGCGCGTTTTTCATTGTCGAGCCGTCCGGCATAGATCAGCAGCGGGCCATCACCCTCTGGCAGGCCCACTTTGGCACGGTAATCGGGATCGCGGTGATCGCGTGAGAATTGATCGACATTCACCCCGAGGCCGAGCAACCCGGTATTCTTTTGCCCGACATTGTTGAGCATCCGCTCTGCTTCGCGATTGAGCGTATAGACGCGGTCAAACCGGTTGTATGTCAACCACGCATAGAAATAGCCGAGGTTTTTGAAAAACGTCGCCGGATAATGCCCCGACAGGTCTTTCATGACACGGTATATCTGTGCGTTCGGAAAGTCTGTGCGATACCCGGCAACCAAGGCCGTATCGGGAAACCGCCAACGGTGGCGGATCGCCAGCCATGGCAGCACCCACGGGCACTGGCTCTCGATAATGTTAGGCTGGTATTCGCGGAGAAGCTCGAACACTTTATCGTTGCGATTGATCCAGCGATAATTGGGGCTGCCCCACACTTGAGGGGCGCCGACTTCGGCAAAGATCGTGCGACCTTCAACCGTAATCTTATCTTCTGGTCCGGGCACAATCTGGAGCAGTCGATGATCGGAATGTTCGAGGAAATATTTACGTTTTTCCTTGAGGTAGGTCGAAATGCCGCCCCCCCCGCTCGCGGACCAGCTTTGGGTTAGGTCGCAGACGAGCATGTTTTCAGGCAAAGCGTTGCCCACGACCGGCGTACTAGCCGAGTAACTGGCGTGACGGTTTGGCGTCATATGCAACGTCCATCTGCTTTCTGGTTTTGCCTTAGATACGACTGCGTAGGAGCCGCAAGGGATAAAATTGCCGTTTATGCAATCGATTGCCCGCGTAAATAGTGGCTAATCGCTACAATTAAAGTCCCCCAATCGGGCCCCATTGGAAACCCTGACCTGAACGCGGCATTACTATCGCGCGCTATTGCTCCATAACCGCAGGAGCGCTCGGATTGACCCCGCCGGTCAGGATCGGCCTGTCTTCGTTGGCGAGAATTCCGACGACTGTCGTCCAGACGGCCACATTCTGACGCAGCTGATTTATATCAATCTTATCAAGCGTATCATCAGGTGTGTGGTGCAGGTCGAAATACCGGGTTCCATCCTGCTGCAGATCAATGATCGCGCCTTTTTGATCGCGCACAATATTGAGATCCGCCCCGCCGCTTGCACGGATGGACGAATCTGCAACGCCAAATCGCGCAACGGATTTCGCGATCAGGCTGTGCAGATCGGGATTGGTTTCGCGAAAATTGCTTTCAAATCGCCAGACCCGGTCCGCGCCAAAATCGCTTTCCAGCCCGACAGCAATCGGTTCATCAATATGCGCCTTGCTATACGCAACAGAGCCAAACAGGCCGACCTCTTCGGCGCCAGCAAACAGGACACGGATCGTGCGCAGTGGTTGCCCCGCTTTGCGGACATTGCGCGCAGCGGCCGCGATAATCGCGCAGCCTGCGCCATCATCAAACGCGCCCGGCGCATTCCACCAGCTGTCGATATGACAGGCCAGCAGAACCGGCGGTAAAGCCGCATTCCGCCCAACAATTTCGCCAACAACATTGCCGCTCATTGTCATCCCCAGACGGCGCGGATTGAGTTCGAGTTTAAGCGAAAGCGGGGCATCACCGGCCCGTTCAAACATCCGCTCCAGATTTTGTGCATCCGGCACACTCAGAGCCGCAGCGGGGATTGCCGATACGCCTTCGGGAAACCGGGTTGTGCCTGTATGCGGGTTGCGGTGCAAATCGGTGCCTACCGATTTTATCACAATGGCTGCAGCGCCTTTTTGCGCTGCGATACCGGGGCCGGCAAAGCGTGCGCCGCCGAAATATCCGTAATGCGATCCATCCATCGAAGGGCGCATTTCGTGGCTCACAAAGGCGATTTTGCCGGTCAGGCTGCCTTCCGGTGCGGCGATCAGATCATCAAGCGTGGGGAAATACACCACCTGCGCCTCGATCCCGCCTTCGGGCGTCGCCGCGCTGTTTCCGAGCGGCTGAACCACAAGGTTTTGCATGTAAGGCGCAGTGACGCTGGCCCTGTGAACATCGCCCGGCACCCATGTGTCCATCTCGAACGGTTCATTGGCGACATTGTCAAACCCGTTCGCGTTCAGCCAAACCATCGCCCAATCGCGAGCTCGGGCCTCGGCCTCTGTCCCGGCTTGGCGCGGTCCCACTTCGGTGGTGATCCCTTCGACAAAATCCCACGCAATAGTGTCCTGCTCCAAGGCCTTATCTGCAATTTCGGCGAGCGACACCGAGGCAGGTTCTTGTGCAGAAAGCGAAATGGCGGACGAAAGCGCGGCGAGCGTAAGAGCTGATTTATACATCGGCCGGTACGTAAAGAGGCCTCAGCTGCAAGTCCAGCTGAGGCCTCTCATTTCCAAAGTCATGCCTGATGAAAAATCAGAATTTCACTCCGGTCGAAACGCCCCAGATGCGGGGCTCGTTTACCATCGCGGTCAGGTTGTTGAAATCAATGCCGCTCACCGGCGAGGTGTCGTTCGTTATGTTCCGAACGAATGCTGCGATTTCAAAACTGTCAGTTTCATAGCCGACTCTCAAACCGCCCTCGAGCTGGTTTGCGTCTTGAAATTCGATCGATTCGTAGAGGAAGAAATTGATCCGCGAACGATAGGCCCAATCGGTGAAGATGTAGAAATCACCGTCACCCATGGGGATTTCATACCGGGCGGTCCAATTGGCGATCCAGCGCGGCGATTGTGGCAAACTGTTGCCGTCAATATTCACGATGGCAGCGGAGAAAGGAGCCGCCGGGGTTACAATCGGATCAAGGACGGTACACAGCGAAACGTCAGGGAACGTATCGACACGCACTCCGCCGCAGGCCGCAGTCGTCAGATTTTCGTCCTGAATCTCATTGAAGTTATAGCTTACGCCAGCAGTGAGATAGAGATTGTCGACCGGGATCAATTGCGCGTCGAGCTCAAATCCATAACCACGCACATTGTCCGCATTGATCAACCGGTTCGCATTCACATTCCCGCCAACGGCGGTCAGCTGTGCATCATTGAGATCATACAAAAATCCCGACAGGTTGATCCGTGCTCGGCCATCGAGGAACGTCGATTTGATGCCGCCTTCATACGAAGTGATGGTTTCGGAATCAGCAACGGACACACCATCTTCCAGCGGAGTTGCCGTCGCCGGAGGAAACAGGATCCGGCCCTGAATGCTCGGTGCACGGTAGCCGCGCGCCACGCGGGCATACAGGTTGACGTCATCACTCGCTTCGTAGGTGACACTCGCATCCCAGGTAACAGTATCGTCGCTGACAGAGCGGGTTACGGTTCCGAGCGGGTTCTGCAGAAAGCCTGGGAACTGCGTATCGCGGCTGCGTACGACCACGAAATCGCGTTCATCATCATTATAGCGCAGCCCGCCGGTGATGCTGAGCTGATCCGTGACATCAAATGTTACCGATCCAAACAGACCCAGCGCTTTGCTTTCCTGTTGCTGCGATACGACAATGTTGATGCCGCCTGGCGCATTGAACGGATCGCCCAGTGTCGAATAGTTTTCGCTCAGGATTGAAAGCGATTCGTCAAAGTAGAACACGCCAGCCTGATAGCTGAGCGGGCCGCTGCCATTGCTGGCAATGCGCAATTCCTGCGTGAATTGTTCAAGGTTCGGGATCGAATCCCGCGTTTCTGCAGTGAACGGGATCTCGCCCGGACCAAACAGGTTTGGCGGCAGGAAATTCGCACCAAAACCGCCATCGACATCGCCGACGGAGGTGGACGTACCACTCCAGAAGCTGGTGACAGAAATCAGGGACACCGGCCCGACATCCCATGTAACACGAGCAGAGGCGTTTTGAGTTTTGACCGATTGTTCATTCTGGCCATCAACCGACACGACATCGCGGTCAAAGTTTGCGTTCAACCCTTCCTGACCGCGTGTGAAATTGTTTGCCCGGAACAAACGCGCTGTACCATCAAGGTCCCGAATTTGACCGGTGAGGAGTATTTCAAAATTGTCCGTCGGATTGATTTCGGTCTGAAGACGGAACGCAAATTCATCAAATCCGCCAAACGCATCCTCGGTTGTCCCTGATGGCAAGACATTGTCGACATAATTATCCTGCCGTTGATACAGGCCGGATACGCGGACATTGATCTTTTCACCAAGCGGTCCGCCAACGGCTGCTTCCGCATTCAGGTTGTTGAAGCGTCCGAATGAAACCTTTGCATAGCCGCCGGGCTGATCGCTTGGTTTGACGGAATCGAATTTGACAATGCCTGCCGGTGTGTTGCGGCCAAACAAGGTGCCCTGCGGGCCGCGCAACACTTCGACCTGTTGCATATCGAAAACCGGAAAGCCCTTGAGGATCGGGTTTTCGAGGACGACATCATCATAAACCAGGCTAACCGGCTGGGCTGCGTTGAAATCGAAATCGGTATTGCCAAGGCCGCGAATGTAAAAGCGCGGGAAAGTCCGACCGAACGATGATTCCACGATCAGGCTGGGCACGCGGCCTGACAAAGCGCGAATATCCTGACCGCCGCTGCCAAGCGCTTCGAGCGAATCGTCGCTGATCGCGGTGACAGATAAAGGCACATCCTGGAGGTTTTCTTCGCGGCGCTGCGCGGTAACAATGATCTCTTCGACTTTGCCTTCGGTTGCGCCGTCTTCATCCTGTGCGATGGCGGGCGCAGCATAAAAGGCCGCAAATGCAACCGCACCGGCGGCGGATGAAGTAAGATATTTCGCAGTGAATTTCATGGAATTGTCTCCATTGGGATGTAGCGATTACGGCGGAGCGGCCTACCCGCTTTCAGAATCAGGCCCGGATCGTGGGCCGCGCCAGATTGCAGCGCGCTATCGGCTCGTCAATTCGGCGTTGTGAATGCTCGTGATTGGCGAAATTTCCGTTGCGCTTCTGCCACGATGGCCGACGCTGGATGCTTGCTACGCGGCGGTTCTCTCCCTATTTGCGCTGCGAACGATCATTCACTCAAAGTTACCGCAGTAAGGAACCGCCCGATGGCCGCGCAATATGCCTATGTCATGAAGAACATGACCAAGACTTTCCCCGGTGCCCCGAAACCGGTGCTGTCGAACATCAATCTACAGTTTTACCAAGGCGCAAAGATCGGCATTGTCGGGCCAAACGGCGCGGGCAAATCCACCCTGATCAAAATCATGGCCGGGATCGACACCGATATCACTGGCGAAGCATGGGCCGGTGAGAATATCACTGTCGGTTATCTGCCGCAGGAACCGCAGCTTGATGAGAGCAAGACGGTGCTGGAAAACGTGCGCGAAGGCGCGGGCGAAACCGCCGAAATGGTCGAGCGCTTTAATGCGATTTCCGCCGAAATGGGCGAGCCGACCGATGACACCGATTTCGACGCGCTGATGGAAGAGATGGGTGTTCTGCAGGAAAAAATCGATGCGGTTGACGGGTGGACGCTCGACAATCAGCTCGAAATTGCCATGGAGGCGCTGCGCTGCCCGCCTTCCGATGCGCCGGTCAACAACCTTTCCGGTGGTGAGAAACGTCGCGTTGCGCTTACCCGCCTGCTGATCCAGAAACCGGGTATCCTGTTGCTGGACGAGCCGACCAACCACCTTGATGCTGAATCAGTCGAATGGCTGGAAAACCACCTCAAGGAATATGCAGGCGCCGTGCTGATGATTACGCACGATCGCTACTTCCTTGATAATGTGGTCGAATGGATTCTCGAGCTCGATCGCGGCTCCTATTATCCTTATGAAGGCAATTACTCGACCTATCTCGAGAAGAAGGCCAAGCGTCTGGATCAGGAAAGCCGCGAGGAATCCGGCCGCCAGAAACAGCTCAGCCGTGAACTGGAATGGATCAAACAAACACCAGCCGCGCGCCAGACCAAGTCAAAAGCGCGCGTGCGCAAGTTTGAACAGCTTCAGGATGCGCAAGGCGACCGTAAGCCGGGCAAGGCGCAAATCGTGATCCAGGTGCCAGAGCGGCTCGGCGGCAAAGTGATCGAGGCGAAGAACATCTCGAAAGCGTATGGCGACAAGCTGCTGTTTGAAAACCTGTCTTTCATGCTGCCACCGGGCGGCATTGTGGGCGTGATCGGCCCGAACGGCGCGGGTAAATCCACTCTGTTCCGCATGATTACCGGCCAAGAAACACCCGACAGCGGCACCATCGAAATCGGTGAGACCGTCCATCTGGGCTATGTCGATCAGTCGCGCGATGATCTCGACCCCAAGAAAAACGTGTGGGAGGAAATCTCCGACGGGCTCGATTACATGCAGGTCAACGGCCACGACACTTCCACCCGTGCTTATGTTGGCGCGTTCAACTTTAAAGGCGGCGATCAGCAAAAGGTTGTCGGCAAACTGTCCGGCGGTGAGCGTAACCGCGTGCACATGGCCAAAATGCTGAAACAAGGCGGCAACGTCCTGCTGCTCGATGAGCCGACCAACGATCTCGATGTGGAAACACTCGGCGCGCTGGAAGATGCCATTGAAAACTTCGCAGGCTGCGCCGTGGTCATCTCGCACGATCGCTTCTTCCTGGACCGTCTCGCAACGCACATCCTCGCGTTCGAGGGCAACAGCCACGTCGAATGGTTCGAAGGTAACTTTGAAAGCTACGAAGAAGACAAACGCCGCCGTCTAGGTGATGCAGCGGATCGGCCTACGAGATTGGCGTATAAGAAGCTGACTCGGTGAAGGTCGCTGCTGTTTGCGCGATCATATGTTGAGATCTCGCCAGCAGGTGTCGGATTCGGCGGCGATGGTGCAGCGACTGACAAAAACACGAGTTTAAGCAGAGTGTAGTCGTCACCCCCGCGTAAGCGAGAGTCCAGTGCGGTGTGACTCATGTTGCAAGCTGGGTTCCCGTCTGCGCGGGGATGACAACAACTGGGGAACGCTATATCTGTTGTCAAAATCAACAATGGGCACGCTCCATGAAACACCTCACCGCCCTCTTCACCACCTTTGCCCTCATCGCCGTCCCTGCCGCCGCGCAGGATGAACTCGGCGACTTCCTCGAAGCGACCGCGGCTGAAACCGTTCCGGTTGAACAGCCCGCCGCCGATGCTCCCATCGCTGTCAGCGCGCTCAAGAAAGCGGGCGGCACACCGCCCGCCTTTATCGACTCACCAGAAGAAGTCGCAGGGCTCAAAGAGCTTCAGGCCTTGGGCGCGCAGGGCGAACCGACAATCGACTTCGTGATCCGCGCCGATGGTTCGATCACCGACATTGTCGTCTCGAAATCCACCGGCTCGCCTGAACTGGACGCTGTGGCCGTCGCCTTGGTCGGGCAATTCACAGCCCAACCGGGCCGCGATGCCGCTGGCAATCCAGTCGATGTGGCTGCCGAAATGCCGCTCAATTTCTGGAAAGACAGCCTTGCCAAAGGGCAATTGGGCGAAAAAACCTGCGCCGAGTTTTTGATTGATGCAGACTGGCACCTCGCCATGTTTCCCGATCAGACGATCAAGGATATGCGCATCTGGAAACTCACCCTCGGCGCTGCGGTGCTCGTCCATCCTGACAGTTTTGCTTTCAAAAAGCCCACGCCTCAGGACGTTTACGACAATTGCCAAAAGAAGCCGAAAGCCGGTTTCTTCAAAACCTTTATGAAAGACGCCTGAGTGCGCACCGACCAAAGCGCACACCAAAATACAGGCCTAGGGTGAAACCCAGCGCCCTTCCCAGCTATCGCCGCCGCGCGTAAACTGCGCCCGAACATGGCCGGTATGCGCGAGATAGAACCAATCGATCTCCTCCAGCGTGATGAGAAGCACCGAAAAATTCGGGCGGCCCACCACGACTTCTTCGTCAGTCGGCTCAACCCCTTCGAATTGCGACGGCAATCCTGATGTTGGCATGTCCGATGCCGTTCCGGGACCATCGCCCAGATAACACCGCCGCGCAAAGTTGTTGCCCGCATCCCACGCCGCCTCTGTTACCGGAGCATCGCGCAAGACTTTGCCCTGCCCGCGCACTCTGATCTGCACCTTGGCGCCTTTGTCATAAAACAGCACGGCCATGCGCGGATCGGCATCGATCGTGGCAACTTTTGGCGCGCGCGTATCGGTATGAAACCGCAAAGTGAACGCGCGTGCGTCGAATTCGCGCAGGACCATGGTCCGTGCATCCACATCGGCGGTGACGACCGAAGGCGTGTGCATCGGCACCTTGCGATCCTTGCCAGCGCGGATAAGACGATTGGTGATGTCCTCTTGGACGGATTTTAAAGTGTCAAACATTGTGATTGCGCATGTGCTGCTTGAACGGCCCCCGTCAAGGCATTCATAAAAGAAGCCCCCAACATGAACGTAAGCCTAAACGACCGGTTAAGGCTCGCGACAGAGACTCGCGTCTAGAAACCAATGTATCGAAACGTATCAATCATGCCGCAGGTGGTGGGCGGCGACACAGGAGGCACTTATGAACATATCCCTATTGTTAAAGGGTAGTGCGCTGTCGGCCCTCGCATTTGCGTTGGCACTTGTTGCACCACCCGAAGAAGCCCACGCGGCTACGTCTGCCATGGAAGCAGGCGCGGAAGCAGAAAGCGGGCAGCCCGAAATGCGCGGAGACCGGCGGGCTAACCAGCGGATCAACCGCAGCGAAACGCGTTCAAACAATCGCGGTTCGCGTCAACAGGCACGCCAGGAACGCCGTTCAGAGCGGCCCGCTGCGCGCCAAACCAATCGCGCTGAACGCCAGAGCAGTCGCCAAGGCAATCGTACAGAGCGCCGCGAGACGCGTCAGACCACGCGGTCAAACCGCGGTGATGCACAGCGGGGCAATGATCGCCGCGTCAATCAAGGCAATGCCCAGCGCCGGACGCAGCAATATGATCGCAGCAGAGAACGCGCCGGCAATCGCGCTGAGCGTCGCGGCGAACGGACAGAGCGCCGGGGCAATCAGGTGGACAACCGCACCGAACGCCGCGGCAACCGGTTTGAAAACCGGACCAATCGCCGGGCCGACGGTCAGATAGATCGGGCACGCCGCGATGGCTATCGCAATGGTGTTCGTCAGGAACGCAGCCGTGACCGGTTTGAAGACCGCCAGATCCGCCGCGATGGCTACCGTGATGGTCGCCGTGCAGAACGTCAGCGTGATGTACGCCGCGGCGATCGTCGGGACTATCGCCGGGATAACCGCAATGGTTACAACCGCGGATACCGCGATGCGCGCCGTGAAGTTCGCCGGGACTATCGCCGGTGGAACCGGACTTGGCGGAACAACAACCGCTACAACTGGCGCGGTCACCGCTTTTCCAATCGCGGGATCTTTAGTCTGGGCCGGTATTACGCGCCGTTCCGCGGGCACCGTTACAACCGGCTCCAGATCGGGTTCTTCCTGGACAACCTGTTCTTTAGTTCGCGGTATTACATCAATGATCCGTGGTCGTATCGTCTGCCGCAGGTCTATGGCCCCTATCGCTGGGTCCGGTATTATGACGACGTAGTTCTCGTCGATATCTACACCGGCGAAGTGGTCGATGTTATTCACGACTTCTTCTGGTAAAGACCGGTTGAAACCAAAATCAGAGCCCCCGCCCGAGCAATCCGGCGGGGGTTTTGTATCCTGCGGGAGCGCATCAATCATACCATTTGCACCGCGCTGTTGAGTTGGTAAGCAGCGGCTATGGCGAAGACTGAAACCATCCCCGATCAGGCCGCACTCAAACGCGTCGGCAAAGCAGTGAAAGACCGGCTGGAGGCCGATCCGGGCGTCTATAAGATCCCGACCGATCTAACGGACATGTATGCCGTTGGCGATTTCCTGACCGGGGCAGAATGCGAACGGCTGTGCCTGATGATTGACGAGGTTGCGCGTCCTTCATCGCTGCACGAAATCGGCTATGAAAGCGGGTTTCGCACCTCGTATTCCGGCGATCTTGATCCGGGTGACAGTTTTGTCAAAGGCATCTCGCGCCGGATTGACGATCTGCTCGGCCTGCCATCGATGGTGGGCGAAGCGGTTCAGGGGCAGCGATATCTTCCCGGTCAGCAATTCAAGCCGCACAATGACTGGTTCTATTCCTCCGAAAAATATTGGGAGCTGGAGCGCAAACGCGGCGGTCAGCGCAGCTGGACGGCGATGGCATACCTCAACGAAGTTGAAGAGGGCGGCGGTACGCATTTCACCGAGATTGGCATCAACATTGAACCCAAGCCCGGCGTTTTGCTGGTTTGGAACAATGCCAAACCCGACGGCAGCCCGAACGAAGACACGATGCATGCCGGCACCCCTGTCCTGAAGGGCAGCAAATACATCATCACAAAGTGGTATCGCACGCGAAAGTGGGCGTAGGAAAGGCGGGTTTTCGGCCCGCTATTCCTACCCCTTTGCGATTATGCCTTGGCCAAAGCCTCGGCGATTAGTTTGCGGCTGTTCTCAACACCGTAAAGCGCGATAAAACTGCCCATACGCGGCCCTTGTTCACTGCCAAGCAGTGTTTCGTACAAGGCCCGGAACCAGTCACGCAGGTTTTCAAAGCCGAACTCTTCACGTTTGCCAATTTCATAGACTGCGGTCTGCAGCGTCTCCGCATCGGCATCGCTGGCGGCCCCTGCAAGCGCATCATCAAGCGCGCGCAAAGCCGCCGCCTCTGTTTCCGAAGGCGCGCGTTTGTTCAGCGTTGGAACAATGAAGTCACGAGTATAGGCGACCGCCGCATCAATCATGGCATCGACAGAAGGATCGTTAACCGGTTCGCCGAGATAGGTCGTCAGGTAATCTGATACATTTTCGGCGGTCGCTTCTGCGCCAAGGACGCTTGCAAGATTGAGCAAGAGGCCAAACGTCACAGGCACAGTGTCACCTGCTCCCGGAGCCTCGGGCCCCTCATGATGCTTGTTCGCGCGCAGCAAATGCCAAACCGGATTGCCCAATTGTTTATCGAGCGGTTGCTCCGCCAAACGTTCGCGGAATTGCCAGTAATCATCGACTGCGCGCGGGATCACGCCGGTATGCAATTGCTTTGCGCTTTTCGGATTAGGGAAGATGTAAAAGCCAAGGCTCTCTTGCGTCCCGTATTCCAGCCATTGCTCAATCGTCAGACCATTGCCTTTCGATTTTGAAATCTTCTCGCCTTTTTCATCGAGGAACAGCTCGTAAATCAGGCCCTCTGGCTTGTTACCGCCAAGCACACGCGCAATCTTGCCCGATTGCACGCCGGTATCGGTCAAATCCTTGCCGTACATTTCGTAATCGACGCCCAGAGCAACCCAGCGCATCGCAAAATCGACTTTCCATTGCAGCTTGGCCATGCCGCCAAGCGCACTTTGTTCGATCACGGTGCCGTCTTCATCGGTGAACCGGATTAGGCCGGATTGCGCATCGACGATCTCTACCGGTACCTGAAGAACGACGCCGGTTGTCGGGCTGATCGGCATAATCGGCGAATATGTGGCGGCGCGTTCGGCGCGCAATGTCGGCAGCATAATATCAAGAATGTCCTGATTATGCGCGAGCACATTTTTCAAAGCATCATCAAACGCGCCGGAATTGTACCGCTCGCTAGAAGCGACAAATTCATAGTCGAAACCAAACCGGTCGAGAAACTCCCGCAGCATCGCATTGTTGTGATGCGCAAAGCTTTCATATTTTTCGAACGGGTCGGGAATTCGCGAAAGCGGCTTGCCAAGATTTTCGGTGAGCATCGCCTGATTGGGCAAATTGTCGGGCACCTTGCGCAGACCGTCCATATCGTCACTGAATGCGACCAGCCGGGTCGGCTGACCCGTCAACGCTTCATATGCGCGGCGAACAAACGTGGTGCGCAGCACTTCCTGGAATGTGCCGATATGCGGCAGGCCCGATGGTCCATATCCGGTTTCAAACAGCACGGGTTCGCCATCCGGTTTGCCCTTGCCATTCTTGCCGTTCAGCCGCTTTGCAAGGCGCTGAGCCTCCTGAAATGGCCATGCCTTGGAATTGCGAGCGGCGTCTTGGAGCGATGTATCTGTCATAGTGTGGCGGCTTTTATGGAAGGTTGGCGGGGTTGCAAGCGCGAAGACGATTTCCGGGCTGGCTACTGTAGGACCTGGGTGACATGTTGGAGAATGTGTCACCCGTGCAAAAATTGCGTTTATATATGCAGGACAAGGGTTTGGCCCATGTTGGACATGGGTGACACTTTTCCAACTCAACTGCCGAATGATCGGGACGCGATTTCGGTTCCTGCCTATGGCAAAGGCGCGGTGTAGGACAGAAAAAGCTATGATCAGCAGAAACTTGCGCTTGCGGCGTGAGTTTAGCGCGATAATAGCAAACCAAGATGCATTACAGATCGCGCTCTGTTCTACTCACGTTGATGCTGATGGCCATTGCCGTCCGCACCGTTTTCGGGGCGCCATGCTGCATAGATCAGGCTCAGGCCGCTCCGCTTGAAACGCACGCTGCCAAAAACAGCCACAGTCAATCGGCTGAAACCGCGCAATCCGCCGATGATCCCTACAGCGATCACGCCGATAAGAACACGGCGAATCCGTGCTGCTCTGCATGCGGGCCAACGCTGCCGCCTGAAACGGCCTCCGCCAATGTTCCCATCGTGCCGCGCGCTGCGCCCGAGCCTGCACCCATCCGCGAGCTCGCAACGCGCCCGCCCTACCCCGCCTATAACGCTACGGGTCCGCCGCTCCTGATCTGAACACCATTTTCAGATTTTCAGGGCGGAGAAACAATCACCGCATTTGCGGGCGTCAATTTTGCGGCAACAGGCGGCGCGCTGAAAGGCTGGCGCCTCGGTGTCGAGGGCGGTCTTCCTCTAATTCAGGATCTGAACGGCCCGCAAATGCCGACAGATTTCACGCTGACAACAGGCCTTCAAAAAGCCTTTTAACACGTTAGCCCTAGGGCATCCCCCCGCCTTAGGGTCGCATGAGAGGGGCAGCGCCGCAGCAATGCGTGCGTTGTCCCTCTTAGCTTTTGGGCTAGGCAAATACGCCGCTGCGTCTGATGCGCTGTGCGTCCTGAAATTTGTGCAGCAGTCCGGGGATCAAAAACAGATCCGTAAGTATCCAGAACAACCAGATACCCAATCCCAGCATTCCGATCTCAGGGACGATAATCAGCACGCAAAGTGATGTGAAAAATGTGCCCGTCTGAGCAAGCCCGCCTTTGGTGTCGCCGCAGTAAAAGCGGTGGGCGGAAACCTGCGCGAGGATAAACCAGAACAGATAAGCGATAACGACATGACGCTTTTTTGGCGGGCCGAAGACCTTGTCTATCAGGCCGCTATTTGGCCGATTTTTGGCCGATTGCCCCACTGGCGAGCTACGCCGGAACCCGGCCGCAAGCGGGCGGGCCGCGCGAGGCTCATCGGCCAGATGATCAAATGTTGTCGAACGCGGCGCATTCGATCCGGACGGGCTAAAGCTGGTGGGGTTTAACCGGCGCGATTTGTTCGCTCTTTCAGACGCAATAAAGGCCTCGCGTCTGGCAGCCACTTCGTCTGCGGATGGCTGCGCTTGGCCGCCAAAGGTGGACGCGCTGCCGATGGCCGCATCCTGCGCCCCCGCCTCTTTGGCAGACATCCCCTTGCGTCCGAAACCCATAACCCCTCCAAAAATTCAGCAATCGTAATAGTTTGGAGGCGTCAAAATGCCTTTATCGCGTTACCCTTGCGTATAAAGGCGGGTGATTTTTCCGTTCGTGACTTCATATTCGGAATAAGAACAGCAGACCTCGCTGCCGTCCGGAAAAATATACGCAATCGACAGGAACAGCAGATCGCCGTTCATCCCGCTGCTGTCGACACGAATGGCGGGCGCACCTTGGACAAAATTGACGCGGTAGAGCGCGCTGATTTGCTGGTGACCGGTGGCCACAGTCACGCCGTTCAAATTGACGATCGCATCCGGCGCAAAAGTGCCAAGGAACCGCCCAAGATCGCCCGATCTGTAGGCATCAACATGCGCCTGAACCGCGCGGGCTGCGGATTGATCCTGCCCATTTTCGGGATTGTCTTCTTCAGCGCCGACCACAGGTGACGCGGTCAATATCGCAGCTGTAAAAATGATGTTTCGCAATCGCATGGTGCCGCCCGTTCATCCCGGTCTTTAAAAACTACCCAGAAGTGTCGCGTGCAATCGTTTACTTTTCGTGTGTCTTTACGCATTTGTCGGGATGTGAGCGACGCCCCTTTCCCTCCTTCAAGCCCGGCTGCCGCACCGGTGCCCTTGCCCGCCTTGCATGCCAATCACGGCGGCAACTGGCTGCGATCCCCCACGGGAAGCACCGGGGCTGTGTCAAAAGGCGATGCGATCATGGCGGCATCGGACACGCCGGTCCTGATCCTGAATGCGCCGCTGGTCGCCAATCGGCTGGGTTATCCCGATCTGTCCGGCCTTGATCTGCTGGAACTGTTCGCGTTTGTGCATCCGGCCCGGTTTTGCGTGCCGACCCCGCGCGGTCTGGCGCAGGCCTTGGGAATAGACGAACCTGAAAACGACGAGCATGTACCCGGATTTCTGCAACGCGCAGCGGGCGCGATGATTGCGGCATGTGAAGATCCCGAATGGTTTGAGCGACAAGGCGCCTGGAGCACTTTGCAGACGATGGAACGGCTGCGCTGGCCATGGGCACAGGTGCTGAAACCGCATATTGCCAAGCCTGAGCGCGCCGAAAAATGGCTGTTCGCGGCACTGCCTGAATGGGACGAAGCACCCGAACGCGGATCACCGCGTCAGGTTGAATTGCCCAATGACGATGTCCTGGCGCAGCTCGATCATCTTACCGGAGCCGGATCGGAAAAACGCCAAGGCCAGCGAGATTACGCGCAAAACACCGCGCGAATTTTTGCTCCGCGTGACCAGCGCGAATTGCCGCATGTTGCGCTGGCGCAGGCGGGTACGGGTATCGGCAAGACGCTTGGCTATCTTGCGCCTGCATCGCTGTGGTCGGCGGCCTCGGGCGGCACTGTCTGGGTGTCAACCTTTACCAAGAACCTGCAACGCCAATTGCGCACTGAAAGCCGCAGAGCATGGCCGGCAAAGCGGCCCGACAACACCCCGCCGGTTGTTGTGCGCAAAGGGCGCGAAAACTATCTCTGCCTGCTTAATCTGGAAGATGCGCTGCAAGGCGGATTTGCCGGACGCCCTGCAATCCTCGCTCAGCTTGTTGCGCGCTGGGCGGCGTTCACCCGCGATGGCGATATGATCGGCGGGGATTTGCCCGGCTGGCTCGGCACGCTGTTCCGCAAACGCGGTATCGCGGCGCTGACCGACCAACGCGGAGAGTGTATCTATGCCGGGTGCCCGCATTACCGGAAATGCTTTATCGAACGCGCCGCCCGCGACAGCGCGCAGGCTGATCTCGTCATTGCCAACCACGCGCTTGTCATGGTCAACGCAGCGCGGGGCCGCGACCATGCGCAGCGCCCGACGCGTTTGATCTTTGACGAGGGCCACCATGTCTTCGAAGCTGCGGATTCGACTTTTGCAGCGACCCTTTCCGGACAAGAAGCGATCGAACTGCGCCGCTGGATCATGGGGCCTGAACGCAAAAACAGAGGGCGCCGCCGTGGACTTGCCGCGCGCCTTGCCGATGTCGCCAGCTATGATGACGCAGGCGGCGAGGCGATAGAGGACGCATGCGAGGCTGGAGCGGCCTTACCCGGCGAAGGCTGGCTGCAACGCCTGGTCGAAAACGAACCCTCCGGCCCGCTAGAGAAGCTGCTGGCGACTGTGCGCGGCGCGACATATGCGCGCGATGAAAGCGGCGGACAAGAAGCGGGTTACGGTATCGAAACCGAAGCAGGCGGATTGCCCGGCGACGTGATCGAAGCCGCGACCGCCGCGGCAGAGGCGCTGGCCGCGATCCGCACGCCCCTGATCCGGCTGGGCGGCCGTTTGGAAGCGATCATGACCGATCCGCCCGACTGGCTCGATGGTCAAGGCCGCGCCCGCATCGAAGGCGCGCGTTTCGCGCTGCAATGGCGGGTTGATCTGATCGCAGCTTGGGAGGCTTTGCTGGCGCGTCTTGGCGGTCCTGCGGACCCGGAATTTGTCGACTGGCTGGCGGTTGACCGGTCGGACGCGCGCGAATTTGACGTGGCCATCCATCGCCGCTGGCTCGACCCGATGAAGCCTTTTGCAAAGGTGGTGCTGGAGCCTGCGCATGGGGTGATGCTGACCAGTGCAACACTGACCGACAGGATTGGTTCGCAGGCAGGCGATGCCCAAGAGACAAAATGGGAAAGCGCAATCGCAAGATCGGGCGCGGCCCATGTCGAGGCGCAGCCGATGTTGTCCGCTGCGCAAAGCCCGTTTGATTATGCCGCCCGCGCCGAAGTGCTGATTATCACGGATGTGAAAAAAGGCGACCTGCCGGGCCTTGCGGGTGCCTATGCGCGCATTATCGAGGCATCCGAAGGCGGCGTACTGGGCCTGTTCACCGCGATCCGCCGGATGCGCGCGGTGCATGGCCGCATTGCCGACCGGCTCGCGCGTGAAGGCCTGCCGATTTACGCGCAGCATGTTGACCCGATCGACACCGGCACGCTGGTTGATATTTTCCGCGATGATCCGCGCGCCAGCCTGCTCGGCACCGATGCCTTGCGCGACGGGGTCGATGTGCCGGGGCGTTCGCTGCGCTGTGTCGCATTGGAAGCGGTGCCGTGGCCGCGCCCGGATATTCTGCACAAGGCCCGCCGCGCGGCCTCCGGTGCAGGCGGACAATATGATGACCGGATTATCCGCGCACGATTGGCGCAGGCATTTGGGCGGCTGATCCGAAACAAGGATGATCACGGCCATTTCGTCGTTCTGTCCTCCGCATTTCCAAGCCGGCTTTTGACCGCCTTTCCCGATGGCACCGCCATCCACCGTGTCACTTTGGACGAGGCATTGGAGCGCATAAAAACCGGTCTAATCGGCGAACGCGCACCGAAGCCGGTCGAAACCGATGGCCATGCGGACCTGGAACCGCCAGACTGGATGCCATGATCGAAAACTGGGTCTTTCTGGTCAGAGTGATGACCATCGGCAGCGGCCTGACGCTGATTGCGATGGTCGTCGCCAGCGAAGTGCGGCTGGCGATCAGAGTGCCGTTGATCGGTATGCTGATTGGCGTGATCGGGTACCTGTTGAATTCAACCCCGCTGATGACATCGAATGGGCCAATGGACCCGTGGATCGATCTGGTCTCGCTTTCGTCTCCATTCTGGATCTGGCTGTTTGCCCGCCGTCTGTTTGAGCGCGAACCGGAACAGCGAGTTATGCTGGGCGCGGCTGCGGCGATGCTGCTTGGGTGGTTTTTGTCCAATTTCGTGCCCGTCACAGGGCTTACGGGCTTTATCTTGCTGCATCTGGTTGCGCTTGCCCTGATCGCTGATCTGGTTCGGGTGGGCATTTTCGAACGCGTAGATGATCTGGTCGAACAGCGCCGCATCGTGCGATTGTGGCTACCGTTGCTTGTTGCGGCGCAGGCCGGTCAAATCCTGATCGTGGAATTGCTTGAATTGTTTTCGGATGTAGACAGCGGGTATCCGCCTGCTTCGTTGTTTAATTCGGTAATTATTCTGCTGATCATGCTGTTCGCCGCGCTTGCCCTGTTTCGCACGCAGCCCGATCTGCTACCCTCCGAAGAGGAACAAGGCACCCCGCCAGAGGATCTGCCGCAGCCGCTTGACCTGACACCGTCAGAACAGGTGCTGCATGACAAATTAAAAGCCGCGATGTCACAAGGCGCGTATCGCGAGCTTGGGCTGACTATTACGGTTCTTGCAGACCATCTCGATACGCCCGAGCACCGATTGCGCGCGCTTATCAATCGCCGCCTCGGTCACCGCAATTTCTCGGCGTTCCTTAACCGGCACCGCATTGCCGAAGCACGCGAAAAACTGTCCAGCCCAGACGATGTCGATCTGCCGGTGCTGACCATTGCGATGGATTTGGGTTACAATTCGCTGCCGACATTTAATCGGGCATTCCGCTCTGAAACAGGCACAACTCCCAGCGAATTCAGACGTTTGGCCTTTTCCGATAGCGAGGAGGTCTGGGCAGACACCGCTGGTCAAAACTGAAAAAGCATGAGCATTTTCAGAAATGATGCGGATTGTGCAGGAGCGCGAAGAGCTTTGTGATAGCTTCGAGCATAAAGCGGACATCAACCGCTCAGGAGATGCGCCGTGACGAATTTAGTGTCAGCACCAGAACAGACTGCAACATTTGCAGCCGCACTTGACCGTGTGGGCGAACACTTCTTGAAGGTGATCTGGTTTGATGGCGGGCGCTATCTGATCGCGGCGGGCGTGCTCACGCTATTCCTGCTGGTGTTCAAAACATGGGCGACCAACCGCCGCATCCAGCGCGCGAAAAAGGCAAGCGCTGCGGATTATCGCCGCGAGGTGCTATCTTCAGGGCGCACCATACTGGTGTTTGCAGTGACAACTCTCGCGACGCTGGTCGGGCGCGAAATGGGTGTAATCAACTTTCACCTCGATAATCCGGCATTGCTTACGATTGCATGGCAGTTTGCCCTGATGGTTCTGGTGCATGATGCCTATTTCTATTGGCTTCACCGCGGCATGCATTCCAAGGCGTTGTTCAAGACAACACACATGCATCACCACAAATCGCGCACGCCCACCCCGTGGACAGCCTACAGCTTCGCCAGCACGGAGGCGTTTCTGGAGGCGGCCTATGTGCCATTATTCCTGCTGATTACGAGCCAGCTGGGCATGTCCTATGCAGGCTATGCGATCCTGTTCTTCCTGTGGCACCAGATCATCCGCAACGTGATGGCCCATGCTGGCAGCGAGCTCTTTCCAGCGGGCTGGGTCGATCACCCACTCACCAGCTGGATCAGCACCACGACCCATCACGATCTGCATCATTCCTCGGGCCACAATTACGGGTTCTATTTCACGTGGTGGGACAAGATGATGGGCACCGAACATCCGCGTTACAAAGAAGAGTTTCGTAAGAACGCAAAGCCGCTGATCATGTTTGGTCGTCCGGTTGCATCTGCAGATACAGCCGCCCGCGAAAACGCGTAACTTCGATCACCAGTCCCCAGCGGCCCGCGCACTCCTCGCGCAGGTCAAGCGGCAGTCTTGATGATGCCCTCCACAGGCGCATCATGAGACTGCCGCATTTGCTTTACACGGCGGGGTATATCGTGCTGAAGGGATCCGGATGGCGCGCCGCGCTATGGTGGCATTATTTTAGCGGAGAACCACGCGGGTGACGAAAATTCTCGGACTTTTGCGTCACGCCAAATCCGATTGGGATGACACCGCGCAGCGCGATTTTGACCGGACTCTGAATGATCGCGGGCGGCTTGGCGCGGAAACGATTGGCAATCACATCCGCGAGCACGGCATCGCCTGGGACATGCTCATCGCCAGCCCAGCCGCACGGGTCGTCGCCACGTTGGACGGTGCCCTGCCCGAGCTCGAAGCAATTTTTGACAAACGGCTTTACCTTGCAAGCTCGGACACAATCCTCGAAACGGTTGAGGCGCATGCAATGGCCCGCGATGAAGAGCCGGACACGGTCCTGATCGCAGCGCACAATCCCGGACTACAAGAAGTGCTGCTGGATCTGGTTTCTCCAGCGCGTGAGAATGACCTTTTCAAAGAGGCATCGGTCAAATTTCCAACCGCCACTTTTGCAGTTTTGAAATGCGACATCGAAAGCTGGGCTGATTTGAAAAATTATTGCGCGACACTGGTCCATTTCGCCCGTCCGCGCGACCTCAACCCTGATCTGGGTCCGCAGTTTTAATCCAGGATAAGCTGACGGGGACCGGGGCCTTTAGCGGCCAAATGGTCATTATCGTTATAGATTGCGCATGTCTTCAGGCTTAAACAGCCGCAGCCAATGCATCCGTCCAAAGCGTCGCGGGTCCGCTGTAATTCCGCTATCTTGGCATCCAGCACACCCCGGATGCCCTTGCTAATGCTTTGCCAATCGCGCGCGGTGGGCGTGCGCCCATGGGGCAGCTTGGCAAATTCGGCTTCAATCTCGCCAAGCGTCAGGCCAAGCTGCTGAGCGATACGGATAAAGCTGACGCGGCGGATATCGGAGCGCAAAAAGCGGCGTTGATTGCCGCCCGTGCGCACCGGCTCGACCAGTTTCTTGTCTTCGTAAAACCGGATTGCCGACACCGAAAGGCCAGTGCGCCGCGCCATTTCACCAATGGCGATCAGATCGGTTTTTCGCAGCGTTTTGGCCATCGCAATTCTCCTGAAAATCAACTCTTGACCTCAAGTTAGGTTGAGATTGCATACTTCTCAAGTCTGCTGATTCGGATCAGCTTTTGTGAAGGAAACAGAACGATGCCCACAGGCACTCTCGAACACGCCAATATCTCCGTAACCCAGCCCGAACGCAGCGCGGAGTTGTTCAAACAAATGCTGGGCTGGGAAGAACGCTGGCGCGGGCCAAGCCAGAAATACGGTTGGAGCCTGCATGTCGGCGATCCCGGCAACGGGCAGACATACCTTGCGCTTTACACCGGTGATCACGTGACCGGCGATTTTTCCAAAGGCCGGCCTCTCAACCATGTTGCCTTTGTTGTTGATGATCTGGACGCGGCCGAAATGGTGGTCACCGCCGCTGGCCTCAAACCGTTCGGCCATGATCATTATGACCCTGGCAGGCGGTTCTATTTCTTTGACTGGGACGGGATCGAATTCGAAGTCGTCAGCTATGATGAGGCGGCATCATGAACGAAATTATGCCCCGCGAACCGATGTTTCCCGCAAGGGCAAACCGCACCCGGCCAAAGCGGCCCTACAGCAGGTTTTTCTGCGTCGCCTTGCCTTTTACCCAAGGCTGGTCGGTACAGTTTATCGTCAACTCGCCCGCCCAAGCGACGCACAGCGCCCGTGCATCTTCGGGCGAGCCGGAAACCCAACCGGCATAATCGTCAGACTTTAGCAGCACCGGCATTCGGCTGTGCACGTCCTGCGCCGCCGATCCGGCGCTGTCGGTCATAACCATGGAATAACACAGGCCAAACTCATCGCTTTCCCGCCACACGCCTGCGCACGCAAACAGTTCTGCATCAGGCCGTGAAATCCATGTACGGGTTTTGCTGCCTTTTGGCCCCTGCGCCTCTGCCCAGGCGGTGATCGGAATGAGACAGCGCCGCTCTTCAAAAGAATATCGCCAAAAGAAACTGTCGAGTTTGTCCATGCGGCAATTGTTGACCGGCTTAGGCTTGAGCGGCTGGCCGCTTTTGCCTTTCATCACCAGCGGAAAGCCCCAAGTCATCTGTTTAAGCTCACCGCCTGTCACAACAAGACCCGGATAGCCGGGATACACCTCTTCACCGAAATTCGCACCGCCCAGCGCGTCTACCGCGTCAAACCACTGGGCGACTTCGTCTTTGCCTTTGGTCATGCGGTAGAGGTTGCACATCAGGCCCGGTCCTCACGCATTGCCAACCACAAAACACGCCGCCGCCATCAGCGCGCCGGCCCATCGGTTGGACCGGAACCGGGCAAGCGGATTGGCGGGATCTTCTGCATCAAGCGTGGAAACCTGCCACAGCAAATGCAGCGCCGCAGGCACAAGCGCGGCAAGCGCCAGCCAATCTGGCCGGTACAGCCATATGCCCAGCCCCCACAGCCCGATCGTGGCCGCATAAAACGCGCCCACACCTGCGTGAACTTTATCACCCATCCGCAGCGCCGAGGATTTGATCCCGACCAGCGCATCGTCCTCTCGGTCTTGCAAGGCATAGATCGTATCAAAACCGATCACCCAGCAGATGCAGCCCGCATAGATACAGGCAAGCACATCCCAATTGTCCCAGCGCAGCTGTGTCCACCCGACCAGCACACCCCAGTTAAACACCATGCCAAGCCACGCCTGAGGCCACCATGTAATGCGCTTCATAAACGGATAGGCGGCGACAAGAGCAAGGCTCGCGAGCGCCACGATCTGAGCCTCCAGCCGCAATTGCAGCAGCACGATCAAACCAATCAGGCACAGAACAAACAGCCATCCCCATGCGAGCTTTTTCGATACTCTACCGCTGGCAACAGGGCGCGCGGCCGTACGCGCGACTTTTTTATCGAGGTCGGCATCCACGATATCGTTGTAGACGCACCCTGCCCCCCGCATCGCTATCGCGCCGAGCAATAGCCAGCCCAGCAGCGGCAGCTGCCAACCAGCCCCTGTCAGCCAGACGCCGAAGACGCAGGGCCAAAATAGCAGCCACCAGCCGATTGGCCGGTCAAACCGCGCCAGCTGCGCAAGATCGCGCGGCAATTGCGGCAGGCGTTCTACAATCCCGCGATGTTCGCTGTCTGGGACGACTTGGTCATTCATGACTTGCTCCCTAGCGCCCCCTCGGCCTAGTGAAAAGCCATGCCCGCCACTCCATCATGGCCCCCGCGCAGCGCACCGCGGCTTTTCGTCGAGGATGCACTTTGTGAAGGACAAGTTCTGACACTGGACGGTCCGCGCGCGCATTATCTGGGCAAGGTCATGCGGGTGCGCGAAGGTGACGCGATCATTTTGTGCGACGACAAGACCGGCGAATGGGCCGCGCGTGTGGGTCAGGTGGATAAACGCCGCGTCGATGTTACCGTGGCCGAACGGCTGCGACCTCGCGAAAGTGTGCCTGATCTGTGGCTATGTCCTGCGCTGCTTAAAAAAGATCGCTTCGATATGGTGCTGGAAAAATCAACAGAACTTGGCGTCGGCCGGATCGCTCCGGTGCTGACCCGGCGATGCGTGGCGGACAAACTGAATATGGACCGGGCCCGCACACTCACGATTGAAGCCGCAGAGCAATGCGCGCGCACCGCGCTGCCTGAACTTTGCGAACCGGCAAAACTGGATGCTCTGCTGCGCGAATGGCCGAGCGAGCGCGCTTTATTCTTTGCCGATGAAATGGGCGGTGATCCGGTGGCGGATGCGTTTTGTGACCATGAAGGCCCCGCAGCGATCCTGATCGGGCCTGAGGGCGGTTTTGACGATGCAGAACGCGAGGCGATCAAAGCCCATCCATCGGCGCGCGCCGTATCGCTGGGCCCGCGCATCCTGCGCGGCGAAACAGCGGCGATTGCGGCGCTTTCTGTATGGATGGCCAAGGCCGGCGACTGGCTTGACCAGGAATGATTTCGTCGATCAAAGGTCAGATTACGCTTCCCACATCCCACCCCGTTTTCTAGGGCGACTTTTAAGTTAGAGAGGTGCCCCCGATGAGCACAAGAGAAGTATCCGACGGCAATGAACCCGTAATCGAAGGCATCGAGCAGCTCGTTGCCCCCATGATTGGCGGCGAAAAACCCGAATCCGATTGGCGCATCGGCACAGAGCACGAAAAGTTCGTCTATAAACGCGAAGACCGCCATGCGCCGTCGTATGACGAGCCAGACGGCATTCGTGATATTCTCGTCGAAATGCAGGAATATGGCTGGCAGCCGGTCGAAGAGAACGGCAACATCATCGCCCTGAAAGGCGCGGATGGCGCGATCAGCCTTGAACCGGCTGGTCAGCTTGAATTGTCAGGTGCCCCGCTTGAAAACCTGCACCAGACCTGCGCAGAAACGGGCCGCCATCTCGAGCAGGTAAAGACCATCGGTGAACGCTGCGGGGTCGGCTATCTTGGATTGGGCATGTGGCCTGACAAGACGCGCGAAGAGCTGCCGATTATGCCTAAAGGGCGGTATGGCATTATGCTCAAACATATGCCGAAGGTCGGCAATTTGGGCCTTGATATGATGCTGCGCACCTGCACCATTCAGGTCAATCTGGATTATTCATCCGAAGCCGACATGGTGAAGAAATTCCGCGTTGGCCTCGCGCTGCAACCGCTCGCGACTGCGTTGTTTGCAAACTCCCCGTTTACCGAGGGCAAACCCAACGGTTACCTATCCTATCGCAGCCATATCTGGTCGGACACCGATCCGCATCGCACCGGAATGCTGCCATTTGTATTCGAGGACGGCTTTGGATACGAACGCTGGGCCGAATACATGCTCGATGTGCCGATGTATTTCGTGTTTCGCGATGGCAAATATATTGATGCGGCGGGCTTGAGCTTTCGCGATTTTATGGACGGCAATCTTTCTGTACTGCCGGGCGAGCGGCCAACCTCCAGTGATTGGTGGGATCACCTTTCGACTGCTTTTCCCGAAGTGCGTCTGAAAAGTTTCCTCGAAATGCGCGGGGCAGATGGTGGCCCGTGGAGCCGCATTTGCGCCCTGCCGGCATTTTGGGTCGGCTTATTGTATGATCAAGGCGCGCTGGATGCCGCATGGAACCTGGTCAAAGACTGGTCGATGGAAGAGCGCGAACGGCTCCGCAATGAAGTGCCACGTCTGGCGCTCGACACGAAACTGCCCGGCGGTAAAGGCACGATGCAGGATCTTGGCCGCGAAGTCTTGGCCATCGCCCACAAAGGGCTTGCCGCCAGAGCGCGCCTGAACGCCAGCGGCGACAATGAAACCGGCTATCTCGAAACGCTCGACGAAATCGTCAGCACCGGCAAAGTACCGGCGCAGCGCCTGTTAGACGCATATCATGGCGAATGGGGCGGCGATGTAACGCGGGTCTACAAATATTCGTTTTAGGTCTGTTTGTCAGGGGGAAAAGTGAAGATCAAATTTCTTGCGGTAGTTCTATCCGCGCTATTTGTTTGCACTCTCCCCCCGGCTGCCTCGGCGCAGACACTTGCCGAGATTGAAGCCAAATTCGCAGCCGACGCAGCCCAGCACCGGCGCGATCTGGATGATCTTTATTCGCTGCGCGGCCTTTCGTCACCCAAGATGGAAGACCCTACGGTTCAGGACATAGCGAAGTATCTGGCGACACAGCGCGCTGATAACAGCCCCGGCTATCCCGCAGGCACAGCGGTTCTGTTCTATGCGCATAAGGGGGACCGTCTGGCGATCTATCTGATGGATACCTCGGGTATACTGGCACACCATATCTCCGCGGTTTCTCAGCTTGATCTGCGCGATGCCGCAGGGATGTACCGGCTCGAAATGGATGTGGACGGGATTGATCGAAGCCGCGCGCCGGTCTGGCAAGGCGAGGACATCCCAGCACCAACCTTCAAAATCTCGACCAGCGAGCATGATTGGGAAAGCCAAATTTCCGATATCCTGCTGCCCCAACCGATCCGCGCAAAATTGCGCGATGTCCGGCATCTGGTGGTCGTGGCCAATGGTGTGATCGCAACCAATCCGTTCGCGGCCTTTCCCCTGAACGGTGACGAACTGCTCATCGACAGGATGAGTGTTACGGTATCGGCTGGGCTGTTCGATCTGGACCAGATGATCCGGCCCTGGGGCGGTCTGAAGGAATATAATGATATCTTGCTGGTTGGTGATCCGTTGGTTCCGGCCACACCTGATTGGAGCGTGCCTCGCCTGCCCGGCGCAGTGAAGGAGACACAGCTCCTCGCCAGCCGCACCAATACCAAAGCACTGATCGGTGAATACGCAACCAAGGTGGCGGTGGTGGACCGTATGGAAAGCGCACGGATGCTCTATTTCGCGGCGCATGGCCTGTCCGATCCGCGCGCGCCGTTGACAGGCGGGTTTTTGATGCTGTCCGGCCCCACTCCCGATGCCGCATTCTTGACCGCAGGCGAAGTCCAGAGGATGGATTTGAGCGCCAGCATCGCTGTGCTGAGCGCGTGTCAGAGCGGCCTTGGTATGGAGCATGATGGAGGCGTGATCGGGCTGGCCCGTTCATTCCAGAAAGCGGGCGTACCGCGTGTGGTGATGAGCCTTTGGAGTGTCAGCGACGAGGCGACCGTTTATCTGATGGACCGGTTCCAACTTGCCGCGATGGTACATATGCCCGCCGAAGCCCTGCGCCTCGCCATGCTGGACACGCGCAAAAAATATCCCGATCCCGCGTTGTGGGCGCCGTTCACACTGTTCGGGACTCCTCGGTAGGAGAGATAGTGATGCTGATGGTAATTGGAAAAGCGACGCTGGGCGAGGCGGGCAAGGATGCAGCCCTCGATGCTTTCAAAACCATGATCGAAGCCTCTCGCGCAGAACAAGGCTGCATTGATTATGCCTATGCGCTCGATGTGATTGATCCCTCGGTCATGCACATTACCGAAAAGTGGACGGATGAGGCCGCATTGGCCGAACATTTTCAAACCCCGCATATGGCGGCATTTCGATCGGCGCTGGGCGATCTCGATGTGCAGATCATCGACGTGAAGAAATTCCGGACCGACGAAGGCGCGCCGCTTTTATAGGCGCTTTATTCAGCGGGTTCGGGTGCAGCTTTGCCGGCGCCTGTATCCCGGCGGTCTATCCGGTCAAGAACGCGGCGTTTTAACCGGGCAAACGGCGCAGTGATCAATCCGTTATGCTCCATCCAGTCGTAATATTCGCGGTACTTTGGATCTTCGCCCAAAAGGTGGGCCTCTTCGGTGCGAGCGCGCCAGTAATAAATCGCGTTGACCATCAACAAAAAGAACGTGTTACGGATCACGTCAGCCGGTGATCCGCTGGTCACCAGAAACGGCATGACAGAGCACCACCAATAGAGGTTTTTTGACAGATAGGCCGGGTGCCGCGTGTAGCGGTACGGTCCGTTGGTCAACACCCCGCGATAGGTCAGATTTGAAAAGCGGATGCCAAACGCAACCGTGGCCCAAGCATACATTGCAGTAAGAAATACGAGCCATGCCGCCCACGCCCATAGCAGCGCTTCGTTGCCTGCCAGCCAATGCCCCCAGCTCGCAACATTGCTTTCATAGCTTAGCACTTGGCTGTTATTGCCGATGAGGCCCCAGACAAATGGCGGATAACACAACAGCGCAGCCAGCCACCCCGCCAAGAATGGATTGCCCGACCGGATATGCGCATCCAGCGGGCGCAGCGTGAACAGATAGCCTACGGTTCCAATCTGCACGTCGATCACAAACAAAAGCGAGATCAGGAGCATCCCGAGCTCAACCGGGTTGCGCGCAATCAAATCAAGATTGGCCTCGACCACAAAAGCGAAACCGCCCGGCAGGATCGAGATCATAAATGCGCCAAAGAACCCTTTAATGATCCATGCGCGCCAGTGTTTCTTGATCGCTTCGGCGTCCCATTCTTCGCGCCCGATCAACATCGCTCCAAAATGCCAGGTCGAATCTTTGGGATCGACCATGAACCGGTCAAGCCAGATGATGTAAGGCACCGCGAGCACAATCAACGGCACCACTGCGACAGACAAGACCTCCATCGCAAACAGATATGATCCGTCCCAGTACCACCGGCCAAGCGCGTAAAGGCCAGCAAGAACCGCAAAGGTTGCCCAGATGCCCGCAATTTTGACAACGGAAACCGGCAAGACTTCGGCGACGCTGCGCTTTAGGCTCCAGTCGATACCGGTCGACGGGCGCAAATGCACACGGTCCACCACCAACGACCACATCGCCATCGGACCAGCTGTAAACAGCATGGAGGCAAGCGCCGCATAAGGGCCGGAGAGCACTCCGCGCTCTGCCGAAAAAGCCCCTGAAAACCCGAAGGTTTCGGCGATTAAGGGAAATGCCCGGCAAAACGCGATCCAGCCAAACAGGCCAAACAATCCGGCAAGGCCTACGCCTGCCGATACGTCGCTTTTCGGCGGCTCGCTTTTGAAAGCTGCCGCGCCGGGTTGAATGTTTGCGCTCATGACCCTGTGGGCCGTAGCGCAAAATGGTTAACAGGCCGGTGCCAAACCACGCGTGATTACAGGCCGCATGGACCCCGCCCTATCAACGCCAGGCGTGGATCGTCCCCGCATCATCGAGGATATACAGATGGCCGCCGGCAACCACCGGAGGAAGGCTGACGGGTTCCTTGATCTCGGCGAACAGCTGTGATGATCCTTCGCCTGTGCTGATCCGCCAGATTTCACCGCGCGAACTCGCCACCCACAGATGATTTCCGGCCAGCACCGGTCCGGTCCAAAAGATCGGGTCCTGCTTTTTCTTCTCATTGCGGAATGGCTGAAGCTGGGTGATCCAGCGGACACGGCCGCTGGACCGGGCAATCGCCAGAACACGCGCATCATCGGTAAGGGTGAAAATCCATTCCCCGGCAATTGCCGGGGTGGAAATGCCAGCCAAGTTCAATTCCCAGATGCGCTGGCCCGTTACCAGTTCATACGCCGCCATTCTGCCGCCCTGACCCAGCGCGTAGACGCGGCCGGAATCGATAATGGGATCGGCATCAATGTCGGTAAGCGAGCCGACTTGTGTGGAAATGTTGGTCCGCGCCAGCGCATCCGCCCAAAGCGTGCGTCCGTTCTCGTACCGATAGGCGTTGAGTTCACCAGAGGAATATCCCGCAATCACGGTGCCCTGACCCGCAGCGGGAGCCGCAACGCCGAACACGCCCGACTGCGCCGTAGAACCCGATTCGTCCCACACCAGCGACCCGTCGGATGCGCGCAGCGAAATGATCTGATTGTCCTGCGTCATGACAAAGATTTGCCCGAACGCAATTGTCGGCGATCCGCGCAGCGGGCCGGCGGGCTTTACCTTCCAGATCTGCTCGCCTGTTTCCGCTTGCAAGGCTTTGACTTCGCCGGCGCCATTGGTCGCATAAAGCAGGCCGTTGTCATAGCTGACACCGCCGCCAAACGCCGATGGCCGCATGTCATCGTCCATCACAGCATCGGACCGCCACACAACCGCACCGGTTTGCTTGTCAAACGCGTGAATCGTTCCGTCAGACCCGACCGCGAACAGTTTATTGCCGCCGATGACAGGTGCCGCCGCAAGGCGCGCGCGATTGGTCGATCCTTCGACCTGCGCGGTCCAGGCGCGGGTAAGGTTCTCACCCAGAGCCAAATGGCCGTAGGCTTTGCTGGCTGATCCGCCCACTTGTGCCCATTCGGCGTTGTTTCGGGCAGGCGGCAAAACCACGCTGACACCGGCCAGTTCAGGATCGACGACAGCGCCGCTTTCGATCCGCGACAGGATCGGCATACGCTCGCCGATTGTCGGGGTCGTTTTCTCTTCACCGGCACAACCGGTCAACACGGCGGCCAATGCGCCTGCGACCAAAGCTGTTCGAATAGAAGGTAGCTGTTTCATCATCGGTCCGTCCAAATTGAATTTTCATGCGCCGTGAAAGGCGGCGGGTGGGTATCTCAGAGTGGAGTTAAAGACCTGTTGAAGGCCCCAAGCCTGCTTCGGGATCAACCCCCTGATCCTCAAGCAGCTTGTCGACGTCCACGACCGCATCGACACCAAGCAAGCCCGCCATCTGACGAGCGCGCGAGCGCAGAGTTTCGGGTTGCTCTTCGTCTTTCGCGATTTCGCCGAACAAAGCGCCGGCGGCATCGCGGTTGCCCGCTTCGAGATGCGCGATAGCTGTCAGCTCACCGGCGCTTCCGAAAAAGGCATTGCCGGGCACCGCAAGGCCTTTGAGCTTTGCGATTACATCGGCCGGATCACGATCATCGAAATTGGTCGAGACTTCGCGCAGCAAGGCGAGATCGCGCAGCGCTGGCGGTGCGTTTTCATCGGCGGCGATCATGCCAAACAATTCGACTGCTTTCGCAGTATCGCCTTGCTCCAATGCCGCCGCTGCCTGGATAAAGCGGGCTGCGGTGCGTGCACCGTCATTCTCAGAATCAAGCAACGCGTCTGCTGTTTCGCTCGACGCGGAGAAATCGCCTGCCTCGGATTGATCCAGCGCTTTCACAAGTGTTTCAGACTGCTGTTCCAATTGGCCTTCGCGGTAATTGTCCCACAGCAGATATCCACCAAACGCAGCCAGTACCAGCGCGAGCGCAGAGCCAAGCATTACGCCGTATTTCTGGAAAAACTGCGTGGCATCATCCTGCCGCACAGCTTCGTCAATTTCGCGCATCAGGATTTCATCTTCAGGAGACGGATCCTCGACGGTGACTGACGGTGTTTTTTTCGAACCGGTAGGTTTGAGCGCCACGGAGCTCTATTCCTCATGCCATTACTGTAATCGGGCGTCTTTAGGCGCGCCTGCACTCTTCCGCAATGCCGCGCATATTCGCGGGGCTTTGCTCTCCCCGTCTCAATTGCCTGCGAACCTGCGCATTCCAAGTTGAACGGCGCGTTAAGCAGGAATGGCAACGCGTTATTTCGGGCCGGTCCAAGCGCCGCCCAGCGCGCTCGAATACAGATCGGCATACCGCGCGACCATCTTTGACTTGTCGAAAAACTCCGCCGCCTTTGCTCGATTTTGCGCTCCGATTTCAGTGCGCAGCGCAGGATTTTCGGCCAGCTCTGCAAGCATGATTGACAGCGCGTTGGTATCGTTTGGAACCGCGATAAATGGCCGGTTCTTGTCGGCGACTATGCCCTTCACATCGCCCACATCGGGCGCAGCAATGGGCAGGCCAGCGGCCATCGCCTCAACAACGGACAGCGGGAATTGTTCGGATTTCGATGAGAGCGCGAAAATATCGAACAGCCCGATTACCGATGCCGGATCGGCCACAGCTCCGGGCAGATGGACGCGGTCGCTGATATCATGGCGCAAAGCCGCATCTTGGATCGCATCGCGCTCCGGACCCTCGCCCAGAATCACCAAATGCCAGTTTTCAGGCAGGTCCCTAATCGCCTCGACCAGCATCGGCAGCTGTTTGACAGCGCGCAGCCCGGCCAGTGTTCCGACCCATTTTTCACCATCATGCTTTAACAGGCGCAATTTGCTGGAATCGGGTTTGCGCGCGAATGCCTTTGTATCGATCCCGTTGGGAATGCGTACGACCCGCTGGCGCGGCTGTGCCCACGCATCCAGCGCCACTTTCTCCAGCGTTTCACTTGGCACAACCAGCGAATGCGCCCGGCCAAGCGCAATTCGGCGGTACCAGTTTCGGGTCCATTTGAGCTGGTGCGCTTCGTCTTCGTTAAAGCCGTCCTCGTGGTGGATCAGCGGCGGCAAATCGAATTGCTGCGCAAACACCGTATGCGCCATGACCACATCCATCGCGCCCCAATTGTATGTCAGGATCAGATCATAGGCTTTCAAAGCCTGCGCAATGGCGACCAGCCGGCCCGGTGTCGGCTTCCCGGTGAGAGACGGGAAGTTATCGGGATATCCGACCACCGCCCGTGTGCGATCAATCAGGGACCGTGCCCCCATTTCATTCGGCATCGCAGAGACAATATGATGCAATAGCCCTTTGCCAAACGCGTTGATTAAAGCGGCGCAGCGCACCTCCTTGCCGCCTGCCGAGAATGTCGAATGGCAGTGAAGAACCTTGGGCGTATCACTCATCAGATTGCCGCCAGCAATTCATCAATCGCGCCGCGTGCCTCCGGCTCGTCCAAAGTCGGCGCATGGCCGACACGGGGCACTGTCACGGTTTTTAACGCCGGATTGCGGCTTTCCATTTTTGTGACCGTTTCCGGCGTCAGCAAATCCGATAATTCCCCGCGTAGCAACACCATGGGTACATCGCACAAAGCCTCGTATGCTGGCCATAAATCGGGCGGTGCGGCGTTGCCGGGCTGTTTGAACGGTTCTGCGATGGCCATGTCATAATCATAGCTGATCCGGCCATTCTGGCTGACCACCAAAGTCCGCTTTGCCATCTCAAGCCATCTATCAAGATCGTAATCGGGGAATGCCGCGCCATGCACATCTTTGAGCGAGCGCGCGGCGTGGATCCATGTCGGATAGCTGCCGCCCTGACCGACATACTGCCCGATCCTTTCAACACCGACCGGATTAATCTCTGGCCCGATATCGTTCATCACCACAGCTGCGATCCGGCCCGGCTTTGCCGCCGCCATCAGCATCGTCATCAATCCGCCCATCGACGTTCCGATTGAAATAAATCGGTCAATGCCTTCTTCATCGAGCAGCTTTTCGACGTCGGCGACATATTGCATCGGATTGTAGGTTTCCGATGACGGCGCATAATCGCTTAATCCGCGTCCGCGCATCTCGGGCACGATTACGCGGCGGGTCTGGCACAAATGCTGCGCAAGGCCTGCAAAGTCGCGCGAATTGCGGGTGAGGCCGTGCAAGCATAGAACCGGCGGGCCATCATAGTCTGCTGGCCCGGCATAATCGCGGTAGTGCAAATTGAGCCCGTCCGCGCTTGTCCAAGAGCGGTCTTCGTATTTTGATGCCATGTCAGGCGCATATCCTTCACAGATTGTCTCGTCTGCGCGCTTGCGCACGCTCACTCTTGCCCCCACTATCGCCGGATGCGTTCCGAACCGCAACCTTCCGCATATCGCGCCGATACCGTCATTGCGCAGCTTACCGATTGGATAGCCGCGCCGGTTGCTGCCGCCGACTTCCCCATGATGATGGTGCGGTTCCGCAACGATCGATGGGCCAGCACCGTCGGGCTTGATCATCTCAACGATTCCGACTGGGCGAGGCATTTCGGGCAGTTTGTGCCTTTGCAGGACAATCTGCCGCGGCCTTTGGCGCTGAAATATCACGGGCACCAGTTTCGCGTTTACAATCCCGATATCGGGGATGGCCGCGGTTTCTTGTTCGCGCAGATGCGTGATGGCGGCGGCCGTTTGCTTGATCTAGGCACAAAAGGGACAGGCCAGACCCCGTTCAGCCGCGCCGGAGACGGGCGCCTGACGCTCAAAGGCGCCGTGCGCGAAATCCTTGCGACAGAGATGCTGGAGGCGCTCGGCGTGAATACCTCCAAAACATTTTCGGTGATCGAGACCGGCGAAAAGCTGATCCGGCAAGACGAACCCTCGCCTGCTCGGTCTGCCGCGATGGTCCGGCTTAGCCACTCGCACATCCGAATCGGGACTTTCCAACGTCTGCTCGCCCACGAAGAGAGCGAGCAAATGGAGGCGCTGGTTGAGTATTGTCTGACGAATTTTCCGGGCAACATGCCGCCCGAAGACGCACCGGGCCGCGATGAACCGGCGGTGATTTTGCTGCATCAAGTGGTCGAGCGCATGGCCGATCTGGCGGCGAGTTACATGGTATCAGGGTTCGTCCATGGCGTGCTCAACACCGACAACATGAACATTACGGGCGAAAGTTTCGATTATGGCCCGTGGCGCTGGCTGCCGACTTGGGATCCGGGCTTCACTGCGGCCTATTTCGACCATAGCAGCCTTTACGCGTTCGGGCGTCAGCCAGAGGCTTTGCATTGGAATTGCGGTCAATTGGCGGTGTCGCTGCGATTGCTGGCCGATTCAGAGCCGCTGGTGGCCGCAATGAACCGGTTTGGCGAATTATACATGTCAGCAATCGCGCGGCGGTGGTGCTGGCGATTGGGCGTAGAGCCACGCGGAACCGAGCATGACACGGCATTGGTCGGTTTGTGTGAACAGGCGATGCGCGCATCATCGACCGGACCGGATGAATTTTTCTTCGGTCACCGCGCGGGCCGCGGCGATGCAGCGGGTGAATTCGGCGAGGCTCTGGCGCAATACACTGCGGCTGATAGCTCGCATGATTACTGGTCCGATGATGTCCCGCAAAGCATGCTGATCGAAGAAGTCGAAGCAATCTGGGCCGCGATTGACGAGCGGGACGATTGGAGCGCTCTCAACGCCAAAGTGGATCAATTGCGGCGCATGGGTGAGGCGCACGGCGAACCGCCCGTGGCAGCTTGTCATTCAAAACCCGAATAACGCAGCCAAATCGAGGCAACATCACCTTGTTATCAATTTGTAAAATTGCACCGCACTCTTTCCTTTGGTCAAAGGGATCGTTAGCTGATTTGGCTATCGAGCCTTGCCCCGATGTAGGGTAAAGCCACATGAGGAACCTCACAGAGAGGGCAGATTATCAAGCGTGACCGATAAAACCCTAATTTCATATGACCCTGCGACTGGCGAAGAATTGTGGCGCGGTGAACACGGCGATGTTGATGCCGCAGTCAGCGCCGCACGCCGCGCATTTCCCGAATGGGCCGCACGCCCCCTTGCCAACCGGATCGAAATGGTTCGCCGGTTTGCCAACGAAGTTCGCGCCGAAGCAGATGGCATTGCCGAACTGATCACTCGCGAAACGGGCAAACCGTTGTGGGAATCAAGGACGGAAGTCGATGCGGTGATCAACAAAGTTGATATCTCGGTAAACGCCTATGCTGAACGCACTGGCAAGAAAAAGCTGGATAGCGCGATGAACGGAACCGCCGCGCTGCGTCACAAGCCGCACGGCGCGATGGCTGTGCTTGGTCCGTACAATTTTCCGGCACATCTCCCGAATGGTCACATCATTCCGGCATTGATTGCTGGCAATGTTGTGTTGTTCAAACCATCGGAAAAATCGCCAGCTGTGGGCGCGGCGTTGGTTGAATGTTTCCGCAAGGCCGAATTTCCCGAAGGCGTGGTCCAGCTTGTGATCGGCGGCCCTGACGAAGGCAAAGCACTGGTTGCACATCCCGGCATTGATGGCGTGCTGTTCACAGGCTCCGCCAATGCAGGCATCGCAATCAATCGCAAACTCGCTTCGAATCCGGGTAAGATTGTTGCTCTGGAAATGGGCGGAAACAATCCAATTGTGGTGACCAACACACCGTTGCTCACCGATGCGGCGGCTCTGATTGTACAGAGCGCTTTTACCAGTGCGGGCCAACGCTGCACCGCAGCGCGCCGATTGGTCATCGTTGATTCGATGTATGATGCGCTGATTAAAGAGCTGGTCAAGCTCACCAAGAGCCTGCTCGTCGGTGATCCTTTGGGTGATCCGCAACCATTTATGGGGCCGGTGATCGACAACGAAACCGCCGAATTGCTCGGCGAAAGTTTCCTCGCGCTGGTCACAGCGGGCGGTAAGCCGATTACGCATTTGCGCCGGATATACCCGGACAAACCATTTTTGACGCCCGGCATTATTGATACGACCGATATCCCGGAAAGGCCCGATATCGAGCTGTTCGGCCCGATTTTGCAGGTGATTCGGGTGCCGGATCTGGATGCAGCCATTGCCGAGGCGAACAACACGCGTTTCGGTCTTTCGGCATCCCTGATTGGCGGCTCACCCGAAGACTACGCCCGGTTCTGGGCGAATGTTCGGGCCGGCATAATCAACTGGAACAGGCCGACCAACGGAGCATCATCATCGGCTCCATTCGGCGGTATTGGTCTGTCTGGCAATCACCGTCCCGCAGCGTTTTACGCCGCAGATTACTGCGCCTATCCCGTTGCCAGTAATGAAATGGAACAACCGCGCGCCAATATCGGCGTTGGCCTGAAAAGCTGAACCGCCGGACGAAAAACTCGCTCTATTTGGTCCAATAAATCAGATCTACCGCGCTCATACCGCCAGGTCCGGGGCGAACATGGACAACCAGTTGTTCGGTTCTGCCGTCGCCTATCATCGAACTTTCCGGCGTTTCATAAATGATCGGACGAAGCCGCGCACGGTCTGCGAGGGTAAAGTGATATTGCATCACGTCGCCGATATCGACTGGCGTAACATAGCGCACGACTCGCGCGGTGCATTTTGCGTCCGATACGCCGGCAGCCTGTTGAACCAGACCGTGGGGCATTATCGATGACGGTCCCGGCATGTCAGCCGCCCAGCGCAAGCCAGATATAAGCGCGGCGGCGCATGGGTCAGGACCGCCAGCGGCCAACAACAGCGCGCCTGCATCTGTGAGATCGGCAAAATTACCCGGCGCATCGCCATCAAAAGCGAATGGCAATTCAGGTATGGGGCCGTCATTCAACAATTCGACGCGAGCGGCCTCGCGCGCTTGATTGGCCAGCTCGTCTGTCGCGACAAGCGGCGGCAAAGCATGGTCATAACGCACGGTCACAGCCGCATTTGCCTCGTTACGATAGGCCAGATCAGGGTCCACCATCAACGGATCGTTTAATGCGCGCGCCATCAACGGATCGGTTGAAAACACGCTCTGCACGGCTTCGGGTTCAGCCTCCGATCCACAGCCCGGCAAGGCCATCGCCGCCAACAAAGGAACAGCAACCAAAGGTTTGATGAAGGCACCGCGAGTAAACATGGAGATTGCTTTGGCGCATCAAGGTTAACATTCGCTATCTGCGGGCCAAAAATGAAAACGCCCCCGAGCCCAAAGGACAAGAAAGCGTTTTCCGCGGTTGGTGGTTACCGCGCTCAGGCCGCTGGTGGGTTGGCCCAAGATGGGAGGAGGAGGCCCGCAAAATGGTGGGTTTTTGCGGCGCCCCTCAAATGATGTGTTCATGTATATGGGTTCCAATATGAACAGCCTGCAATCAGCGCGGAAAGCAACGGTTCAGCGTTGCAAGCAGATGTAACACCCGCGCTGCAGCCGACCGGGATCACCACCGAAGCACGGCGCCGCTTGCGCTTGGTTCATGCGGAGCCTACGGGCCGTGCTTCATGGCGACGCCGACACCCTCCCCCACTGACAGCGATACTCAGCCGTCCGGATTGCCTGCTGCGCTTGGCGCGTATCTGATCTGGGGTTTCCTGCCGCTTTATCTGCTGCTGGTTACATCGGTCCCGCCGTTTGAATTTGTGGGCTGGCGCATCATCTGGACGCTGCCGTTCTGTTTGCTGATTGTGGCGCTGCGCAAGCAATTTCCCGCGTTGCTAGAGGCGTTATCGAACCGCCGCACAGTGATGGCGCTGTTTGCAAGCGCGATCCTGATTGCGATCAACTGGTTCGTATATATCTGGGCGATCATGCAGAATCAGGTCTACGCCGCCAGCCTTGGATATTATCTCAACCCGCTTTTGAATGTCCTGCTCGGCACGCTTTTTCTGGGCGAGAAACTGTCGAAGCGTCAGTGGCTGGCCGTCGGCATTGCTTTGACGGCGGTCGCTATTTTGGCAGCCGGGGCGCTCACCACTCTGTGGATCAGTCTAAGCCTTGCTTTTAGCTTCGGCCTTTATGGCATTGTAAGGAAACAGGTTCCTGTCGGGTCACTTCCCGGGTTGACTATCGAAAGTGCGATTTTGCTCATTCCGGCGGCTGGGATCGCATGGTGGTATGGACAGAGCCCAGCGGGATCGGCTTTTGGCAATGACTGGTTCTTGAGCGCTGCGATTGTTTTTTCAGGGGTGGTCACAGCGGTCCCGCTGATGCTGTTCGCGATTGCGGCCAAACGGATGAATTACTCGACGCTTGGTTTTATCCAATATCTCGCGCCGACAATCGTATTCCTGCTCGGCCTGACGGTGTTCGACGAAGAATTGCGTCCGGCCCAGCTGGGCAGTTTCCTGTTGATATGGACAGCAGTTGCGATCTTTATGTTCGATCTTTGGGCGCGCAGCCGCAAAGCGAAAGCCGCCGCCTAACCCGCGATCCGCCAGCCTATCGTTTGGCCGCCATGCCAAGGCACGATGGTCGATCCGGCAAGCTCCAATTCTGCCGGAACAGCAATCTCTGCGCGTTCCAGTGTGACTGTCGCTTCGTTCACCGGAAGACCGTAAAACGCAGGCCCGTTGAGCGAGGCGAAGGCCTCGAATTGATCGAGAGCGCCCTCTTGATCAAACACGGTGCAGTAGCTTTCCAGCGCATAGGGCGCGCCAAAAATCCCCGCACACCCGCATGCGCTTTCCTTGTCACCGCGAAGATGGGGGGCGCTGTCTGTGCCTAAAAAGAATTTCGGCGATCCCGAAGTTGCCGCTTTGCGCAGCGCAAGCCGGTGCAATTCACGCTTGGCCACCGGCAGGCAGTAATTGTGCGGCTGTATCCCGCCAACCAGCATCGCGTTTCGATTGATGTGAAGATGCTGCGGTGTGATTGTTGCGGCAACATTGGGTCCGCATTCCTCGACGAAGGTCACCGCATCGGCTGTTGTGATATGTTCAAAGACGACTTTAAGCTGCGGAAAATCGCGAACAATCGCACGCAAGTGGCGTTCAATAAATTCAGCTTCGCGGTCAAACACATCGATATCTGGATCGGTCACCTCACCGTGGATACACAGCACGATGCCTGTCGCCTCCATGCGTTCAAGCACGGGGTAGATTTTGGTCACATCGCTCACACCATGAGCGGAATTGGTGGTTGCGTTGGCGGGATAGAGTTTGGCTGCTGTAAAAACGCCGTCGGAGTGCCCGCGCGCCAGATCATCCGGATCGGTCGCGTCGGTCAAATAACACGTCATCAGCGGCGTAAAAGTCATCCCGGCGGGCACTGCGGCCGCGATCCGATCCCGATATTCAGCCGCCAAAGCCGCTGTTGTGACCGGAGGCGTGAGATTGGGCATGACAATCGCCCGGCCAAATTGACGCGCCGTATAAGGCACAACGCCGCGCATTATCTCACCATCGCGAAAATGCAGGTGCCAATCATCGGGGCGGCGGATTGTAATGGTATCGCTCATGCCGGACCCTTAGTCTGGCACAGAAACTCTTTCCAGTCCCGCCAGACAGCAATACAGGCTTTGCATGACAAAAATCGGATTTCTTGCATGCGAAACAACCGTTCCCAGTTCAGGAGAGCGGCGCGGTGACGCGTTTGAACATGACCTGATGATCGCGGCGCTGGAGCCTGCTTTTGCTGAGCAGGGGTTGCAGCTGCATGTCATCGATTGGGAAGCGCCGATCGAGGCATTTGACGGTATCGCATTGGCCATGCTGGGCACGGCATGGAATTATCAGGACAAGTCCGATCAATTCATCGCCAAGCTCGATGCCTTATCCGCCAGCGGGATCACCGTATGCAATGCGCCTGAGGTTGTTCGCTGGAACGCGACGAAAACCTATCTGCGCGATCTTGCGCAGCGCGGCGCGCATACAATCCCGACCGAGTGGCGCAGCGATGTCACAACCGCAGATGCGCTCGCTGCGATGGAGCGGTTCGGATGCGATAAAATGGTCGTGAAACGCCAGGTGGGCGCCGGTGCGCTGGATCAAATATTGCTGTCGCGCGGCGATATGCCGCCAAGCGATTGGCACTATGGCCACGCCGCTATGCTTCAACCATTTCTGCCGGCAATTGCCGAAGAAGGCGAACTGAGCTTTATCTTTATCGATGGAGCATTAAGCCATGCGCTTCGCAAACGTCCGGCTGCAGGCGATTATCGCATTCAATCGCTGTATGGCGGGACAGAAAGCATGCATGAGCCGGGCACGGCAGAGATCGAGGCCGCCTCCGCGATTATCGCCGCCCTACCCTTTCCCGCACCGCTATATGCCCGCATCGATATGCTCCGCGCTGTAGATGGCCGATTAACAATCATGGAAGCCGAGCTGATCGAACCCTATCTGTATCCCGAACAAGGGCCAGATCTGGGCAGGCGCCTCGCCCTCGCTGTCGCAAAAAGGCTAAGCCAATGACTGCACGAATATTATCAGACCGCGCCGTGATCCGTTTGGCACCAACGGATACGGGCGAGGATGTTCGGGGATTTTTGCAGGGTCTTGTCACCAACGATGTGAGCGGCAGGCTGCCCGTCTATGCGGCTTTGTTGTCCGCTCAGGGTAAAACCATGTTCGAATTTCTCGTGTTCGAAAATACCCAAGACGAAGGCGGAGGGGTGCTGATTGATTGCGAAGCACAATCGGCAGACGACCTGGCAAAACGTCTCTCGCTTTACCGTTTGCGCCGCAAGATTGCGATCGCGCGCGATGCGACAGTGGCCGTTTATTGGAACACAGACCGGTTTGAAGACGCCGCAGTCGATCCCCGCCACGCAGGCTTGGGATACCGAACAATCGCTCCGATGCGCGCCGCAGATACCGCCGACGATGCCTACCGGTCTTTGCGTCTATCGCTCGGCATTCCGGAAGGGCGCGGCGAGCTTTCAGATATACTGTGGCTGGAGACGAACGCGGTTGAACTCAACGGCGTCAGTTTCGAAAAAGGGTGCTACATCGGTCAGGAAAACACCGCGCGCATGAATTGGCGGCAAAAGGTCAATCGCCGATTGGTTGTGGTGCCTTCCGATCAGTCAGACGAAAAGCGGCGCAAGGCGATCTATCCCGAGCTTGGAATGGCGGTAGACCATTTGCGCGTTTCGGACCTAGATCCGGCCAGCCTGCCTGAATGGCAAAGTGCCGGCCTTTCCGGCTAATCTACGCCTGATGATGCTCTGCAAGTGAGGCTTCAAGATTGGCCGCAGCGCGTTCCCGCGCGGTATCACGTGGCAAACCGAGCGATTTGGCAAGCGCTCCGCCGATAAGCGCATCTCCCAGCGCAAGCAGCACCAGGCTGAGTGTATCTTTGTGCACGTGCATCGAATCGCCGGAATGATCCGCTTCTCCCGGCGCGATCTCATCAACCAATTCGTGAATCGTGCTGATAATGGGGTTGAGGGCATCTTCATTGCCAGTCAGCAGCATCCAGCTGGTCAAAGCGCCCGCGCCTTCACGGTCAAACGCATCAAAGGCCAAATCAACCACTTCGCGCGCCGAGCCAAGGCCCGCGCGGGTGGCATGGACCGCTTCGATGATCGTTTCGCATACGGTTTTGGCCAGATGCTCCGCCAGCGCCTTCTGCAGGCCGGAAGCCGACCCGAAATGATGAAGTAAATTGGCATGCGTACGCCCGATACGCCCCGCAACAGCCTTTAATGTGACCGATTGCGGACCTGTTTCGATCAATAAATCCCGCGCCGCTTGTAGTGCGGAACTGCGGGACTCTTCCGGCGTTAATCTCTTACGACTTGTCATTAACGACCATCCCTAATAAAAGTTTACCTTATGAACAAGCAAACCTCGATCGATCTCGACCGCGCATCACCCGTTGATACAGCGCCGGATAATGAAAAATCAGTCGGACTGGCGCGTGCTACGGCAACTCCGGCCGAACACGAACTGATTGTTCGAAATGAACGGTTCCCGCGAAACGCAATGGTACCACGCCATTGGCACTCTGGCGATCCAGTTGCGACAGCCTGGTACAATTCGGTTTCGGCCAGCCTGCCGCGCGGCGAAGCGTTTTTCATCGATACGCTGCGCCTGTTCCGCGATGATTTGCCGCCGCAACTTGCGCGGGAGGTAAAAGCCTTCACCACGCAGGAAATCAATCACACGCGCGAACATGTCGCGTTTAACCGGCTTGTTTCCGACCACGGCTATAACGTGGAAAGCATTGATCAGGGTATTCAGGCGATGCTTGCATTGACCGAAGGGCGCCCGAAAGAATTCAATCTTGCCATCACGATCGCTCTGGAACATTTCGCGGCGATCATCAGCCGTCATTTGTTGCAGCATCCCGATTATCTTGAAGGTGCCGATCCGGTGGCCGCAGAAGTATGGCGTTGGCATGCAACGGAAGAGATCGAGCACAAGGGCTTGGTTTATGACGTCTGGATGCACGCAACACGGGATTGGAGCGCTTGGAAGCGTTACAAGACCCGCGCTTTGATTGCTGCTTTGATAACCAAGAAGTATTTCGGCAACCGTATCCGTGATGCGATTGGCCTTTTGGAGCAGGACGGTTTCACCCGTTCACAGGCAAAGCGTAAACTGTATGCCTTTCTGTGGTGGAAACCCGGCATGATGCGCCGCATGTTTTTTGAATGGGCCAGCATCCTGAAACCAAGCTTTCACCCTTGGGATCATGATGACCGTGATCTGATCCAGAAATGGGAAAGCCCGTATTCCGATGCGGTCATGCCGGCCGAATAAACGGCGATAGATGAATGAAAAACCCCGGCGTTCCTTTGGGATAGCCGGGGTTTTTCGTATCTGACGCCGCGCAATCACGCAGCGCGGGAAATGTCTTCATCTGCGCCGCTTTCCAGCAACAATTCGTATTCCGCCGTCGGAGACTTTTCCCCGCGACCGCAAGAATGGCGCTCAACAATTCGACCGGTCGGGCAAAAGCCGATCTTGCGCAAAACTGCACCCGATGCGGGATTGTCGAGAAAATGTGATGCGAATAGCCGCCTGTGACCGAGCGTACGAGCGACCTTCAATGCTGCCGTCCCCGCCTCGGTAGCAAATCCCTGTCCCCAATAAGGACGCGCGATCCAATACCCAAGCTCAACGGCATCCTTGTCGCCATCCATCGGATCCATACCGATACATCCAACAATTTCAGCGTCGCGAGCCCGCGTAATGAGAAAGCGCGGGAACAAGGGATCAATCGGTAATGAAACAAATCGCCGCGCGTCTTCCGCCGCATAGGGCCACGGTGCGCTTGCAAGGTTTCGAACGACATCTTCATCGGCAATGCCCGAAAGCACACCTTGCCAATCCTCTGGCCAAAGCGGTCTCAGCAGCAGTCTTGCGCTTCGATGGAACACGAACTTTCTCCCCAATAGAGAACCCAACCCTCGCACAGACACGCGCTTAGACGGCCTGCATGACAATTGCGTTGCCGTGAAATTTTATTGTTCCACGGATTTTTCTGAGGGAGAAACGAGAAGAGGGAGATGGCTCCCCCGAAACGGGGTGGCCCTTCTCCCTCTACGCTGCCGATTGTGTCATCGGCTAGGACCGCCCCGGTGGACGATCCTGTTTTAGATCATCCGATTATTCAGCTGCCTGCGCAATAATGTCTACCGACACGAATTTGCGGCCAAGTTTGCCTTTATGGAATCGCACCACACCTTCGCCGAGGGCGAATAGCGTGTGGTCTTTGCCCATGCCGACATTGCTGCCCGCATAGAATTTGGTTCCGCGCTGACGCACGATGATGTTTCCGCCGATCACGTCCTGACCGCCGAATTTTTTCACACCAAGGCGGCGACCTGCTGAGTCGCGACCGTTACGCGATGAACCGCCTGCTTTTTTATGTGCCATGGGTCCTGATCCTTACTTGGTCTCGTCAGCCTTGGGCGCGGCTTTTTTGGCCGGTGCCTTTTTGGCTGGTGCTTTTTTCGCTGCAGGTTCTTTAGTGGCTGCAGTTTTCGGAGCGGCTTTCTTTGCCGGAGCCTTCTTGGCAGGTGCCGCCTTGGCTTCGGTTTCCGCTTTTGGCGCTGCTTCCTTCTTAGGAGCAGCAGCCTTTTTCGCTGGAGCTTTTTTGCCTTCGCCGACATCGGTGATGCGCAGCAAAGTCATTTGCTGACGATGGCCCGCTTTCCGGCGGTAATTGTGGCGACGACGCTTTTTGAAAACGACGACTTTCTCGCTCTTGGCTTGAGCGATGATTTCTGCCGATACACTCACCTTGGTGGCATCAGCGATGCTATCGCCTTCGCCGGCGAGCAACACGTCACCCAGGGTGATGGTATCGCCGGCTTCACCAGCGAGTTTCTCAACGGCAATCTTGTCTCCGGCGGCAACCCGATATTGCTTGCCGCCTGTGCGCACTATCGCGAACATGGCTTTATACTCTCAATCTCTTGGCGTGTCCGGCTTCGTGTAAAGAGTTCACACCAACCGAACGGCATTGCGACGCCGCATTCACGCAGCGTCGGAAAGAACGGTGCCGTTAAGGGAAACGCCAAAGCAAGTCAACGCTATCTGGCGATGAATCTGGCTCTGGACCGACTCTTTTTCAAGAGCATGCCGATCCGACTTTGCGCAACTGGGCCTTCGTGATATTCGCCAAAATCAATATGACACGGCGTAACCCCCTACTGTTTTTGATCGCAGCGAGCACGCTTGCCCTGTCTGCGTGCGCAGACAGCAGCGATAAATACCCGTCTCTTGCAATCAGAGATGTGGAACGCGTTGCAGGCCAGTTCCGGCCCGCCCCGCCGCAAAGCGCCGAGGCGATTCGCCCCGTCGCGTCAGAGAAAGAGATTTCCGAGATTGTCGGGCGAGCTGATGAAGCGCACCGTCGATTCCTCGCCAGACGGGCCGATGCGAGACGATTGGTCGAATCAGCCCGCCTGACCAATATCGAAAGCAATGTCCGGCAGCGCGCTCTGATCGCACTGGCGGATTTGGCATCCTTGCGCAGCGATACAGTTCTTTCATTAGGAGATCTGGATCTGTTGAGAGCCGAAGCCGAAACGACGTTCGCGCCGACTGACGACATTTTTCAGGCGCAAGCCCGCATCGGGCTATCGTTAAATGTCCAAAATGGCATCATCAACAGTCTTTGGGCAGATTTGGGCCAATGAATAGCAACTGCGCAACCTGTCCTGTAAAAGACAGCGCAGCCTGCTCTGTTTTGACCGAGGAAGAACGTAACGCTCTCGCCAGCGCTGGCCGGACACGCGATTTGAAACGCGGTGAAATGTTGTTTGCTGCGGGCGACGAAGACGCCGCCTGCGCCACACTTGTTACCGGCGCGCTGAAAGTTTCGGCAATTGATCGCGATGGCAACGAACAAATACTGGCTCTTGTGCATCCATCAGGCTTCATCGGTGAGCTGTTTTCACCATTTGCCCATCACGATGTCGTGGCGCTGACCAATAGCCGCCTTTGCACGTTCGCACGAAAAGATATCGAACGCGCGATTGACGAATTTCCCTCGCTCGCCCGTGCCTTGCTGCGCCGCAGTCAGGAAGACTTGCTCGCAACGCGCGGCTTGCTCGAATTGAACGCGACTGCCGACGCTGAAACCCGGCTGGCTGCGCTGATCCACGACTTTGCAGCCGCCGCGAGCCACACGTCATGCCATCTTGCCTCGGAATTTGAATTGCCGCTGACCCGCGGAGAGATTGCCAATATGCTTGGCCTTACGATCGAGACCGTTAGCCGCAAACTTGGCGAGATTGAGGATAATGGCGCGATCAAACGCAAAGGAAAGCGCGGGATCGAAATAATCGATCCCGCGCTCCTTCAGGTCCTGTCTGGGCGCCAGGCTGCTCAGGCCTAGCTTGCATATTGTGATCCTTGCATAAGGCTTCGATCAAAGCCCCTTGATCACACCAAAGCGGCAATCACAACAACAGTGCAGGCCCAAAGAACGATCAACACCGGCAGGATCAACATCTGAATTGTCGCATCCCGTGCAGCAAGCCGCCCGGTGTTGGTCATGATGCCGGCCTGCGCAAATTTCCCCATTGTCATGGGGACGCTGTCATTATCCCTAAGCCGCGTCCAGAGCGCGGGCACCCCAAAGCCCGCTGCGATGATCGCGGCAAAGATCACCATCGGGATGATAAGGCCGGGAGTGGAAAAAGCGGCCGCCATGATCCCAATAAAGGCGAGGTAGCAGCCAACAGTTGCGCCATAGAGCGCGGTTGGAAGCCCGAAATTGCGATCACTTTCAACCTGATTGCGCGGAGCATTAGCGTTGGCTGGCGCTTCGACAATGCGGGCATCACCGCGGGCGAGAATATCATGGACTTGTTTACTCATGGGGCTTTCTCCTTCGTTGGAAAGAGAATTAGAGCGGTCCGGCAGGGCGGACCTTGATCCAAATCAAACTGCCAAATTTAATATCAATTCCAGCGGGCCAGATCGGCGTAATCTGCACTGCGCGGCTCAATCCAGCGCCAGTTTCCACCGCTAAGTTCGCGTTTCCAGAACCATGCCGCGCTTTTGAGATGATCCATGCAGAAATCGACCGCATCGATGGCGTCGCGCCTGTGGCGGGATGCCGCAGAGACGCACACAATCGGTTCACCCGGACCCATCGTTCCCACGCGGTGAACAATCAGCAATCCCAGCAAGTCGAACCTCTTCGAGGCTTTATCAGCCAGTTGATCCAGACCCGGCAGGGTCAAAGGCTCATAATGGGATAGCTCCAGCGCTTCGACATCGGCCTCTCTGCGAACTTCACCAATAAAGGTGCAAATGCCGCCCGCATCACTGCAAATTCTTGCGAAGGGTTCCGTAAGTTCGCCCGGAACAAACGGGTCATGCAGCAAGCGGATATCGCGGTGCATGCGGCGCTACCCCCCGCTAACCGGGGGTAGCAGCGCGATCTCGTCGCCATCCCGGGCATTCAGCGCAGCCTTTTCAGTCAGGACTTTGCCCGCGCATGCAACATTAACCCGGTCCTCTGCCAGTTGATCGGCAATCTCGGGGCCAACCTCAGCCAGCAACCCCTCCCAATCCAGCGGCGCTGCCGCGCTGCGGCTGTCTTCACCTGCTATATCGCGCAAAGGGCCAAGAAATAAGATTGTTACGGCCACAGCGATCAGCCCCCTGTCATCGACATATGGCGCGGTTGAGCCGGAACTGCGCCGCGCTTGTCCATGCGAAAATCGTGTTTTTCCGGTTTGATCATCATCGCCTGCGCCAATCCTTTGGCGAGGTTTGCCTGCGGGTCATCCGATCGCAATGCAGCGCGAAGATCGACGCGCTCGGCCCCGCCAAGGCACGGATAAAGCTGACCCGTTGCCGTCACGCGGAGCCTGTTGCAGCCTGCACAGAAATTTCCGGTAAGCGGCGTAATAAGGCCCAGCCTGCCTCCTGTCTCGGCAATATCAAAATATCGCGCCGGTCCGCCGGTGGTGTGATCACTCGGCGTCAACGTCCATCGCTGTTCCAGTTGCTCTTTAACAAGGCCGAGAGAAAGGAACTGATCAAGCCTCTCCTCCTCTATCTCACCCAGCGGCATCACCTCGATCAGCGTCACATCGTGCCCCTCTGAATGGGCCCATGCGATCAAATCGGGCAGTTCGTTCTCATTCACGCCTTTCAATGCGACTGCGTTCAGTTTGACCTTGAGCCCAGCGTCTTTGGCAGCGGCGATGCCATTGAGCACCTGAGGCAGCACATCGCGGCGGGTCAGCCGGGCGAAACGATCACGGTCCAGTGTATCGAGCGAGACGTTGACACGCTGCACACCCGCTTTTGCCAACGCATCAGCATGATCGGCCAATCGGGTTGCGTTGGTGGTGAGCGTCAATTCATCAAGACCATCCCCGATGCGCCGCCCTAGCGCAGCAATCAGATCAGTAATATCGCGCCGCACCAAGGGCTCCCCGCCGGTAATGCGAATCTTGGTGACACCGCGTTCGATAAAACCGCTCGCCAGATCATAGAGTTCTTCGAGTGTAAGAACCTCTTTGCGCGGCAGAAACTGCATCCGTTCTGGCATGCAATAGGTGCAGCGCAAATCGCAGCGATCCGTCACTGACATGCGCAGATAGGAAATTGAACGCTGGAACGTATCGATCAGCGGCGCTTCCCTGCCGCCAAGATCAATGCGGTCTGGTTTGCGAGTCGAAATTTCACCCATGAGCAGGAAGATACTGCCCGGTAACGCCGGGCGCATCCTTTAAGTAGGAAATGATCGCATCCACTCCCGCACCCACACGCGCTGCGCCGATTACATTGGCTCGTTTGGGGGTGTATTCTCGTGCAAGATCCCGCGCGAGCGAGCGCCGCCAGTCATCATGATCCTTGCCAGCGGCCGGCAGTATTATCACCAAAGCCTCGGTTTCTGCTGCACTCAAAAGGGCAGCGGCCTGGTCCAAGTACAATTTGAAAAACTCAGCGCTCGCCGCGATGCCGCTATCAGGCAGTGAATTCACGGTTAGCACGGCCTGCATCAGTCAGCCGGTCTTTCACGGTGCATGGTGATACCGATTTTCTCGTTCGCCTCGGCGATGGCGAGCTTCACGATCTTTATCGTTACAGCCTGAACCCGCGTATCCTGCACAAACAGGCTTTCACAGATGTGGTCGGCCACCGCTTCGATCAGTTTGAAATGGACATCCTTCGGTAGCCCTTCGGAGGCTGCGAATTTAAGATCCATATAGTTTTTGCTGGCATCAAGCGGGGTATCGGGATCGTAACGATCCGCGATATCATAGCGCGTTTGGATCGTTATCCGCAGCGGCTGCGGATTGCCGGTTTCCTCTGAATAGATGCCGGTCAGGACATCCACTTCGAGATCGGCAACTTCGAGAATTAGCGAATCGGTCATAGTCATTGGCTCTTAGACGGGATTGGACCATCGTGCGAAGATTGCGGTGGGCAATCGGCGCCGCGGCGCGCCTTCGCCCAAGCTCGCTTCGGTGACGACAAGATCGCCATACTCGACAAGCCCCGGCAGATGCCGCAGTTTTTCCTCAAGCAGCCCTGCAAGAGAGATTGCGCTCATGCGAACGGCATAGACGGTCAAAAACAAGAACGCGCTTTTGCTATCAAGCAGCTGCGCGCAGTCACCGATCAGATCGGGCAGGCCTTCTTCCAACCGCCATGTTTCGTTCTTTGGACCTCGCCCAAATTTGGGCGGGTCAAGAATGATCCCGTCATAGCGCCGCTCCCGCCGCACTTCACGCGCGGCAAATTTCGCCGCATCATCCACCAACCAGCGGATCGGGCGGTCATCCATACCGGAAAGCGCCGAGTTATCGCGAGCCTGTGCCACCGATTTCTTGGAAGCATCGACATGGGTAACGCGTCCGTGATCGCTCAGCGCCAGCGTGCCTAGGCCGGTATAGCCGAACATATTCATCGTTTCGGCATCATCGCGGCCTGCAAGCTGGCCCGTCATCCAATCCCAAACGGGTGCCATATCTGGGAAGAATTGCAGGTGCCGGAACGGGGTCGGCTGCGCGGTAAACCGGATATCATTCCATGCCAGCTCCCAACCCTCTTCGGGAAGCTCGCTTTCCAATTGCCATCGGCCGCCGCCATCCTCATCGGAGCCCGGCACAAACTCACCATCTGCCGGCCATTGCGGGAGTCTGGGTTGCCAAAGCGCCTGCGGTTCCGGACGTATGAAGGTATGCGGCCCGAACCGCTCAATCTTGCGTCCGCCACCGCTATCAAGCAGCGAATACGCATCATCAGGCCACCCCGCGCACTCCATCACCATAGGTTGAGGCGCAAGCATCACCATCAGGCAGAGGCCGCGTTCTGCAGCACAAAATCGCGGGTTGTCTCATAATCACCGGCCAGCTCGATAAAGCGTTCCTCGCGCCCGAACAGATCGCCAACGCGCGCGGGCAGGCCAGGCCGTACACCGATTGCGCGCTCGACCGCGTCTGGAAACTTGGCCGGATGCGCCGTTGCAAGCGTCACAATCGGCACATCTGGAGCAATCACGCCCGATGCGCCCGCCGTAATGCCCGCATGAAGCCCAACGCCTGTATGCGGATCAATTACCTGCCCCGCTTCGCGATGCGCCCACGCAAGCGCGCGATTGGTATCATCCTGATCCGCCCTCAAACTGGTGAACAACGCCGAGGCACCTTGCGACTGCGCATTGGTCAGGCGCATACTCTTGGATGCTTCAAATGCATGCATCTGGTCAGCCATGGCCATGCCGTCACGCCCGCCGCAATCGAACAGCAAGCGTTCAAAATTCGAGCTGACCTGAATATCCATCGAAGGCGTAATCGTCGGCGTGACACCGCCCGCCGAATAATCGCCTTCGCTGATCGCACGGTGCAGAATATCATTCACATTTGTGGCCACAATCAGCCGCTCAATCGGCAGCCCCATTCGGGCCGCAACATAGCCTGCGAACACATCGCCGAAATTGCCGGTCGGCACGGAATAGGCGACCGTCCGGTCTGGCCCGCCAAGCTGCAATGCAGAGTAAAAATAATACACCACCTGGGCCATCAGGCGCGCCCAATTGATCGAGTTTACCGCGCCCAATTGCAACCGGCCTGTTACGTCATCGTCACGGAACATCCGCTTCACATGCGCCTGCGCATCGTCAAAGCTGCCTTCAATGGCAAGGTTGTAGACATTGGGCGCGCGCACTGTCGTCATCTGGCGGCGCTGAACATCGCTGACCTTGCCCTTTGGATGGAGCATGAAAATCTCAACGCGCTCAAGCCCGGCCACCGCGCGAATCGCAGCGGACCCGGTATCGCCGCTGGTCGCGCCGACAATTTTGAGTTGCTGATCGCGCCGGTCGAGAAAAGTCTCAAACAACCGGCCTAACATTTGCAACGCGACATCTTTGAAAGCGAGCGTCGGACCGTGGAACAGTTCAAGCAGCCATTGCTGCTGGTCCAATTGGACGAGAGGCGTCACAGCAGCGTGGCCAAAATCGCCGTACACCGTGTGACACAGCGCATCGAGTTCATCGTCGGTCAGACTTCCAGCGACGAACGGGCGCATAATCGTTGCCGCCAATTCGGGATACGGCCTGCCCCGCATTGCGCGGATCTCAGCCTCGGTGAAGCGCGGCCATTCGCGCGGGAGATACAATCCGCCATCGCTGGCGAGACCGGCCAATGTTGCGCCTTCGAAATCCAGCGTCGGCGCGCTTCCTCGGGTGGAGATATATTCCATAGTTTGCAGCGGTTAGCGCCGTGCGGGTTTGAGAGCAAGCAAGGGTGCCTTCGCCCTCCCCCTAGTCTTTCTTTCGGAGCCGCGAACGAATGGCAAAACCGTAGATGATCAAGGCGGTCAGCGCGAAGAAGAACCATTGCCCCGCATAGGCGAGATGGTTGTTCGGCAGATTGCTCGGGTCGGGCTTTATCAGCGGCGCAAGGCCGGCTTGCGGTGGGTCAGCGACAAGACGCGGGCCCGGTGCAATGATGCCGGTCACCTCTCCGCCGGTCCATTCGGGTGCGGCAAGGCCGCGCGAATATCCCAGATCGACAAGGATTACGGCCCTATCCTCAAGCCGGCAAGTTGCGCGCTGCGCCCATCCTTTCTGGCCGCGCTGCGATGTGCCGGCGACTGTTTCGATCGAGACAACCTCAACACAATCGATCGCGCTCCGGCGAAACCACACATCCCTGCCCGAACCCGAAACCGGGAAACTGACGGGATCGGCATTTGCCGACGCCTGAGAATAGGCGGCAAGCATGGCCTGCTTCTCATCCATCCGGCCCAATTGCCAGAACCCCAGCCAGACCATCGTAATCACAGCGGCGATTACGATGATGGTTGGAATAATCGGAATGCGAGAGGTCATTGGCTCGGTTTCTCTTTGTCAGATTGCGCTTCATACTGCGCATATAGCAGCGCGGTTTTGTACAGCCTCAATCCGCCCAGCACCGCGGTGATCGTTGCCGCGCTCCAGAAAACTGCCTGAAGCCAGAACGGGGGCTGCAATGCCATATCGATGCCGATTGCTGCAGAAATCAGGACGACGGCTATCAGGATTGTCAGCAATCCCGACCAGCGTGCGCCGCGTTCGAGCTCGCTGAAATCAAGCCCGCAACTCTCGCACGAAATGGCGATGCGCGCTGGCGCTTCAAACAGGGTTGGATCGCTGCATCGCGGACACAAACCAGAAAGGGCAGCCTGGAATAAACCCGGCTGCCCCTCTGTGTGTTTCAGACTTTCGTCCGGGCGCATCAGTGGACTGCAGCGCCCCAACCGCCCCAGACATATACGGCGATAAAGAGGAACAGCCAAACGACGTCGACAAAGTGCCAATACCAGGCCGCAGCTTCGAAACCGAAATGCTGGCGCGGGGTAAAGTGCCCTTTATATGTGCGGAACAGGCACACAGCGAGGAACAGGGTGCCGATCAATACGTGGAAGCCGTGAAAGCCGGTCGCCATGTAGAACGCCGAACTGTACGTGTTCTGGCCAAAGTTGAACGGCGCGATGCTGTACTCATAAGCCTGGATTGCGCTGAACAATACGCCGAGTGCGATAGTCGCCCAAAGCCCTTTCTTGAGGCCATCACGGTCGCCATGGATGAGCGAATGGTGCGCCCATGTGACTGTTGTGCCCGAACACAGCAGGATCAGCGTGTTGAGCAAAGGCAGACTGAAAGCGTCCAGCACCTCCATGCCTTGCGGGACAAGCGTAGCGGTGGCGCCTGCTTGACCAAAGAGACTGGTCGTCATTTGCTCGGCTGTGCCAGCGTCTGTGACTGTCAGCGGCGTCGGGAACAGAGCGAAGTCAAAAAAGCTCCAGAACCAACCGACAAAGAACATGACTTCCGATGCGATGAACAGGATCATGCCGTAACGCATGTGAAGCTGAACCACCGGAGTGTGATCGCCGCGCTGCGCCTCGACCACGATGTTTTTGAACCACATGAAGAACGTTGCGATCAGTCCGGCAAGACCGGCCCACATGATGATGCTGCCCGAACTGCCAAAGGTGTCTGGATGCATATTCAGCACCAGACCGCTGGTAAATGTAACAGCCGACAAAGAGCCTACAAATGGCCAGATGTCGGGTTCAAGAATGTGATAATCGTGGTTTACGTTGCCAGCCATGGTCTGCTTTTCCCGTCCCTTAGGATGCGTATTCAATCATGTTTGCGCGTTACGATCCCGTTCCTACGGGTTCTTTCGCGCGGTGAAAAGTGTAACTCAAAGTAATCTGTTCGACATCCGCCATAAACTCATCTTCGAGGATCGCGGGATCGACGTAATACAGCACAGGCATGTTCACTTCCTGCCCGGGTTGCAGCGTCTGCTCGGTAAAGCAGAAGCATTGGATTTTATGGAAGTATTTGCCCGCCTGTGCCGGTTCAACATTGAATGTCGCGGTGCCGGTTACGGGATATTTGCTGTCGTTGCGCGCAATGTAGGACGCCAAATCGCGCTGCCCGATGCGCACCGTATCGGTCGCCTGCGCGGGATTGAAAGTCCAAGGAACATCGCGGGCGGTGGATGCATCAAAACGAATTGAAATCTGCTTAGAAATCCCGGCGCGGGCCGCCGATATCGCTTCCGCTTCTGTTGCGACCTGAGTCGTCCCGCCAAAGCCGGTTACGCGGCAGAACAGATCGTAAAGCGGAACCGCAGCATAACCGAGACCAAGCATCGCCAGTGCACCGAGCAGCGCCAGGCCACCGGTCTGCAGGTTACGGTTATCCACCGAGGCATTCGCAGTGCTCATTATTGACCACCAATCCTTGCGATGGTGATCATGTAGAACAGCACCACAAAAAACAACAGAGTGCCGCCAACCACAAGATTGCGGGCTTTTTGACGGCGCTTCACTTCGTTCTCGTCTTCCGGTGTCATGCGAAGAAACCTCCACCGATAAGGCCGTTATTCTCAAGCAGACGATCTGCGACCAATGCCGCAAACAGCGCAAACAGGTAATAGATACTGAATTTGAAAAGCGTCTTTTCAGGCACCATCGGATCTTCGTCTGCGCGCGTGCGCGTGCCGACCGGCATGGCAAGTGCGAGGAACATCAACGAAAGGACTACGGCGACGGAACCAAATACCCAGCTTGTCGCGCCAATGGCCCACGGCGCGATTGCGACCGGAGCAAGCAAGACGGTATAAACCAGTATCTGGAAACGGGTGGATTTCTCACCAGCGACAACCGGCATCATGGGGATGCCGACCTTCGCGTAATCGGATTTCATAAACAGCGCGAGTGCCCAGAAGTGCGGCGGTGTCCACATAAAGATGATGGCAAACAGCAAGACCGGCATGAGAGTGATCTCACCGGTCACTGCAATCCAGCCGATGAACGGGGGAAAAGCGCCCGAACCGCCGCCAATCACGATGTTCTGCGGCGTACGCGGCTTAAGCCACATTGTGTAGACGACCGCATAATAGACAATTGCCACCGCAAGCGAAGCCGCAGCCAGCCAACCAATCGCAACACCCATCAGGCCAACCGATGTAACCGACAGGAAAATACCAAAATCTCTGGCATCCTTTGGCAGCATCCGACCGGAGGGAAGCGGCCGATTGGCAGTGCGCTTCATGCCCGCATCAAGATCCATCTCCCACCAATGGTTAAGTGCGGCGGAACCGCCAGCACCCATCGCGATGGCAAGGATCGCTGTAAAGCCGAGGATCGGATGGATGCTTCCCGGAGCCGCAAGCAGACCGCAAATGCCGGTGAAAATCACCAGCGTCATCACGCGCGGCTTTGTCAGCGTGAAAAAATCACGCCAATCGGCCGGCATCGGATGCGGTTTGGCAGTTGGGGTTAAAAGCGTGTCCATATTCTACGTTTCAAGTGCCTGTCTGATTTGAAAGAGAGCGCGCTATCTCCAGCGCGCTCTCCCCCTTTTCTGTTTGGCCGCGGATCACGGAGCAATTGCACCGATCCGCCGGTCCATCACGATCAGGCCGAAGCCGGACGGTGGTCGTGGTAGTCGTGGTGATCCTCGATCACGGGAAGCGTTTCGAACTGGTGGAACGGTGGAGGGCTCGAAAGCGTCCATTCCAGCGTCGTCGCGCCTTCACCCCATGGGTTCGCAGCGGCTTTCTTACCGGCTGTGAATGCATAGACCAGGTTGACGAAGAAGATCAGCATCGAAGCAGCCATGATCACATAGCCATAAGAACTGATCTCGTTCCAGTATGCATAGGCCTCTGGATAGTCAGGGATACGGCGCGGCATTCCGTTCATACCCAGGAAGTGCTGCGGGAAGAAGATCACGTTCACACCGATGAAGAAACCCCAGAAATGAAGGTGCGAAAGAAGTTCGGAATGCATCCGTCCGCTCATCTTCGGGAACCAGTAATAGAAACCGGCGAACAACGAGAAGACCGCACCCATCGACAAGACATAGTGGAAGTGGGCAACCACATAATACGTGTCATGCAGGTTATCATCGATACCGCCATTGGCGAGCACAACACCGGTCACACCGCCGACGGTGAACAGGAAGATGAAACCCATCGCCCAAACCATCGGTGATTTGAACTCCATGCTGCCGCCCCACATTGTGGCGATCCAGCTGAAGATCTTCACACCGGTTGGCACCGCGATTACCATCGTGGCTGCGGTGAAGTACATCTTCGTGTTTACGTCGAGGCCGACAGTGTACATGTGGTGCGCCCAGACGATGAAGCCGACGACACCGATTGCAACCATAGCATAGGCCATGCCGAGGTAACCGAAGACCGGCTTACGGCTGAAAGTCGCGACGATCTGGGAGATCATGCCAAACCCTGGCAGAATCATGATGTACACTTCGGGGTGACCAAAGAACCAGAACAGGTGCTGGTAAAGAACAGGGTCCCCGCCGCCAGCTGGATCAAAGAATGTGGTCTGGAAGTTGCGATCGGTCAGCAACATCGTGATCGCCGCAGCAAGCACCGGAAGCGCAAGCAGAAGCAGGAATGCTGTGACCAGCACCGACCATACAAACAGCGGCATTTTGTGCAGGGTCATACCCGGCGCACGCATGTTGAAAATGGTGGTGATGAAGTTGGTGGCACCAAGGATAGAACCCGCGCCCGCAAGGTGAAGCGAGAAGATTGCAAAATCGACCGCAGGCCCCGGGTTACCGGTGGTTGAAAGCGGTGCGTAGACTGTCCAGCCCACACCTGCGCCCAGCGCGTCTGGCCCGGTACCCGGCACAAACAATGAGAAACACAGGCTGATAAAGCCGGCTACAGTCAGCCAGAACGATACGTTGTTCATGCGCGGGAAGGCCATGTCCGGCGCACCAATCATAAGCGGTACGAACCAGTTACCAAAACCGCCGATCATAGCCGGCATGACCATGAAGAAGACCATAATCAAACCGTGGGCCGTGATGAACACGTTCCACATGTGAAGGTTGGCGTTCTCTGTCGGGTTACCGCCAAAGAAAGCCACCGCATCGCCAAGATATTGAATGCCGGGTTCGGCCAGTTCAAGACGCATCACGCCTGACATGGCGCCGCCCACGATACCCGCGATAATCGCGAAGATCAGATAAAGCGTGCCGATATCTTTGTGGTTGGTCGACATAAACCAGCGCGCGAAGAAACTCGGCTTATGATCGGCATGATCATGTCCGTGGTCTCCGGCGTTTCCGGTTGTTGGGGTGTCGAAACCTTCAGCGGTGGTAGCCATGGTTTTGATTCTCTCGGTTCGTATCGTTTTCGTTATTCAATCGGCGTTTGTATCAGCGCTCAGCGTCTTATGCAGCTGGCACCGCTTCTGCAGCGTCTTCGGTCGCAGCTTCTTCTGCAACTTCTTCAACGCCGGGCTTTTCGCCGCCCTGCTCGATGATCCATGCTTCGAATTCTTCCATCGGAAGAGCTTCAACCGCGATGGGCATGTAGCCGTGGCGCGCGCCGCACAATTCAGAACATTGACCGTAATAAAGGCCGGGCTCTTTAATTGTCAGCAATTTTTCGTTCAACCGGCCCGGTACAGCATCCATTTTGAACCAGAGCGATGGTACGGAAAATGCGTGGATCACATCAGCGGCAGTGGTCTGAATGCGCAGCGGAACACCGGCAGGAACAACCATCCGGTTGTCGACTGCGAGCTTCGCTGGCTCACCATTGGCAATTGCATCAGCATCAGAAAGCATGTTGGAGATGATCTCCACATCGCCATAGTCTGGGTAATTGTAGCCCCAATACCACTGATAACCGGTTGCTTTGATCGTGATCGCCTCTTCCGGCGGTGTCTCGTATTGACGCGCAAGCAGCGTGATCGAAGGAACTGCGATCACGACAAGGATGAGCGCCGGTACAATCGTCCAGACGACTTCGATGAGCGTGTTGTGCGTGGTCTTCGAAGGCTCAGGATTGGCCTTGCGGTTGAACCGGATCACAACCCAGAACAGCAGGAACAGCACAAACACGCTGATAGCGGTGATAACCGGCATCAAGATATAATCGTGCATGGCCAGCGCATAAAGACCATCTTCGGTATATTGATCCTGAAAAGTCATGCTTTTCAGGACATCGTCATTCGCGCTGGTGGGCATACCTTTGCCCTCTGTCGGCGTCATCGGCGTGTAAGCGCCAGAAGCCTCTGGTGCCACAGTGTCTCCGGCAGAAATTTCCTGCGGAGCCGCAGTGGCCGGAACCTCAGCGCCAACGGTTTCCTGCGCAATTGCAGTCTGCGGCGTAACCACAGCAAGCAACGCAGCAAACGCTGTCAAAAAGCCAAACTTCAAACGGGTATGGATGTGCCCCATCATAAATGCGCCCAAACTAACTTTCGATTTTAATCCCATGTCGCCTCTGATCCGCCGCGCTTTTGCGAAGTGAATCGGACGACGCCTTTGCCGACACTTATGTCAGCTTTGATGGCCTATTAGCCGTGCTTGCCCCGTGTCTCAAGCGGTTCTAGGGAGAAAATTATGCAATGGTCTGTGTTTCCTGCGCAAGTTCGCCCTGTAAAGCCCGGTCTAGAGCTGGGTAAAAACCCTCTAATTGTCACCAAAACTGCTATGCAAAGGCTTTGAAACTCATGAACCCAGCCTCCGATCTGCCCCGCACTGAAGAGCAAGTGCTCGCCGAGTTTCGCGGCTCTGGTGCCCTACTGGAGGGGCATTTCAAACTCTCTTCGGGCAAACATAGTGGCCATTACCTACAATGCGCCCGTGTTCTGATGAACCCGGCGCGCGCCGCCCGATTGGCGCAGGCCGTAGTCGCTGGCCTACCCGATGAAATCGTGGAAAACGTGGATGTCGTCGTATCTCCGGCCATGGGCGGTATCATAATCGGCCATGAAATTGGCCGGGTGCTTGATAAAGATGCGATCTTTCTTGAACGGCCCGAGGGTACATTTCATCTGCGGCGCGGTTTTGCGCTAGAGCCGGGATCGAGAGTCCTGATGGTTGAAGATGTCGTGACAACCGGACTCTCTAGCCGCGAAGCTATCGCCGCAATTGCCCGCGAAGGCGGTGAAGTAATCGCCGAATGCGCTTTGATTGATCGGTCGGTCGGGACAGTCGATCTTGGCGTCCCGTTTTACCCGCTCGCCGCATTCGATTTTCCGACTTATGATGCAGACAGCATCCCGGAAAGCCTGGCGAGCGTAGATATAACGAAGCCCGGCAGCCGCAAAGAATAAGCAGATTATGACAGCATCGCTCCACCCACACCCACTGCGTCTCGGCGTGAACATTGATCATGTCGCGACGATCCGAAATGCGCGCGGAGGCGATCATCCCGATCCCGTCCGCGCAGCCGAAATCGTAAGCCGCGTTGGCGGTGACGGGATCACCGCGCATCTGCGCGAGGATCGCCGCCATATTCGCGATGAGGACTTGGCCCGCATTCAGGCGGCGACCAATCTTCCGCTTAATCTGGAAATGGCCGCAACCCGCGAAATGTTGGATATTGCACTGCGCCACAAACCCCATGCGGCCTGCATTGTCCCGGAAAAGCGCGAAGAACGCACGACCGAAGGCGGGCTCGACGCAGCTGGATTGCACAACACATTGGTGCCGATTGTGGATGAACTGCGCAGCGCGGGCATCCGTGTGTCGCTGTTTATCGAGGCAAGCGAGCGCCAGCTCGACGCCGCGCTACGCCTTGGCGCTCCAGTTGTTGAATTTCACACCGGCGAATATGCCCATGCCATTCTTGACGGCGACAGTGACCGTATAGAGCGCGAACTGCGCCGCATCGCCGACATGTCCGCACTCGCAGCAAAGAACGGAATCGAGCCGCACGCAGGGCACGGACTCACCTATGATAATGTCCAACCGATTGCCGCAATACCTCACATCGCCGAACTGAATATCGGACATTATCTGGTGGGTGAGGCGGTTTTTGTGGGGCTGGAAAATGCTGTGCTCCGGATGCGCGAATTGATGGATGATGCACGCTGATATGGACACCAGCAAAGCACCGGACCTGACGGCAGAACAGAAACGCTGGGCGTTCCTCGGATCGACAATGCTGCTTACGGCGGTCGGTTTTCTTGGGTTTGCCTTTGCAGAAGGCATCATGCTGCCGTTCGCGATAGGATGGGTGGTGTTGCAGATGTTCGGGTATGTCGGATCATTGAAACTGGGCAATGGCGATCTTGCCCATCCGTTGTTCAAAACTCAGGTGATGCTGCACATGATGGTGCTGGGCCTGCTGATCGCTTTGGTTATCAGGGCAACTCCGGGTTGAGAACGGCTACGCCTCGCAGTTGGCCGCTGATCCTGTTGCTGGTTTGGTACGGGATACTTTTGATCGGCACCGGGGGCATGTTCTTGCTCGCGCTGGCTTTTGGATCGGAGGCCTATCGCGGCAGGCCAATCCCGCTTGGCGAAATGGCGATCATCTGTGCCACTGTATTGATCACAGTGGCGTTTATTGCACTCACGGTGTATCTTTGGAACACGGGCCAGGAACAATTTGTCTTTATGCTGTTTGGGCTTAGCGTCATTGGCGCTGCAATCATCTTACTCGCAGCCGGAGCGGTCATTTAGATATGTTAATCGGTCTTGGCTCTGATCTGTGCAATATTGAACGCATTCAAAATTCGCTCGACCGGTTTGGCAAGCGTTTCGAAAACCGCGTTTTTACTGATATCGAGCGCGCGAAAGCCCGTCGCCGCCCTTTTACCATTGCCGGAACGTACGCCAAACGCTTCGCTGCGAAAGAAGCCTTCAGCAAGGCCGTAGGCACGGGGTTTAAACGCGGTGTGTTCATGAAAGATATCGGCGTGGTCAACGCGCCTTCGGGTGCACCCACACTTGCTCTCACCGGCGGCGCTGCAAAGCGGCTTGAAGAAATGATCCCTTCAGGCCATGAGGCGCATATTCATCTTACCCTAACCGACGATCATCCATGGGCACAGGCCTTCGTCATAATCGAAGCCCTGCCCATGACCGACGTTTGAACAGAGTGCCGAAACCAAAATTGTGAACCATCAAACCGACCCTCAGACCGAAGAAAAGATCAACTGGTTCGCCGAACTGCGCGGGCTGGCGATCATGCTGCTCGCAGTGCTGGCGTTTCACAGTCTCGTCGCCAAACCATTCTACATTCCCTCCACCTCCATGATGCCCAGCCTGTATGTTGGTGACCGCCTCGTGGTGAGCAAATATCCCTATGGTTGGTCATGGGCATCGGCGAGTTTTCACATGCTGCCGCGCGGCGAATGGCGCGTGCTTGGCTCAAACCCTGAATATGGTGACATCGTCATTCCGGTTCATCCGACCCGTAACGAGGATTATATCAAGCGTGTCGTTGCGCTTCCGGGGGACACGATTGAGGTTCGCGATGGCCGGATCATCCTTAATGGAGTTCCGGTAAAACGCGAAATCGTGCCGCCGGTTCGTATTCCATTCGAACCAGAATTGCTGTGCGATAGCAGCTTGGGCAAGCGTGCCTGTCTTGAAAATTTTGACCGGTACAGAGTGACCGGTGCAGACGGGACAGACTATTTTGAGCCGGAAACCTACCGGGAAACTCTGCCCAACGGCGCGACCTATCTGGTCATCGACCACACCAACCAGCCGCTTGATAATTTCGGGCCTCAGGTCATTCCCGAAGACCACGTTTTCGTCATGGGTGATAACCGTGATGAAAGCGCCGACAGCCGCGCGCCTGCCGAAGCGCGCGGATTAGGCGGAGCCATTCCGATGGAAAACATTGGCGGCCGCGCGGAATTCATCACCTTCTCACTCGACGGATCGACCACGTGGAACCCGGCGAGCTGGTTCTCAAGCCTTCGCGGTGATCGGGCATGGACAACGCTGCGCCCGCCAATCGCCGAAGGATATGAAACCGAAGAGTGAAGCGGGCGTTAGTGGACCATCATGGCCAAAAAATTTCTCTACTTCATCGCGATCTGTATCGTTCTCTTCCTCGTCGGCCGCATCGGTTACGAGATGTTTCAGGACGAACTGGCCGAGTTTGCGCTCGTCCCGTCATCTGAATTCAACCCGACAAAGCCGCTCGAGGCGAACGCGTACCAAGATACCGCCTTGTGGTATTCCCGGCCCGGGATCGGGGTAACCGACCCTGCGCGTTGGCAACCTGCGATGGCGACCAGCATTATGGATAGCGCCGATGGAGCAGAGGGCGCCGACACAGCAAATAACGCCAATGCAGCAGCTACCCAAAGCGTGGCGGGCAAGGCCGTAACGCGCCCAAAGGCAGCAGCCGATGCAACTGCTATTGATGCGGTCGGCGATTACGCAGTCTTTTTCGTTCACCCGACCAGTTATCTAAGCCGTGACAATTGGAATGCCCCGATCGGCGATGATGAAGCAGAACGTATCGCGCGGCTGTATGTGCGCGGAATGGCAAGCCCATTTAATTCAGCGAGCGAAATCTGGGCGCCGCGTTATCGCCAGGCGACTATGGGTTCGTTTCTTACCGATGCGCCCGAAGCAGAGCAGGCCATCGATGCTGCTTATGCCGATGTCGTCGAAGCCTATCGGTATTTCCTCAGTTCACTGGATGACAGCACGCCGATTGTGCTTGCAGGACATTCACAGGGATCGCTGCATCTCTTAAGGTTGCTGCGCGAAGAAGTGAAAGGCTCACCCACCGCCGAGCGATTGGTAGGGGCATATGTGATTGGATGGCCGATATCGGTCGATCATGACGTACCCGAGCTCGGCTTTGCCGCATGTGCCACTCCCGCTCAGACTGGCTGTATCGTATCATGGTCCAGCTTTGCAGAGCCTGCCGACCCGTCGCGCGTGATCGAAACATATGCGAATTCGATTGGCTTTGATGGCAACAAACGCGGCACCAGCCAGATTCTCTGCACCAACCCCCTGACCGGCACCTATGGCGGCAAGGCGCCGGCCAGCGCCAATCTCGGTACGCTTGTCCCCGATGATATGATGTCGACCGGCCAGCTAGTGCCCGGCGCGGTTCCGGCTCGCTGCGATGAACGCGGATTGTTGCTGATCGGTGATCCGCCGGAACTTGGCTCATACGTGCTGCCGGGCAACAATTATCATGTTTACGATCTGCCTTTGTTTTGGGCCAACACCCAAGCCGATGTGAATCGCCGTGTGCCCGCATGGGAGGCGGCGCGCTGATTACAGAGGCCGCATTGGATTTCGCCGAGGCATTGCCTGATGGCGGCGTGTTGCTGGGTCTGGATCCGGGCACAAAAACCATTGGCACCGCGATCTGCGATGCCGGATGGCGCTTCGCCACGAATGGCAAGACATTAGGCCGCGGCAAATGGACGCGCGATAAAGGCTTGCTTTCGGAAGTCATCCAATCGCGCCGCGTACAAGGTCTTGTCATCGGGCTACCGCGAAATATGGATGGCAGCGAGGGGCCGCGCGCTCAGGCGGCTCGTGCCTTTGCCCGAAATTGCTCCGAAGCTTTTGATTTACCGATCCTTTTGTGGGACGAACGCTGGTCCACACAAAGCGCCGAAGCCGCGATGATCGGACAAGATATGAGCCGCGCCAAACGTGCCGAGGCCATTGACAGCCATGCTGCGGCGATCATTTTGCAAGGCGCAATTGACCGGCTGGCAGGCGGAATACTCTAACCGGCCAACGCCGCTCTGCGCCGTTTTGCGATAGCCATTACCATCTCGCCGCCCGACTTTTCCGCCATTCGCCACAGATCGTCCTGTTCGCATGGATTGGAAAGCCGCGCCGCTCGCGCTTCAAAGCTGGCCAGCCGCAGCCTGTCGCTGGGATGGTTGCGCCCTACCCATTCTGAATAATCCAGCGCTTCATCCGATCCAACGCCGATCGCAATACGCAAGAAAGTCTCGGTCGCGTTCGGGCTGAGCACGCGTGTCACTTCGCGCTGTTCCAGATCGAATCCGTATTGATCGAACCAGCACTGCGCCGGATCGACATGCATCACATTGAGCGAGACTGAGAGGCTTTCCGGTGGCAGTTGGGAATGAACATCGCGGTGCGCGCGGTAGAGCATGATTTTGCCTTCATGCAGGGCGCTTCGCTCAATAAAGTTGAGCGATGCAGGCTCGCCGGTGAAACCGGCCACCGCTTCATAATCATACTCAAAATAATCACTGCGATATCCAGGCCCGCAATATCCGCTCGTGAGAAACGAGAAATTGTGATCATGCGGCACGCCATAAACGAAGCTGCCTGCGCCGCTGTTGCGGAAACACAGATCTTGTTCCGCAGGCCAGATATTCGCGCGCAAGAACATATTGCCGCGTCTGTGGCTCAGCACGATAGCTTGCGGACCATAGCCGCTCTCTATGTCCCCTTGTGTACGCCCTGTGATCCGGTCAATCAGCATGTCCGCCAGGAATGTCCGATTATTCGTCAGCCGCTTTAGCCAATGGGCAGCGACGGCCGTACTTTCGGGATCAAGCGGATCAAAATTGCAATGTGCAAGTGCCTCCTCACACTCGGACAGGGAACACGTTTGCGCCGATGTGCTTTCGATTAATTGCGGCATCACTCAGCCCCCGCGCAGAGCTGTCGCAATTCCGGATGAGCCAAAGACAATTGCCCGCGCAGCTGCTCCGCTGGCTCACACAACTGATCCCCTTTGTCGGCTGCGATCTGCACCAAAAGGGCCATTCCATCCCTGCTATCGCGTGCCAGCATGTGCCGCACCGCCTCCCATCGAACATCCTGGGCTTCATCGCGGTTCAAGGCGCTGTACCGGAACGTCTCACCAATGACTGGATCGCAGCATTCCAGAGCGCCCAGCACCGCGAGCCCCATCAATCGCTGGCTCGCTGTTTTATCCCCGCTTGTGCTTTTCAGCAACGCTCCATCGGGCAGCCGGTATTCGCGCGACGGTTTGGCCTGCTGCGGCAATCGTGTCAGGCGCAGGATAGCCATGACGCTTTCAACCTTGACTATCTGACGAGCCTGCGAGCGCCCGGTGAACGACAGGCAATCTCCGGCATTCAGATTGAACCGGGTGGTGATGATCGATGCCGCGTCTTGGCTCGTTTCATCCATCTGATGCCGCGTCGCCAATGCTGATCCAGAAAGGATGATCTCGTGGCATTCACAATCAGCGAAAAGCACGCTTTGCGGGAATCGAACTTTGCATTCGGTCTGCCGTTCATAAACAATCAGGTTCAAGGACGCTCGGCCCGACTGCATGATCTGCATATTGGCGAGGCCCGGAGAGTACCGGTATTGATACGGCACCTCTCCCAGCGGCTCTTGGCGAACGGCATCAAGCGCCGATGCGATCCACATCTCGGTCAGCTCAACGGCGCTATCCGCAGCTGTCATGATAGCAGCCAAGCCGGGGCATTGAGACAGGGCGCAACCGCCCCCGAATTCGGTGAGGTCGCGCGCCAGAACCCGGGCCACATGGCTCCTTTGCCACTGCTCTTTACCGCGGCCCATTCGGTCTGAGATGCGGCGCTGCAAAGCTGTATCGCTCCGCAGCGCCGCGATGTCGGGATGGATAATCATCTCCGCCGTATCACCAGTTCAAATGACCGTTTCAGGCGGTACGCTGTCATAGACATAGACCATGATCGACACGATCGATTCCTCGTAAGCGGCACCGATTTGACTGACTGATCCGTACAGACCTTGCGCGGTCTCAAGACCAGGAATGGCAGCAATATCAAGTGTTGGAAGTTTCATGTGTAGGTCCCTTTTGCACCCGCGCTTCAGCGGAATTGCCGAAGCGCAGGAGCCAAAGTGACGCGAAGAGCTGCGCTAGAGAAATTAAATGATTGTAATGCGCTGCGCCGCATTCCAATGGTCTTGCCATGAGCACACCACTCGCCCGTTTTGATCCCAGCGAAGCCTCGAAATTCTTCTTCAGGCACGGCCACACCGGCTGGCTCGGGCTTAGATACAGCGCCCATCAGGACAATTGGGTTGAGCTGGAATTGCCGTGGCGCGAGGATTTGCTGGGGGAGTCCGATCGTGCGGTGCTTGCATCGGGTCCGATCATCAGCCTGATGGACATGGCAAGCGGCATGTCCATCTGGCAAACAAAGGGCACGTTCACGCCCATCGCCACACTCGATTTGAGGGTCGATTATCAACGCCCCGCGCGCGAGCGCAGCTCTGTATGGGGGCGCGTTGAATGCTATCGCATCACCCGATCCGCAGCATTTGTTCGCGGGATAGCGCACGATGGTGACCACAATGATCCAGTGGCGCATGTGGCCGGTGTCTTCATGACCATCGGCAAAGATCCGCGGCAAGGCAAAGTGCCCAATGGCAGCGAAGCGGGGACCGGCGATGAGTAAGCTTGAACTGCCGCCCTATGCCATTGCGCTTGGCATTCGCGGTCATGACATCGAAAACGGCGTTCCTGTTTTGACAGTTGAATTCGGACCGTCAGTTGAAGGCCGCCCCGCCCATTATCACGGCGGCGCAATCGCCGGATTGCTGGAAAATGCAGGCTACGCGGTGCTGCGGGCCCGCCTGATTGAGGAAGGCCGCGAAGCCAAGCTCAAGCCGGTCAATATTACCGTCCAATACCTGTCCGCCGGAAAAACGCAGCCAAGCTTTGCCAAAGGGCGGATAACCCGTCTTGGTCGTCGCAATGCGAACATCACGGTCGAGGCATGGCAGGATAATCGCGACCGGCCCATCGCCACAGCGATCATGAATATATTGATGGCGTCATGATTTAGCGGTCAGGTTCAAGCTGCTCGACCTGCAAACCGTTTTCATCCAGCCGCAATTCGACCGGCACACCGTCCTGCGAAAGAATGATCCCCTGTTCCTCGAACCGGATTGAAGTCCCGTCCTGTCCCAACGGGATTTCTTCGCCTTCCTCAATATCCAGCGGCTGCACCGGACCTTCGGGATCGGGGGCAGAGGATGGCTTGGGCGCTGGCAATGACAGTGCAGACCGCATGAAATCTTTCCAGATTCGTGCAGGAAGCCCGCCGCCGGTTACTTTGTTAAGCGGGGAATTGTCGTCATTCCCGACCCACACTCCGACAACCAGATCGCCCGCATATCCGACAAACAAAGCATCGCGGTAATTCTGGGTTGTTCCGGTCTTTCCATAATTGGCAATGGGCAATGTCGCGGCCCGCCCGGTTCCCCGGTTAATGGCTGCGCGCAGCATCTGTTCAAGATCTTGATGCGCACGGCTGGAGACACTGTCCGTGGTCGTGGTAATCCATTCCCACCACCCTGTTTCTGCTTTTGGGATGGCATGCGGCCTTACTGGAAACGTATTGGCCGAGACCCCTGCATAGGCAGCCGTCAGCTCCAGCAGGGTCATCGTCGAAGTTCCCAGAGCAAGGCTGGGATCGCCTTCGGGCATGGGCGATGCAATGCCAAGCGAACGGGCAGTCCTGATCACATTTTCGCTTCCAACCTCATTGAACAATCGCACCGCAGCGACATTGCTCGACGTGGCCAGCGCATCCTCCAGAGTGATCGTGTCGGAATAGCGGTCACGCGAGTTTTTCGGGCGGTAACTGCCATTTTCGATTGGCGTATTGTCGATCGTATCTTCTGGGTTCCACCCTGCTTCCAACGCCGCGAGATAGACGAACAGTTTGAAAGTCGATCCGGGTTGGCGTTTTGCTTGCGTCGCCCGGTTGAATGGCGATTTGGCGTAACTTTTGCCGCCCACCATTGCGACCACTTCCCCAGTCGGACGCATGGCCACCAAAGCGACTTGCGCATCGCCCAACGCAGCCCGCGAAGTCACCCTGTTGGCCAAAGCCTGCAACTGGGCATCAAGCGTCGTCGTGATCACCTGCTTTGAATAGGTCGCCTCTATTTCTTCGCGGGCGATCGGCAGTGCCCAGTCCGCAAAATAGGTGCCCGTTGGCACATCGTTGCTGGCGCGCACATCAATGCGAGGCGCAGGCATGTTCGCGGCTTGCGCCTCGGTGATATAACCAACATCGGCCATTGCGCCGATCACCAGATCCATCCGGGCTTTTGCGCGATCATAATGTTTGGTCGGATTGTACCGCGATGGCGCTTGCAACAGGCCGGCAAGCATCGCGGCCTGCTGCGGCTTAAGGTTTTCCGGCTTGCGAAAGAAGTAATGCAGGCTGGCTGCGCGCAGTCCGTATTGATTGTCTCCGAAATAAGCATTGGAGAGGTAGCGCGAGAGGATTTCGTCCTTCGTCAGCCAGGTTTCGAGCCAGAACGCGATGAGCGCCTCGCGCGCCTTACGCGTCATGGTTTGCTCTGGTGTCAGAAAGGTGAATTTGGCCAGCTGCTGTGTGATGGTGCTGCCGCCGCCGCGCCCGGTCCAGGCTGCACGCGCTATACCGCGGGGATCAACGCCCCAATGCGAATAAAACCGGCGATCTTCAATTGCGAGGAATGGTTGGATCACATGTTCGGGCAAGTCGGCCACCTTGACTGGCGCATCCACCACCGCTCCGCTTCGAGCGATTGGTGTTCCGTCGCTCGCTAACAGTGTGACCTGAGGTGCAGCGATTGGCTCAAGCGATTTGGAAAGCGGCGCAGTAATCGCAAGCCAAGCGACCAGAGCAAAGAACAAAAGAAATATCGCCGCGATGATTCGCAGCGCCCACCAGCGCTTTTTGCGGCCACGGTAATGGTCTGGCCTCCACCATGGGATGCGGCGGCGTTCTTCGCGAATGATACTTTGATCGACCTGCGAAAGCTGCTGGTCCCATGCGCTGTAATCTGGCGATGGGCGCGACGCGCTGCCATCGCTGCCATCGCTGCCAGCGTCGTCGTCATCATCGGGATGATAATCTCGCTGCGATTCGTATAACGGATAAAACCCGTTATCGCCGCCTCGCGGTTCGTCGCTCGAGCGTTTTCGGAATCGCGCAAATAGGCCCATCAAGACTGTGTTATCAGACTAATACGCCTGAACGCAAGATTTACACGCTCTGCGCCGCGCTTTCCGGCAGATCCTCATTAAAGACCCGCTGGTAATATTCGCTCACCAAGGTTCGTTCTGCTTCGTCGCATTTGTTCAGGAATGACAGACGAAATGAAAAACCAACCGAATTGAAGATCGCGGCATTCTGAGCCCAGGTGATGACTGTACGCGGGCTCATCACGGTCGAAATATCGCCATTCATGAAACCCTGACGTGTAAGCTCGGCCACCTTCACCATGTCCGCGATCATCGCTTCGTCGGCATCCGGGGTCTTCGATTTAACAATCTGCTGCTCTATTTCAGCAGGCAGATAATTCAGCGCAACAACCACGTTCCAGCGGTCCATTTGCGCTTGGTTGATTGCCTGCGTGCCATGATAAAGCCCGCTCGTGTCGCCTAGGCCAACGGTGTTGGTGGTCGCGAACAGACGGAAATATGGGTTCGGGGTGATTACGCGGTTCTGATCGAGCAGCGTCAGGCGGCCATCGAATTCAAGAATACGCTGGATCACGAACATTACGTCTGGCCGGCCCGCATCATATTCGTCGAACGTCAACGCCACAGGATGCTGCAACGCCCATGGCAGGATACCTTCCTTGAACTCGGTAACCTGCAAGCCGTCTTTCAACACAATCGCATCCCGGCCAACCAAATCGATTCGGCTGATATGGGCATCCAGATTGACCCGAATACTGGGCCAATTCAGGCGCGCTGCGACTTGTTCGATATGGGTCGATTTACCGGTGCCATGGTACCCCTGCACCATCACACGGCGGTTATGCGTAAAGCCAGCCAGGATCGCGAGAGTCGTGTCGTGATCGAAGACATAGCTCTCATCAAGCTCGGGCACGTGTTCGCTGGTTTCGGCAAAGGCCGGAACCTGCAGATCAATGTCGATACCAAATGTATCGCGCACATCGATCATCGCCTCTGGCGTGGTGGGGAGGCCGCTATGGCCGGTGAATTCTTCTGAGGAATGTGAGTTCATTGCGCGCCCGCGTTAAAGAGGGATTCGCAATGCTGCAAGACAGACAAGGCTGCTAAATTTGCAAGTCAGTGCGTTTTTGCGACTTATTTCGCAGGAGCGACAATATTTGCGAGGTGCCCGCGCTTGATCCAAACTCTAGCGCCGGAACTCTCTGCGACAAATGTCTCGCTTGCTCCGGCGGGCAAGCGAATCCAATCGTGGCGGCCATATATTTCGTCATTATGGGAGCACGAACCGTCGAGGATCAGCATTTCAAGCCCGCACGGATCGGACAGTCCGACTTTGGCATGTGCGTCCCACACTTCCAGCGCAACATGTTCATATTCGCGCGCGGCCAGCGTCGCGCTTGAGACACCTGCCCGATCAAGGGCTGGCAATATCTCGATTGAGTCCAGATCGACTGCGATCTGTTCCTGATCCGCCGGATCGAATTGCCACAGCTTTACAAAAATCGTGCAACCGGGATCAGAGCGGGGGATGTGATGCGTCCCGACTGGATTGCGAATATATGTGCCCGCCGGATAATCGCCGTGCTCGTCCTGAAACACGCCTTCGAGAACGATGAACTCCTCTCCGCCGGAATGGGTGTGCTCGGCAAACGAGCTGCCCTTTGCGTAGCGGACGATCGAAGTTGCGCGGGCGACTTCACCGCCAATTCGATCAAGCATTCGGCGCTCGACCCCGGCCATCGGCGAGGCGACCCAGTCGATCTGGCTGGTATGACGCAGAACGGGCTCTTCAAAGTCGGCATTGATTTCCATATTCGGTAGATGGGAGCAGCCGCGAAAGAATTAAGAGGCTGAATACTCGAATTTTTGCCGCCAGTGATTACATTACTGCCATGGCTGACCCGATTGAAACCATGCGCCTACGCCTCGTTGAACAGGTGCGCGGCGTATTTAACGATGCGTCCAAGGGGCAAAAGCCCGTACCTCCATCGGACGATGCCTTGTTCAAGCGCGATACCCCGATCCGTCTGGTGCACGCCGATCTGGTCGGAATGATGACCGGCGGCATCCGCAGCCTGATGCTTCAAATGCTGCATCCTCATGCGCTTCAGGGTGTGCTCGACCATTCGAACTTTCGCGAAGACATGCACGGCAGGCTGCAACGCACCGCAAAGTTTATCGCTGTTACCAGTTTTGGTCACCGCGACGAGGCGATGAAAGCTATCGAGCGGGTTAACCGGATTCACGCCAAAGTCGGCGGGACACTGCCGGATGGCACCCCGTATATTGCCAACAATCCGCGCACGCTCGCTTGGGTCCATGTGGCTGAAGCGCAAAGTTTTCTGGCGGGATATTTGCGCCACGTCCGCCCTGATATGCCATTTGCCGATCAGGATGAATATTACCGGCAATTTGCCGTGATTGCCCGTGCATTGGGCGCCGATCCAGTACCGGAAAGCAGGAGCGAGGCCGAAGCGGTTTTTCGAGAGTTGCGGTCCGACCTTCGTCCATCACCCGAAGCGCGCGAAGTGGCGCAGCTTGTGCTCAGCCAGCGTCCAAAAGGAACGCCGCCCGCATTACAAAAGGTGATCGGCGCGGAAAGCGTTGCCATGCTTCCCGATTGGGCCCGTCATATGTTGAAATTGCAAAAACCGGTTTTGACCGCCCTGCCCGCTCGCGCCGCGACATGGGGTGTCGGACGCACCTTGCGATGGGCTTTCCGTCAGAATTAGGCAGACGGGGCGGTATTGCTTTCTGATTTCACGCGATCCGCCAATGACGCTGCGCCGGAGCCTCTAAAATAATAAGCAAAGAGCAGCGGCCACGCAAAGTTGATCGAGCCGAAGATCCGCTGCGACAAACCTGCAAAACCCTCCGGCTCAAAACCTGTGAGCGCCAGCCATAGATACAGCATCCCGGATAGACTGACGAAGGTCGTGATCACATTCATTTTGCGCCTGCCACTTTCGTCCTGAAACTCGACATCCTGCAGGTCGAGCATAGAAAGAGCCGGCGCAAGGATATTGAAAATTCCGATGACGTAAAAACCGTGCATGGGTGACCCCATCGGCCAAATTCCGTTAGAAATCATCGCAATGCCAAACACAATCCAGCACATTGCTCCACCGGAAAACGCGCGTCTTGATATCCGCCAGATCGCGGCACCAAAAACGATCAGACTTATCCCAGCGATCAGAGCCGCAATATTCGCGATCATATGCGCGGCCCCGTCCTGCAAAGTCATCACGCTGACGTGAGACGATACCGGGTCATAATCCTGTGCGAGAAACCCGGCGAAGGTGGTCAGTAAAAGCCATACGGGGAGAGGAAACATTCCAGCCCAAATGGCTGATTTTGCGAGATTGTTATCCATGGAAATCCTAACGACTGCTATCTCGCAGTGACTTGGTGAAGGGCCATCAGTTTGACTTATTGTATCGTGGCGCTTTTGCGCAGCAATTGATAGGCTTCGACCACTTTATTCAGTTGTGCCTCGTGGCTGCGATCGCCGCCATTGCGGTCCGGATGATAGCGCCGGACAAGCTCGGAATAACGCCGCCTTAATTTGCGGCGATCCGTATCCGATCCCAGTCCCATGGATTCAAGAGCTTCGGCTTCGACCTTTGAAAACCGGCCATCCATAGCCATTTTCGCCTCGCGCTCTGCGCGGCTGCGGATCCCGCCAGCGCGCGCAGATATCGCATCCAGCGGATCCTGATAATCGGCCCAGCGCGGCATCCCATCCACCGCGGCCCTTGGTGAAAATGCCGCACTTTCCGTGCGCCAGCCGCTCGCCGGGCTTTGCGCGGCGAGAATTTCCTCCGCGCTCATCCCCTCAAACCAGTCATAACCCGCGTTGAATTCTCGCACATGGTCCAAACAGAACCAGCGCCACGTGCCCGGACCGTCAAATCCGCTCGGCTGGTATCCGGGCGCGCGAAATTCACCCGCATCGCGGCAAGTGGGGTGTTCGCAGACGCGATCAGCGTCTTCGTAGCGTCCGTGGAGTTTCGCAGAAGGCATAGGGGCTTGAGAATGGTGTCTTTACCCCCAAATGCCAAGAACAACCGGATTGCAAAAAGGACAAGCGGACATGAGCGGGACCGTCGCAGATGAAATGAAGCAGCTTTTGACCAAGGCTTTTGATCCTACCGGGCTGGACATAATCAATGACAGTGCGCAGCACTCCGGTCATTCCGGTGATGACGGATCAGGCGAATCGCACTTCACAATAGTGATCGAAGCGCCTGGATTTGCAGATATGTCGCGTCTTGCCCGCCAGCGCGCTGTTATCGCCGCGCTCGGCGATATTGTTGGTGAACGGGTTCATGCAGTCGCGATCAAGGCCAGCGCGCCCTGATCGCGGAAACCACCGGTCGTTATTGTGCAAGCGTGAAAAACATCAGATAAATCAGCCTGCCATCGTCAACCGATCGGCCAAAGCCGGGGCCGGACGTATGGAAAAACCAGGGCCGCAAAAGAAGCAAACGATTGTAGCGCATCGGGATTTCCATCGTTTTTTCCCAAGCTGCACGTTTGTTTCCGTCTTTCTCAATAGTCTGGTTTAAAACCGCGTCGCGGCTGCTGTATCCCATGGAAACTGCCTCGGCATCGGTGATCGGCGAGCGTTCCAGACCAGTGGCCTTATGACGGAAGAAATCGGTGCCGCTGACCCCGTCACCGTTCTTGCTCAGATATAATATTCCGGACCATTGGGACGGATCGACGTGAACCTGTCCCCGGCGCGGGTCTGTTTTCAACGCGACCCGGCATTTGCCATGCGAATCCAGCGGCTCAACGGGTTTTAGCGGCTCTCCAACCAATTGTGATGCATATTGGGAAAGGCCGGGCAGATCGAGCCGCTGCACACTGTTGCGCCCCGGATATGGCCCTTCCTGTTCAGGATAATCGAGGTTTAACGCCTGCGCCCGAAATGCATCGGGGTTATCCAGAAAATCATCGACGACGAGAAATGAGAGAGGCATAGCGAGCTCCGAACCAAGTTGCGGCCTGATAACAGCGATGATGAAAAGGGTAAAATGCCAATGATCCGCCGGAATGCATGGGCAGTGATCGCATTGCTAACCCTGCCTGATCGATCCGCCATTTCATTGGGCGGTGCGCGATGAAAGACGCCGCCAAACGTGTTCGCAAATCGGCGCGCATTGTTGTGCTTGATCCTGAAAACAGGGTTTTGATGTTCCGGTTCGATGTTGCGGACAGACCGCCCTTTTGGGTTACGACCGGCGGTGAATGTGACCCGGGCGAGAGCTTCGAGGACGCGGCGCGCCGTGAACTTTTCGAGGAAACCGGCATTGTTGCCGATCCGGGGCATCAGGTTGCACGCACCACGCCGGAATTTGTCACCGTAGAGGGCGAGCCAGTGCAAGCGGATGAGCGGTATTTTATTGTCCGCGCTGGCGGGGCACGGATTGATACAACCAATCACACCGCGCTTGAGCAAAAGGTCATGACGCAGCACCGCTGGTTCACGGTGGACGAGCTTTCAGACTGGCATGAGGCCGTTTTTCCCGAGAGCCTTGCTGAAATTATTACGTTGCACGCCGCAACCTGATTGCCGCGCCCACGGTGTCTCGCTATCCCTATGCAAAGGGAGAGAACGACATGGATTACACGGGCAAGGTTATCTGGATAACAGGCGCTTCATCGGGCATCGGAGCGGCTCTGGCCCGCGATGCGGCATCGCGCGGCGCGCACATTGTGCTCTCCGGACGAGACGAGGCCCGCCTTGCCGAAGTTGCCGCCGATTGCGGTGAGACATTGATCATACCGTTCGATGTGCGTGATGATGCCGCATTGGCCGATGCCACTGCCAAAGCGATCCACTGGAAAGGCGGCGTTGATGTTGCCTTTGCCAATGCGGGTGTTTCGCAGCGCAGCCGTGCGCTTAAAACCGATATGCAGGTTTACAGGGATATCATCGACATAGATCTGACAGCGCAGATTGCATTCAGTCAGGGTCTAATCGGTCATATGACAGAGCGCGGTTCGGGTGCTCTGGCGTTTATATCTTCTATTGCGGGCAAGGTCGGAGTGCCAATGCGCACGGCCTATAGTGCGGTGAAATTCGGCCTTGCCGGTTATGGTGATGCGCTGCGCGGTGAATTGTCGCAAACAGGCGTGAATGTGCATGTAATCTATCCCGGCTCGGTCGCGACCGATGTCGCTCGCAACGCGATGGTCGCGGACGGATCAAAACGGGGCGTAAGCGACAGAGCCATCGATGAGGGTATTCCCGCCGCAGACGCTGCCAGGAAGATGCTTGATGAAATGGCAGCCGGCACGCGCGAGATCATCGTTGCTCAGGGTATGGAGGAGCAGATGGGCGAAATGCGGAGAACGCCAGACGCGCTGTTTGATCAGGTCGCACAGATGGTTGCCGGCGGGTACATGGAGAAGATGGAGGCCGAGGGATGATCACGTTGGAGCAAAAGCGCGTTACGCTTGCCAATGGAATTAAACTGGACGTGGTCGATGAAGGGCCGGTCGACGCCCCGGCCCTCATATTCCTTCACGGCTTTCCCGAAAGTCATCGGACCTGGCGCAATCAGATTGCGCATTTTTCAGATCGTTACCGTTGTATTGCCCCCGATCAACGCGGCTATCGCGGATCGTCCAAGCCGCAAGAGATCGAGGCCTATACGCCCGACAAACTGATCGGCGACATTTTCTTGCTCGCCGATGCGCTTGGCATCGCAAAGTTCACCATAGTCGGGCATGATTGGGGCGGAGCGATTGCCTGGGGTGTGGCGCTTGGCGGTCAACATATGCGGGTCGAACGGGCGATCATCGCCAATGCGCCGCATCCGTCGATCTTTCAAAAACTGCTTTACACCCACAAGGGACAACGTGAGGCCAGCCAGTATATTCGCGGTTTCCGTGATCCGGCGAACGATGCACTGATCCGTGAAAAGGGGCTGACCGGATTGATGATGCAAGAGGTCAAATGGGACAAGCCCAGCACGATGGAAGCCGAAGAACGCGCGCAATTGCTCCGCGATTGGGAAGACCGCGACGCGTGTTTCGGAATGATCAATTACTATCGCGGCAGCTCCTTACACGTCCCGCCCATGGATGCGCCCTACGCTCCGCCCGATGGCTATACGCCGCCGGCTCTGCCGGACTTAACCATTCCAACGCTGGTGATCTGGGCGATGGACGATCTGGCATTGCCGCCGGAAAACCTCGAAGGGTTGGAGGACATTATTGACCCGCTGACCATCGTAAAAGTGCCCGACTGCGGTCATTTTGTGCCTTGGGAAGCGCCCGAACGGTTCAATGCCGCGATGGAAGAATTCCTGAACAGCTAATGCACGAGCCACTCAACCCATGCGCCGTGTGGGTGGGAATGGCTGATCAGATGCGGCGTTCCGTCATCGGGTGATCCATTCCATAGCCGCACTTTTAATTCATGCCGAAAAGTGGCCGGATCGGTTTCAAGCGCGATCCACGCCAAGGGCGATTGAGCGCTCGCGGCCTTGCCCGCTGTCTCAAACGCCTCGGTAATCGTCGCTTGCGTGGCGGCAGGCATATATTGCCACATGATCGAATGGAACATCGCGCGGGTGGTGCCTTCGGTTTGCGGCTCAGCCAGCATCGCCGTCACAAATTCACCTGCATCCTGCTTGACCAGATCGGGCGGGCGGGCGCTTGCCAGAGCGATCGCTGCATCAATGCGCGCCATCCGGCCCGGGGCATCAGGCCACACGTAACTTTTGAGTCGAAGAGCGCTAATGGGATCGCTCAGATCAATCGGCGCAATGTCACAGCCACACACGGACAGGATCTGAAAATTCGCAGGCGCGGCGGCCGGAGACACTTCGCCGCGCCATTCCGGTGCGATCTGCATCGGCGAACCTCTTGGCCCGGCAATTGTTTCGCCCAGCTGGAACCGGTACCGGTCCAACATCGTCAGCACCCCTGCACTCGCGCCCAATTCGAACAGCTCAAATTTGGGCACCGTTTTTTGAGCGAGCCACAACAAACCGCCCATAATGCTGGCTGCGCGTCCAGCCTCATTCGTCTGGGGCGGTCCATCAAGCCAAGGAAGCAACTGCGTGTCAAAAGTTTCGACCAATTCACAGACCAGTGCATCAATCCGGTCCTGATCGGTGACCTGTCCGCTATATACCCGTGCCAGCCGGCGATCTGCCCCGGACAATACCAGATGATGCAGCCCGCCTGCGAGCCGCAGCGGCATCGCGTCTTTCAGCGTCAACCCGGCCCAGTTTGCGATGCGCGCGCCCGTCGCTGTATCGCTTTCACGCACCTTTGCGAGCGAGCGAACAACCCTTGCCGTGCAGGGCGCGCCGTTTTGTTCGGCATGGTCCGCTTGCCAATCAAGCGCCTCGATAAATTCCTCGATCGCCATCACGTCTGGTTTGCTCATCCCAATTTCCTTCGCTTCGGTTCACGCGATCTTATTGCCCTTTGGCCGCGCAATGCCTAAGTCGCGGCCCTGATTAGAAAAGACAGACAATGACCACCGACCAAGCCAATGAAACATTTGGACAGCTGACTTTCGCTGTTCCCAAAGGCCGCATCCTAGACGAGGCGTTGCCAGTGATGGCGCGTGCCGGAGTGGTGCCTGATGCAGGCTTCCACGACAAGTCCAACCGTTCGCTATCGTTCGATACGACCCGCGCCGACATGCGTCTGATCCGTGTGCGGGCGTTCGATGTGGCGACGTTTGTCGCGCACGGAGCCGCACAAATCGGGATTGTCGGATCGGACGTGGTTGAAGAATTTGACTATGCTGATCTCTACGCGCCGGTCGATCTGGATATCGGCCATTGCCGCCTTTCGGTGGCGCGCCTTGCCGAGGATACAGACGAGCGTTCCGGCGTCAGCCACCTCAGAGTTGCCACCAAATATCCAAACCTGACCAGCAAGCACTTTGAAGCCGCCGGAATTCAGGCCGAGTGCGTGAAATTGAACGGTGCGATGGAGCTTGCGCCTTCACTTGGATTGGCACGCCAGATTGTCGATCTGGTTTCAACCGGCGCCACGCTGAAGCAAAACGGCCTTACTGAAACGAGCAAGATTATCGATATTTCTGCCCGTCTCATCGTGAACCGGGCGGCTCTTAAAAAGGATCCTCGCGTTGCAGAATTGGTCGCAGCGTTTCGAGCGGATGCGGAAACGCGCGCTAGCAAGGATGCTGCCTGATGCAGATGTTTTCCACACTCTCACCTGATTTTGATAAAAACTTCACCCGGCTGGTCAACGCGCGGCGTGAAACAGACAGTGATGTTGCAGGACAAGTGTCCAGCATTCTCAGCTCGGTCAAAAACCGCGGTGATGACGCGCTGATCGAATACAGTCAGCGCTTCGATGGCTATGCTTTGGCCGATGATAGCGACTGGATCATCACCCCGGAACGCTGCGCCGAAGCCTATGCCGGGCTCGAAACCGGGCTTCGCGAGGCGCTGGATCTCGCAGCTGCGCGGATCCGGGCGTACCACGAGGCGCAAATGCCGCAGGATCGCGATTACACCGACGATGCCGGCGTGCGGTTGGGCGCGATCTGGAGGCCGGTTGATGCGGCGGGGCTATACGTGCCCGGCGGACGCGCGGCCTACCCTTCATCGCTGCTGATGAATGCCATCCCTGCGCAGGTCGCTGGCGTCGAACGTATTGTGGTGGTTACTCCGACACCCAAGGGCAATTCCAACCCGCTTGTCTTGGCCGCGGCCCATGTCGCTGGCGTGGGAGAGATCTGGCGTGTGGGGGGAGCGCACGCCTTGGGCGCGCTTGCCTATGGTACAAACAAAATCAGACCCGTCGATGTGATCACCGGCCCCGGAAACGCTTACGTCGCAGAGGCGAAACGTCAGCTTTACGGTGTGGTCGGGATAGATATGGTCGCTGGACCGTCAGAAATTCTGGTCATTTCCGATGGCAAAACCGATCCCGATTGGATTGCGGCAGACCTGTTAAGTCAGGCCGAACACGATCCCACATCGCAATCGATCCTGATAACAGACGATGCGGGGTTTGCCGCGTTGGTCGAAGATAGCGTCTCCGTCCAGCTCAGCCAGCTTTCAACCGGCAAGGTCGCAAAGACCAGCTGGGATGCAAATGGCGCGATCATTGTGGTGAATGATCTGGAAAGCGAAGCGCCTGCGCTCGCCAATCGGCTCGCGGCTGAACACGTTGAGCTGGCGGTCGATAATCCCGAACCCATGCTGCAAAGCATCCGCCACGCAGGCAGCATATTTCTGGGCCGGATGACACCGGAGGCGGTCGGCGATTATGTTGCCGGACCGAACCATGTTCTGCCAACTGGCAGACGCGCGCGTTTTTCCAGTGGGCTTTCGGTCCTCGATTTCATGAAACGCACCAGTTTCCTTGGCCTTGACGAGGCTTCCTTCGCCAAGATTGGCCCCGCTGCGGCCACTCTTGCTCACGCAGAAGGGCTTCCTGCCCATGCAAAATCGGTGGAGCTTCGCCAAAAATGAATACGCCAGCCCGTTCCCAAGCCCGATCTACTGCGCGCCTCGCCAGTGTGCAGGCGCTGTATCAGCTCCAAATGGAGGGAACTGCCCTGTCCAAACTGCTGAATGAATTTCATCAGCACCGTCTCGGACGCGAAGTGGACGATGAAGATCACGAAGGCGAAGTCTTTGCCGATGCCGAAATCGAATTTTTCGATGATATCGTGCGCGGAGTGGATGCCAGACGCGAGGAAATCGATGCTTTGTTGATGAGCAAGCTTGCCGAGGGTTGGACCGTCAAACGTTTGGACAAAACCATGTTGCAGGTTTTGCGAGCCGGTTGTTATGAATTGCTGGCCCGCGCCGATGTGCCCAGTGCTTCGGCCATCAGCGAGTATGTCGATGTCGCCAAGGCATTCTTTGACGACCGCGAAGCCAAATTCGTCAACGGCATTCTGGATGCTGTGGCAAAAGAAGTGAGAAGCTGACTTCGCAAGGCCGGTAATACCGTGGTACTGTCTGCGCCATGATGACCGAACATGAGTTTCTCGCTGCGCTGAGAACATTGCCCCTTCATGAAGGAGCTCGCGGTCTGAAAGACGATTGCGCGCTAATCGAGATTGGCGACGAAACGCTCATCTTCAATCATGATTCCATGGCCGAGGGCACGCATTTCCGACCCGAAGCCGATCTAGCTGATGTTGCTTGGAAACTGGTTGCGATCAACCTGTCCGATCTCGCATCGAAAGGGGCCAAGCCTGTCGGAATTTTGCTGGGCCACTCCCTAGGCGGCAACGATCAGAGATTTATCGAAGGCCTGCGTGAAGTTCTGACGGCGTACAATGTTAAATTGATGGGCGGAGACACAGTCGCTGCGACCGGGGCAAGCACCTATGCGGTTACGGCGATTGGTAAAGCGACCTGCAAACCAGTCCCGGCGCGCAACGCTGCGAAGGTTGGTCACGGTGTCTTCGTCACAGGATCGATCGGCTGCGCAATGCTTGGCTTTGAAGGTCATGTGGCCCATCTCAAAGCGTTCAACCGGCCAACGCCTCTTGTCGAAGCAGGTCAGGCGCTCGCACCCCATGTTGGCGCGATGATGGATGTCTCCGATGGATTATTGCTCGATATCTATCGCATGGCCGGGGCCAGCGAAGTCACAATTTCCCTGGAGAGTATTGCCGTGCCAGTTGCCGATGAAGCGCGGCGTGATGAATGTCTGCGTTGGGGAGACGATTATCAGCTGCTGTTCACCCTTCCCCAAGGTGTCGAGCTTCCATGGCCAGCCACGATGATTGGAACTGTCGAACCACGCGCGCCAATTCGGCTATTCGTCGATGGTAAGCCTGTAAGCAGCACAGCAGGCCTCGGTTATGAACACGGCTGATTGACGACCGGCGCGGCTAAGCCTTTCAAAACTGGTGAAATTGACGCGTAACAAAAACGGGGCCCGCGCTAGACACTTGTCACCTGCAAGCAAGACCGTATGACTGATGCGCTGCGCCGCATAAAATAAAGCGGGATCTTTTGAAAAGGGCGCAGTTATAAAAAATAGTCCCGCGTCACGAGAGGGGATTATTCGTGAACCTAATTCTAATATCTATCGGGCTGGGGTTGCTCGCCGTAGTATACGGCGTTGTGACCCGCGCGCAGGTGCTTTCGGCCAGCACCGGTAACGAGAAAATGCAGGAGATTGCAGGCGCCATCCAAGAAGGCGCGCAGGCTTACCTCAATCGGCAATATACGACGATCGGGATCGTTGGTGTCGTGGTCGCAATCATCGTCGGGGTGTTCCTCGGAATGATTCCAGCGATTGGTTTTGTTGTCGGCGCCGTGCTTTCCGGCGTGGCAGGCTATATCGGAATGAACATTTCTGTTCAGTCCAATGTGCGCACCGCTCAGGCAGCCAGCACCAGCTTGCAGGCCGGTCTGACGTTGGCGTTCCGTGCAGGTGCAATCACCGGCATGCTGGTGGCTGGTCTCGCATTGCTGGCGATTGCTGTGTTCTTCTATGTGCTTGTTGGTCCGATGGAACTCGAACCGAACAGCCGGACTGTGATTGATGGCCTCGTCGGCCTTGCCTTTGGTGCATCGCTGATTTCGATCTTCGCGCGTTTGGGCGGCGGCATTTTTACCAAGGCCGCAGATGTCGGTGCCGATCTTGTCGGTAAAGTCGAAGCAGGCATTCCGGAGGATGACCCCCGTAACCCTGCAGTAATTGCAGATAACGTGGGCGACAATGTCGGTGACTGTGCCGGGATGGCGGCTGACTTGTTTGAAACATACGTCGTTACCGTTGGTGCGACGATGGTTCTGACCGCGCTTCTGCTGACCCAGTTGGGCGATCTGTTGCTTCCGATGATGGCGCTTCCGCTGCTTATCGGCGGTGCTTGCATCGTCACCTCGATCATTGGCACATACTTCGTGCGCCTTGGCGGTGGTACAAATGTCATGGGCGCGATGTACAAGGGCTTCCTTGTGACAGCAGTCCTGTCTGTTCCGCTCATTTATGTGGTCACACAATATGCGCTCGGCGATATGAACACGGTCCTGAATGCCGGAACTGGCATGGTCGAATTCACCGGAATGGATCTGTTCCTGTGTGCGATTATCGGTCTGGTTCTGACCGGCGTCATCATTTGGATCACCGAGTATTACACCGGCACGAATTTCCGTCCGGTCCGATCAATCGCAAAGGCTTCGGAAACGGGGCACGGCACCAACGTGATCCAGGGTCTGGCAATCAGTCTGGAATCAACCGCGTTGCCTACCCTTGCCATCATTGCGGCGATTATCGGTGCATACCAGCTCGCTGGTCTGATCGGTCTGGCATACGGTGCGACCGCAATGCTGGCGCTTGCCGGTATGGTTGTCGCGCTCGACGCGTACGGTCCGGTCACCGATAACGCGGGCGGCATTGCTGAAATGGCGGGCCTTGATGACAGCGTGCGTGAAAAAACCGACCTGCTTGATGCGGTTGGCAACACCACGAAAGCTGTGACCAAGGGTTATGCGATCGGTTCGGCCGGTCTTGCTGCACTCGTGCTGTTTGCGGCTTACACCGCTGACCTGCGTGCATACTTTCCAGAGGCTGAGGTCAATTTCAGCCTTGAGAACCCGTATGTGATCGTCGGTCTTCTGCTTGGTGCGCTGCTCCCGTATCTGTTCGGTGCGATGGGCATGACCGCTGTGGGCCGCGCTGCGGGCGACGTTGTGAAAGACGTTCGTGAGCAGTTCAAAGAGAAGCCGGGCATCATGGATTACTCCGAGAAGCCCGACTACGCCCGCACCGTGGATCTGGTGACGAAGGCTGCGATCAAAGAAATGATCATTCCTTCGCTTCTGCCGGTTCTGGCTCCGGTGGTTGTCTACTTCGTGATCCTCGGCCTTGCCGGTCAGGAGAACGCTTTCGCTGCACTGGGCGCATTGCTGCTTGGTGTGATCGTCAGCGGCCTGTTCGTCGCGCTTTCCATGACCGCTGGCGGCGGTGCATGGGACAATGCGAAGAAGTACATCGAAGACGGCAATCACGGCGGCAAGGGCTCCGAAGCCCACAAGGCCGCGGTAACAGGCGACACTGTTGGCGATCCTTATAAGGATACCGCAGGTCCAGCTGTGAACCCGATGATCAAAATCACAAACATCGTCGCACTGCTTCTGCTCGCGGCCTTGGCCGGCACGCACTAACGCTGCCGAAAATGATCAAATCAGCCCCGCCGGAAGCGATTTCGGCGGGGTTATTTTTTGCCTAAGGTTCGTCCAGATTCTGGACACTGTTCGCAGGACAAAAGTTTTCTTCATCCCTCCATGATAATGGAAGCTTAGACGCATAATGCCGTGCGTCAGAGTAAGGTTTGCTGCGGATGGACTTGGCAAATGCGCCAGATCTGAAGAACAAAGGGCGCGCCACCGGCGCCCCTTTTGACCGCTATTGCGGCTTCCGCGTGCTTTGCGCAGAGCAGGCGCGCACGCCGGAATTCGTCGCGCAGTGGCAAGACATAGCCAATCGCGCTGCTGAACCTAATCCGTTCTTTGAACCCTGGTTCTGCCTTCCCTCACTCGAATTTCTTACGCCTTCGGCCTCTGGAAGACCGCGCGTTTCGATCCTTGCCCATTTTACAAAAGGTCAGCTTACCGGCGTGATGCCGATTGAGCAGTCCCGCGAGTATTACGGCTATCCCGTGCCGCATTTTTCGGCGTGGCTGCACGCCAATGCATTTTACGGCGCACCACTGGTTATAGAGGGGTTCGAACATGATTTCTGGACCGACTTGCTTAGCCATTTTGACGCGCGGCCCGGCCTTGCCCTGTTTGCCCATCTGCCATTGCTGGAACAGGGCGGACCGCTCGATGCTGCGCTTGATGCAATTCTAAGCGCATCGCGGCGCAATACATCGGTCGTGCTGCGCCGCGAACGCGCGCTTCATGCCTCGTCGCTGTCTGCCGAACACTATCTTGATCGGGCATTGAGCAAAAAGCATCGCAAGGAATTGCGCCGTCAACGCCGGCGTCTGTCCGAGCACGGTGAGCTTACCGTCGAGCGCAGAAGCGATGATTTCGGGCTCAAAGAATGGATCGCAGAATTTCTCGCGCTTGAAACGGCGGGATGGAAAGGCGATGCGGGCTCATCACTTGCAGGCACCCCGGCAACTCGTAATTTCTTCACAGCATGCATGCGCGGCGCGGCATCCGTGGGCAAGTTGGATAGAATAGCCCTTCGCCTCGATGGAAAACCAATCGCAATGCTCACCAGTTTTGTCACAGCGCCGGGATGCTACAGTTTCAAAACCGCGTTTGATGAACGTTACTCTGCGCATTCGCCGGGTATGCAGTTGCAGATCGACAATCTCACCGCGCTCGACCGGCCCAATATTGAATGGACCGATAGCTGCGCCGCAGAAGGCCATCCCATGATCGACCGGTTGTGGACCGAACGCCGTCGACTTGTCAGTCGCAACGTTGCAATCGGTGGTAGGCTGCGCCGGGCCGCTTTCGCACGTTTATCAGCTTACGAAAATCGCAGCGAGAAAGTAGCATGAACGCACCTTTTCATCAGAACGCTGAATGGCAACTCGATCAGAAATCCGTTTCCGGGGTGTTTGATCAGGCAGCACGCGCCCACTTTGGACAGCACTATCCCGAAAAACCGCATTTGCTGCGTCACGGACTTCAAAAACATCCGCTGCTGGAAATAGAGGCGTTGGCGAATCTCGCCGAACGGCTCGGCGAAGGCAGTGTCGAATATAATCGCGGCGACCTGCCGCTGGGCGTGGATGGAAAGCCTGCATCCAATGGCCTTTCCATTGGCGAGACGATCCGCAGGGTCCGCGAAGCCAACAGCTGGGCCGTGCTGAAGAACATTGAACAAGTGCCGGCATATCAATCACTGCTCATGGATCTGCTCGGCGATCTCCGACCAGAGATCGAGAACGCGACCGGGCAGCTGCTGACGCCGCAGGGCTTTCTGTTCATCTCAAGCCCTAATGCGGTGACGCCGTATCACTTCGATCCCGAGCACAATATTCTGCTGCAGATCGCAGGATCGAAAGTAATGACCCAGTTTCCAGCGGGCAATCCGCATTTTGCGTCCGACACCACGCATGAGAGCTACCATACGGGCGGGCCGCGTGAGCTTGCTTGGGATGACGCTTATCTAAAGGACGGGATGCCATTCAAACTTGGTGCCGGCGATGCTGTGTATGTGCCAGTCATGGCGCCGCACTTTGTTAACAATGGCCCGGAAAGTTCCGTTTCGCTTTCAATCACATGGCGGTCCGACTGGAGCTACCTTGAAAGCGATGCCCGCGCCTTTAACCGCTGGTTACGGCAACGTGGTTTTTCTCCGAATGCGCCCAAGCGTTGGCCCGCTCAAAACCGGGTCAAAGCCAGCGCATACCGTGCATTGCGGAAATTTGGTCTGACCGGGCAATCTTGACCTCGGCCAACCCGCGCCGCAAAGGCACATGATGAGCGACACCCCAACTGCAGAGCAGCTGACCGATGGCTTGGTCCGCCTCTTGACCACAGAAAAACGTGCGGCTGATATTTACGCGGGCAACCCGCAAAAAGGCGGCGTTGGCCGGGTATTTGGCGGGCAGGTTCTGGCTCAGGCATTGCAGGCGGCTCAGGCCAGCGTCACCGACGGGAAAACCGCTCATTCGCTGCACGCCTATTTCCTGCGCGGCGGCAAAGAAGGCATTCCGATTGAATACCGCATTCAGCGCGATTTTGACGGGCGCAGCTTTGCCAATCGCCGTGTTGTGGCATCGCAAGAAGGCGATGACGGCACCAGCATACCGATCCTCAATCTGACCGCGAGTTTTCAGACGCCCGAAGATGGGTTGGAACATGTTGATTCGCCGATGCCCGACGTTGCCGGTCCGGATGAATTAAAATCGGATATGGAAATGCGGCTCCAGATGGTTGATGCACTGGGTGACAAGCTCGATGAATCCCAGCGCAAATTCATGCTCCGCCCTCGTCCGATTGAGATGCGTACGATTGATCGATTGCATTGGATGAATTCCGAACCACGGCCACCACATGCGCACACCTGGTTCAAGACTGCGGCACCTTTACCGGACGATCCCAATCTGCACCGTGCGGTGATGACCTATGCCAGCGATTACACGTTGCTCGGGACAAGCGCCCTTCCCCACGGTCTGTCTTGGATGCGGGGCGAGCTGGTCGGGGCCAGCCTTGACCATGCAATATGGTTCCACCGCGAAGCGCGGGCGGATGAATGGCTGCTCTATGTCACTGATGCACCATGGTCAGGCAGCGGCCGCGGGTTCAATCGCGGACGAATATTCAACCGGTCGGGTGAACTTGTCGCCAGTGTCGCCCAGGAAGGCATGATGCGGAAGCGCAAGAAGAAACCGGATTAGGCGCCGAAGCGATTAACTGCCCTCGCTGGGCGCTGCGACAACAGCGTCTGGGGCCTTTTTAGACGAACCGCCATTGCGATCAGACAGGTTCCAAACCCCATTGCGGCCGCCAACCCCGCCCTTCTTCGCTACTCGCGATGCCGGCTTTATTTTAGGCGCAGATTTCGGACGCTCAAAAGCGCGGTTCGAAATGGTGTATAGTCCAGGCGACCCGGCAAGACTTAAGCTTACGCCGTTGGCAGATTGATAGCCGCCCGATTTGCTATTGAACAACGGCCCGCTGGCGCGTTTGTTGCTCGAATACCATGCGACGACAAACGGGGAGAAATGGCGCTGCCCGGCCTGAACCTGCTCTTCTTCGCCGACACCGCTTTCGACGCATTTGCCAGCTCCGTATTCCGTCTCGCAATCAGCGAGTGCGGCAAAGCGCGGGGCCTCTTCATCGGCCTTGGCGACGGCTTCTGCGTGCATGGCATCACATTCATCGCGGGTCTTTCCGGTCGTCTTTGCGCAAGCAAACACGTTCTCGAACACCTGAACTTCGGTCTGCTTCGCTTCGTTTTGCGCCGCGTTTGCGGACGGCGCGGCAGGTTCACTGCCACACGCGGTCAACATGGCACCGCCCCCGATTGCGGCCAAAGCCGTCAAAACGACTTTAGAAGAACGCTTTGAGCGCTTTGAATTTGCAGGCATTTCCATCACATATTCCCCGTCGACCCGGCTGTTGATGATGGTTTAGCCTGAAATGGTTATCACAAGGTGCACACGCGTTTTTGCCGCAAGGAGCCCCCCATAGACAAAAGGCTAATGCGCTAGGAAAATTGGCAGGTGCGGATCGGTTAGAGAGCGCCGGGTCACCCCGCCCAGCAACATTTCGGCCAGTTTTGAATGGCCATATGCGCCCATTACCATCATCGAACATCCCCGCATTTCTGCAGCCTCGAATAATGCTTCGGATACGGTTCCATTGCCGCGCGGAATTTCCACAATCTCTGCCTCTATTCCATGCCGGCTGAGATATTTCGCGCCTTCATCAAGGCGGAAATCCACACGCTCCTTGTCATTGAATTCCGATACATAGGCCAGATGAACGCTGCCAGACAGTGCCAGAAGCGGCACAGAGGCACGCAGCGCCACGCAAGCCTCTGACGAGCCATTCCATGCGACCAGGATTGGCGCACTTATGTCAAACCGTTTGGTGGATGCAGGCACCACCAGAACCGGTGCAGGTGCTTTTAGCGCAAGCTCGCCAACCATATTGGAAGCTGCGCGTTTGCCGTCTTCACCGACATCATAAGGACCCACGATAATCAGATCATGCAGCGCCGATTGTTCAAGCAGCCTTCGTTCGGCCATACCGTAAATGAATTTCCAGCTCCAATTGGCATCTTCATTGGCGAGGTCGGCTTCGGTTTTGGCCCGAAAGCTCTCGGCTGCCTCTTTGATCTGCGGCAATGCAGCCGCCATGGCCGAGCCATAAAAGTCGCCGGGCGCAAAGACTTCATAACTGACCGCTTGCAAGAATGTGATGTGAGCATTCGTTGCCCGGGCAATGTCGAGCGCAACCTGCATACGGGCTTCCATAGCGCTGTCATCAGCGGCGTGAACGAGGATGGATTTCATTGGGCTTCTCCTTTTTATGTTTACAAAGATGCACCTGAGATACCGCCGCGTAATTGATCGAGATCAAACTTTGGTGAGTTTTGTTAGGCTTGCCCTACTTTCACACTCCGCTAAGTTCGTGCGCGGGAGAGTGCCATGCAGATTACACGTCAGCCGCCAGTCAAAACGACCCTGAAACCATCAAACCACCCGTATCTTTCCGGGCCATGGACACCTGTTCATGAAGAAGTTGACGTCGATGAGCTTGAAATCATCGAAGGCGAAATTCCTGCGGACATTGACGGGATCTATCTGCGCAACACCGAAAATCCGGTCCACCAACCGCTCGGCCGGCATCATCCCTTCGATGGCGATGCAATGGTCCATCAAGTCAGCATCAGCGGCGGCAAAGCAAGCTATCGCAACCGTTTCGTACGGACGCATTGCTTTACCCAAGAACAGATCGCCGGCGAAGCGCTTTGGGGCGGGTTGATGGATCCGCCTGCCCTTTCCAAGCGGCCCGGTTTCGGGGCCCATGGCAGCCTGAAAGATACAGGCAGCACCGATATCATCGTTCATGCCGGCACAGCTTTGGCAACGCTCTATCAATGCGGTGAAGCATGGCAGATTGACCCGGTGTCGCTCGAAAATCTCGGCAAAGCATCGTGGGGGCCGATTGACGGGATCTCCGCCCATCCCAAAGTGGATGAGGATACCGGCGAGCTGATGTTCTTCAATTATTCAAAGCACGCGCCTTATATGCATTACGGCGTCGTCGATCGGGCCGGAATGCTCGTGCATTATGCGCCCATCCCGTTGTCCGGCCCGCGCCTGCCGCATGATATGGCAATTACCAAAAACTGGTCGATCTTGAATGACATGCCGTTGTTCTGGGATGAAGAGCTTTTGAAACGGGATATTCATGCCGCGCGCATTCACGATGGCATACCAACGCGTTTTGCGCTGATCCCGCGCCATGGTCAGCCCGAGGATATCCGCTGGTTCGAAGCCTCGCCAACCTATGTTCTTCATTGGACAAATGCGTGGGAGGATGGCGATGAGGTTGTGCTTGAGGGATATTATCAAGACAAACCGATGCCTGACCCGATCAAAGAAGCGGGCGAATACAGCCATATGATGGCCTATGTGGATGAACATTCCTTTCAAAGCAGGCTTCACCGGTGGCGCTTCAATCTCAAGACCGGTGCGACCACCGAAGAACGGCTGTGTGATCGCATCGTCGAATTCGGAATGATCAACCCCGATTATCTGATGCGCAAAAACCGGTACATCTGGTCCACCACCACGCGGCCCGGCTGGTTCCTGTTTAACGGATATGTCCGGCACGATACGCAAACCGGCACAGAGCAGGTTTTTCAACTGCCAGACGGGGTGTATGCCAGCGAAAGCCCGATGGTGCCTCGCAAAGGCGCAGCATCAGAGGATGACGGGTATCTTGTCACTTTCCTGATCGACGAGAATTCCGGGACTTCCGAGCTCGCCATACTTGATGCCAGCGATGTGACGAAAGGCCCGATCTGCCGTGCGCGCCTGCCACACAAGATTTCCAGCGGAGTGCATTCAACCTGGGTCGAACATTCGCAATTGCAGGCCGATGCCGACTTCAAAAGGCGGTCTTTGGCAGCCTGACTGTCGAGTATTGTCAGAACAGATTGAAACTTTTACCGCGCCAGCGCGTTTCCACACCAATCGTATTCCTTTTAATTAGAGAGACCTAACATGGCATTTCAACTGATTGACCTTCCTTATCCTGATACCGCTCTGGCACCGGCAGTCTCTGCCGAAACGCTTTCGTTCCACTATGGCAAGCACCATCAGGCGTATCTCGACAAGATGAACGCTGCGATTGAAGGCACCGATCACGCTGATAAGCCGATGGAAGCCATCGTATCGGCAGCACGCGGCAGCAACCAGGGTTTGTTCAACAACGCGGCGCAAAGCTGGAACCACGCCTTTTATTGGCATTCCATGGCCGCTGAAGAAACGGCCCCTTCGGATGATCTCAAAGCGAAAATCGACGCCGCTTTTGGTTCGGTCGACGAATTGAAGAAACAACTTAAAGAGCGCGGCGCCGGTCACTTTGCCAGCGGCTGGGTCTGGCTCGCAGAAAAAGACGGGGCGCTTTCAATCGAAGAAACCCATGACGGCGATACCCTTGCAGACAGCGGATTTAATCCCCTGCTGACAATCGACGTGTGGGAGCACGCTTATTACCTCGATCACCAGAACAAACGTCCTGCGTATCTGGATGCTGTGGTAGACAACAAGCTCAACTGGGCATTCGCCAGCGAAAACCTCGCCCGCGGATCGGCGTGGACATACCCCGCCTAAACCGAGCGCAATAACATTTTCAAAAACCCCGGATCGCCTATTGCGCTCCGGGGTTTTTTGTATTTCATTCTATCATCCGGGCACGGTGTAATAGGTTGGCGAACCCGGCCCGACCGGGATGCCAAGCACAAAGGTCCAAAGATAGAAGAAGATCGACCAGAAGAAGAGGAAGAACATCGTATAGGGCAGCATCATCGCGATCAGGGTGCCGACGCCCAGATCCTTCTGATATCGCGTCGCCCACGCCAAGATCAGTCCGAAATAACTCATCATCGGCGTGATGATATTGGTTGTGCTATCCCCGATCCGATAGGCTGCCTGAATGGTTTCCGGCGCATAACCAATCAGCATCAGCATCGGCACAAAGATCGGCGCAGTCACCGCCCACTGCGCACTTGCCGAACCCAATGAAAGGTTGATGACTGCACAGAGCAGGATGAACAGAAAGAAGATCAGCGGGCCAGTCATGCCGGTTTCGACCAAAAATGTCGCCCCGGTCACAGCGGTGATCGCGCCGATATTGGTCCAGCCGAAAAAGGCCACGAATTGCGCCGCGAAAAACACGAGCACAATATACAGGCCCAGCGAGGATAAAGCCGCCGCCATGGCGTCAATCACATCGCGGTCTGTCTTCATCGTTCCGACCGCGCGGCCATAAGCATATCCGATGGCGACGAAGAAGATGAAAATCCACACCACGAAGCCATCAAAGAACGGCGAGTCCATCCGATCCCCATCCTCTGCATTGCGCAGGATGCCCCATTCAGGAACCAGCGTAAGCGCCATTAGGGCAAGAACGCCGAGCAAGGCGATGCCCGCCCAGCGAAGGCCTTTGCGCTCTTTATCGGCCAAAGGCTGCATCATCCCGTCATCAAGGATGGTCGGGTCGGCTTTCGACGCATCGTATTCGCCCAATTTCGGCTCGACGATATAGATGCTGACGAGCGAACCGATGACCGCAACCAGAAAAGTCGAGGCGAACATGAAGTACCAGTTCGCTGTTGCCAGCACGGTGTAATCGGGATCGATCAGCTGGGCGGCCTCTTGCGTGATCCCGGCCAGCAACGGATCGATTGTCCCGATCAGAAGGTTGGCGCTGTAGCCACCGGAAACCCCTGCAAAAGCCGCCGCCATGCCCGCCAGCGGATGCCGCCCGAGAGCATAATAGATCGCTCCGCCAAGCGGGATGAGAACCACGTAACCCACCTCGCTGGCGGTGTTGGATATAATCCCGGCAAAAACGATCGCGACCGTCACCAGCTTGGGCGGTGCGCCCATGACCAAGCTGCGCACTGCTGCGCTCAAAAGCCCTGATTTCTCTGCCACGCCCACTCCGAGCATGGCGACCAGCACCACGCCAAGCGGGGCGAAGCCGGTAAAATTGTCTACAAGCCCGGTGAATATGCGCCGGACCCCGTCGCCATCCATCAGGCTGACTGCGCGGATCATCCCGTCATCTGCCACGCCCTTCGCGCCCAACGGCCTCGGATCGTCAACCGCCACACCCATCCAGCCGAGCAGCCCCGAAAGCAGCACGATGCCGACTGCAAGCAGAGCGAACAGCGTTACCGGATGCGGCAGAAGATTGCCCAGCCATTCCACCCCATCAAGAAAGCGGGTGAAGGCATTGCGCTGCGCCGGTGCGTGATCGGCAGCGGTTCCGGTTCGGGGGTTGTCCTGGCTCTCAGCCATCAATTCATTCCAATCGCGTGAAGCGCCAAAATTAGCGGGGCAAAGATGGGCGCTGAGGGATAATCGCCGCGAAGGGCATGGCAAAGCCTCGCTTGGCCGCGCCGCAATTTCGCTGCGTTAGCTTCGAATTTGGCGTTTCTGCCTGATCAGCTCGGCGATGCGAACGGTTGTGCCCACGACCGATTGGCGCGCGTGATCTGCGCCGACGGAATCTGCCGTTGCCGCTGCTTCCGCGAACATCCGGCCGCCCACCGATACCACCGTCAAATGATCGGGCGAGGCCTCGCGGCTTTTCAGGATCGTCTGCCGCAAGGTCGCCAAAGTGTGGCTGCGCGAGAACGCATCCGACATGCCAATATCCAGTGCATCGGGCCGCTGCGATCCCAGCTGATTGGCCAGCGCCTCGTTGCTATCGGGAAATGCCATATCCACGTGCCAGCCCGCATCGGTGAACAGATCCGCCAGCATGGATGTGCCCAGCATGTGCGGCTCACCGGGTGCCGTGGCCAAAAGGATGCTGTACTTCGTCTCGCGAATGGCCTCCGGTGTCGGGCGATGGCGCACCGCATGACCGGCAAGCTGCAACATGCTCAGCCCCATGGTCAGATCCAGCTCTGTACAATCATCGGCAAGCCACGCATCGCCAAGCGCACGCGCCGTCGGCTCAAGCAATTGCCCCAGAATGACATCGCCATCCCAACCCTGTTCCGCGAGCGAGGCGATCAGCGTGTTGATGCCGATATCATCGCCGCCCAGCGCCAGATCGACGAGTACGGGGACTTTTGCAAACAGACCGCTATTCTCTGAAATGGCGCCGGGATTGCCCGATGCCGGATCGTTGCGGCTGTAAACCAGCAGATCCCAGTCGCTGAACAGCCGCGCCGGAACGATATGTTCGCTCAACATTTCGATGTCGCGATGCCGGCGATCCGCGCTGATCGAGGCCCATATTGTCTTCAGGCTTTCCGGCGGGCCTTCCAGCTTTTGGAAAAACTGCCCGTCTTGATAAATCATCATGCCGGTCACGCCGGCTTTGTGATTTCGCGCCCGCGCTTGTGTGGTCAAATCCTGAAGCTCGCGCGCGGAAAGATCCACGGCGGCTACGCTGCGATATGTCAAAGTGGCGATCCAGTTGGCCGGATCGGTTTCTGCCAGCTTCAATTCTAACGACATTCGATACCCCCAGAGTGCAGGCGGGATGTATCTGAGAACGATATATGCTTGCGTGCTTTACCCTTAAAAAGCCCGGCAAGCAGCCCCGCATTGCGCGGCGCATCTGCATCACCAGAACCATTCCAATGGTAGCAACTGCAAGATCTGCCCGCCATCTTGTGGCAGATCTTCGAGTCTCTCGTTTTATCCCACCGACATGTGTCAGGCAGCAGAGCAGAACTGTCAACATCCGTTTACACACGCATTTTGCGGCACACGGTAAGGCATCCGTGCCGCCGTCTATTCCGCTGCCTGATCCGCCGTCTGATCCAGCTCGCCGGTTTGCATGACACCAACTGCGCGAGCGGATGAAACGGCGGGCAGTCATCGCGGCATCGCCATCGCTTTTGCATCGACCAGCCCGGCCCGGCGCAGCGCGCACAAAAGCGCATTGTTATCAAGAACATGGCGCACCCGATGAAACCGGCCAGCGCGCATGACCACCTGAAATTTACCCGTTTCAATCCGCCAGTCGAGCGCATCAAGTGTGACTTTCCGCGAAGGCGCAAGCGCCGCCAAAGCCCGCATCCGCGCCGCATGAACCTGCGCAAAGCCTTCTGCTGTATCACGCCGCGCGAGCGCCATATCCCACACGGCGGCAAAACCTTCCGCACCCACGCGAGCCCGCAATCGGTAAGCACTTTCCCGCGACATAGAGATAGCCTTCGCCGCCGCGCTGACAGATCGGGTCTGCGCCAGATGGCCGATAAACTGCGCTTGGCGAAGCGGCGTCCAGCCATCAGACCGCGCGCGGGTTTGCACGGCATGGAACGGCGGGAGTTTAAGCGGGGGGGCGTAGTGCTTCATCCGCGATGTTAGGGCACGGATTGGGGTGTGTAGGAAAGAGCCTATGCCCCACCCGACTTCAGCTAGGATCGTACCGATCACCCGAATTCAAATACCAAGCAAACTTTTCGGGCGAAAGTTCGTCGGGCAGGTCGAAGTCCGGCCGCAGAACGAGGACACCTTCTCCAAAATCAAAAATCTCATCGGCTCGTTTTTCGCAGAGACTTACCTCCACCAACAACTGATCTCGCGCATCACCTTTAAGGTTTGAAGCTGTAACAACGGCCGTGAACTCGGCTTTCGGAACGGTCGAACTCAGTAACTCCGCTGAAATTTCTATTTCGTGGCGTTTTTCTTGTCGAAACGAGTTGCACGATAAAATGAGGTGTCCTCTAGGTCCTCGCTCATCCCAGTAAAAATCGAAGGGTTCCCGCCTCGGAGAAATAAGATCTTCAGGCCTTATGCCCGCATGCAAATGATGTGCGTAAGGCATCATTTGCGGGCGAGGTGCCGAAGCACCGCACATCATGACCCAAAATGGCTTGGAATGAAGAACTGTGTTTCCAGATCGGATTTCAAGCGAGAGGTTCTCAGCGGGCACTGAGCCAACATTTTTGACCGACACGATTATGCGTTTTTGACTGAACAGCCTCGATAGACCCTTGTGAATAAAAGGAAGTTCTTGCCGTAGTTGGTTCTCCCATTCCTTCAACCTTCCTGAGTGGCTGCTGTCATAATCGAAACCGCTAAGTTCAAAACCAGACCGAGAGCGCTGTCTTGGAGCTCCCAAGACAAGGTTCTGAATGAGTCTTTTGACTTCTTGTTCATTCGCTGGTGAAACACTGGTGCATTCCCACGGCGCTGGACTTTCACAGCTTATCTTCACCTCAAGCTGAGGTTGATCTTGCGACAAAAGGCGGTTGCGGGCCTCCAATTCAGTTATTTTTCGTTCATGCGGTGACGGCTCGATTTGACGCAGCCAGTGCTCCGGCAGCTTCTTGGCCGTAAGTCCGTGACACTGTGCAGCATCACGAGGTCGCATATCGTGACTTAACAAGACCAACCGGTCGGGGTCATCGACATTGGCGTTCAGAGCTTGAGCAACTATCCGATCATCAGGATCCTCGCGATCAAGATCATCAAGTTGGTCCCAGTCGGGTCTTTGGTTTGAAACGGTAGCTATGTCTACCTTTGGTTCGGCACATATTGTTGCGGGTATTCGGGTCTCAATGAAACTGTCGAGCAGACGATTGAATGAGCGAGCCCGCTTGCCAAGCCGCCCGTCATTTTTGCGCCTATCGATCTCCGTCTGAACCTGTCTGGTGACAAGTAAAAGGATTGAGCCATCAAAAATTTCCGACCAAGGCATCTGCTCGAGCGGCACGCCTTGCAAAACAACTTGTGCATCAATGACAACTACATTGTCATATTTGGATGTATCAATGGTCTGTCGCAATCTCTCACCCCCCAGCGTGATAAAAATCATAAACCTGCTGCGCGACCTTTTCGCTGACGCCCGGCGCGCGTTGCAGGTCTTCTAGCGACGCGGCTCTCACCTTGCTTGCCGTGCCGAAATGCAGCAGCAATGCGCGTTTCCGTGCGGGGCCGATGCCGGGAATTTCGTCCAGCGGGCTGGCGGTGATCGCTTTGCTGCGTTTGGCGCGGTGCGCGCCGATGGCATAGCGGTGCACTTCATCGCGCAGGTTTTGCAGGTGGAATAGCAGCTGCGAATTCGTCGGCAGCGTCTTCTCGCGGCCATCGGGGAAATGGAACACTTCGCGGCCCTCGCGCCCGTGATGCGGACCCTTGGCGATGCCGATCACCGGCACATCATCAATGCCCAATTCGCCCAGCACCGATTGCACGCTCGACATCTGGCCCTTGCCCCCGTCAATCAGGACAAGGTCAGGCCACACGCCTTCCCGCTCACGGTCGGGATCATCCTTCATCGCGCGGGTAAAGCGGCGCTCCATCACTTCGCGCATCATGCCGAAGTCGTCATCGGTCTGCGCGGTCTTGATGTTGAATTTGCGGTATTGCGATTTCTCGAAACCCTCTGGCCCGGCAACCACCATCGCGCCGACCGCTTTGGCGCCCTGTATGTGCGAATTGTCATACACCTCGACCCGCTCTGGCGGCGCATCAAGTTCGAGGAATTCCGCCATTTCGCGGCCGATTTTTGCCCGCGTGCCGCGTTCTGCCAGCCGCCGCTCCAGCGCCTCGACAGCGTTTCTGCTTGCCTGCTCCATCAACCGCCGCCGGTCGCCGCGCTGGGGTACGGACAGGACCACCTTCTTCTCTGCCACTTCGGATAATGCCGCTTCGATCAGGCCGCTTTCAGGCAGCGCGCGATCGACCAGAACGGTCGCTGGCGGCGGCACTTCTTCGTAAAATTGCAGCATCACGTTGGAGAGGACCTGATCCTCCTCCACGTCCTTTGTGTGGCTGGGGAAGAAAGCGCGGTGGCCCCAGTTTTGCCCGCCGCGTATAAAGAACGCCTGTACCGCGATGTGGCCGCCCTTTGCCGAAAGCGCGAATACATCTGCGTCCCCGACCCCGCTGGCGTTGATTGCCTGACTGCCCTGGATAAATGTCGCCGCGCGCAGCCGATCACGCAGGATCGCAGCGGTTTCAAAATCCAGATCCTGTGCGGCTTTGGCCATCTGCTTTTCAAGATCAGCCTGAACCTGCCCCGATTTGCCAGCGAGGAAATCCTTCGCCTGCTTCACCAGCTTTTCGTAATCATCCTCGCTGATGCGTCCCACGCACGGCGCGGAGCAGCGTTTGATTTGATAAAGCAGGCAGGGCCGGTCGCGATTGTTGAAAAAGCTGTCGGTGCAATTCCTCAGCAGGAACAGCTTTTGCAGCGCATTAAGCGTGGTGTTGACGCTGCCCGCGCTGGCAAACGGGCCGTAATAATTCCCCTTCGCCTTGCGCGCGCCGCGGTGTTTGTGGATGCGCGGGAAAGCATGATCGGCGCGCAGGAGGATAAACGGAAAGCTCTTGTCATCGCGCAGCAGCACGTTGAACGGCGGGCGAAACCGCTTGATCAATTGCGCCTCGAGCAGCAGCGCCTCGGCCTCGGAATTGGTGGTGATGATCTCCATGCTGCGGCACTGGCTGACCATGCGTTGCAGCCGCCCTGTCAGGCCGCTCACCTGCGTGTAATTCGCCACCCGCGCCTTTAGGGACCGCGCCTTGCCGACATACAGCACATCGCCGCGCGCATCGATCATGCGGTATACGCCGGGCACAGGTTTCAACGTCTTTACCGTATCGCGGATCGCCTCAACCCCCGCTTCAAGGTTCGGCTGAGCACGCGACACGGTGTAGGCCGCGCGCTCTTCATTAAAGCGCTCGGCCCCTCCGGGATTATGGGGTGTGCCAGCCGGGGTTTTAGCCATCGCCATCAAATAGGGCGCTCACGCACGAGATGGAAGCACCAGAGTTCAAACGCCCACAAAAGACGGCCAGAGGCGAAGATCAGACAAATCGAGCGGAATCGACCAAAAAATACAATACTGACGCACTCTATTGTCATTTAACGATCAAATCAGATGAACTGACAAATATAAAAATAATAACGGGTTGCCTAAAACTGATTAACAGGAGGCAATCGCATGAGTAATTCAGAACACCATGGTATGAAGCCATTAGAGGGGCTTTCGCCATATTGTCGCATGAGCCAATATGGCGAGAATGATGACGGCGACCGGGATGATCGTTTCGGCCGATTGTTTGGCGATCTTGCCCCCAATTACACGCGGCCCGACATTCTCATCGAAACCGGCAAGGCCGGCGGCAATATGGAAGACCCCGATGACAAGGGGCGGACCGACAGCGTACCTGTCGGCATGGTGTTTTTTGGTCAGTTCGTAGACCACGATATCACACTGGACGCGTCCACCACGTTCGACAGCGTGATCGACAATCCGGGCGAAATTGCGAATGTCCGCACGCCCACGCTGGATCTGGATTGCATATATGGGCTCGGGCCGGAGGCGCAGCCATACCTGTTTAATCAGGACCGTATTGGCAACAAGCCGGGGCCGTTTGCGGGCGTAAAGCTGTTGACCGGTGCAGATAATCCCGGTCAAGCGGGCCTTTACGAACATGATCTGTTCCGCGCGCCCGATCCCAACAACCGGGCGATCATCGGCGATCCGCGCAACGATGAAAACCGCATCATCAGCCAGATCCAACTGGCAATCATCCGGTTCCACAATCACGTGGCGCAAACGCTCTACGATGAAAGCATGGCCGATCCCGATGCCGAAACACTGGAAGGGCATGACCTGTACGAAGCGGCGCGGCGAACCACCACGTGGCATTATCAATGGGCCGTGGTGAACGATCTGCTTACCGATATGTGCGGCAAACCGGTGGTCGAGCGCATTCTTGGCTGCGGACGCGAATATTATTGCGGCCATGTTCCGTTGATCCCGGTGGAATTTTCAGTCGCGGCTTACCGGTTCGGCCATTCCATGATTCCGATGAAAATTCAGGTCCAGAAAAACGGCAACCGGTTTGAACTGTTCGGTACGAAACTTGGCCGCGGTTTCGGCCCTCTCACCGACCCTGATGCAGTCGTCGACTGGCACGAGCTTTTGTTCACGCCGGAAAACCGCACGGTAGAGCGCGCGCAAAAACTGGATACGCTGCTTGCGGGCGATCTGCTCGATCTGCCTTTTGTGGATGGCAATGCGGCGGAAAAATCGCTCGCCACTCGCAATCTGCTGCGCGGTAATGCTTTTCTTTTGCCCGCTGGCGAGAAGATCGCTGAATTGATGGGTATCGATCAGGCCGACATCAACAAAGTCGTCAAGAAAGCCAATGACATCAACAGCGATTTTGGTGACGAAGGCATACCGCTGTGGCTGTATCTGCTCGCCGAAGCCGAGGTGATTGGCCGCGCCGAAGTGGGCGGTGGAACCAAGAAAGGCGAAGGCTTGGGCCCGGTAGGCGCGACCATCGTGGCCGAGGTTCTCATCGGTCTTCTTGAACTGGACGATCATTCCTATCTCGGCGCGAACCGCAATTGGGCCCCGCGCGCCGAATGGAACACGCTTGGCAAACTTGTGACGGTGGCCCAGCCCTGAACGGCCTGCGTTGCAGTGAGCGGAGCGGAACACAGCCGGCCCCGGCGTGTTCTGCTCCGCTCTTTTTGTGGTTTCAGCAATTGGCATTCATCCGCTGCACGCCTATCGGATCGAAATGGCCGCTTCCCCAACATCCTATGACGCAATCATCCTTGGCGCAGGTGCAGCCGGCCTGATGGCCGCCGCGCGCGCAGGTCAAAAAGGCATGCGTGTCGCAGTGCTGGAAAAGGCCGATAAGCCAGGCAAGAAGATCCTGATCTCTGGCGGCGGGCGCTGCAATTTCACCAATGTAAATGCTGGTCCGGGCAATTTCCTGTCCGACAATCCGCATTTCGCCAAATCCGCCCTCGCCCGTTACACCGCGCAAAACTTCATCGATCTTGTGAATGCCCATGGCATCACCTGGCATGAAAAGACGCTGGGTCAGCTGTTCTGCGATGGCTCTGCGAAACAGATCGTGCAGATGCTGCTGGATGAATGTCCGGATGATAGAGTGGATGTCATTTGCGAGGCAGAGGTTACGGCTGTCGAACACGAGGATAACCGGTTCGCTGTGATGGCCAGCGGCCAGATATTCACGGCCCCAAAACTGGTGATAGCAACCGGCGGACCATCGATCCCGAAAATGGGTGCGAGCAGCTTTGCCTATGATCTCGCGCGCCAATTCGGGCTGAAAGTGGTCGAACCGCGCCCCGCGCTGGTGCCGCTGACGCTGGGCGGAGATGATGTGCTTTTCCGCGAACTATCGGGGGTGTCCGCTCCGGTTTCGGCGCGCGCTGGCAGTGGCAAAAAGAAAGCGGAATTCGCCGAAGCTGCGCTGTTCACGCATAAAGGGCTATCGGGACCCGCGATCCTGCAAATCTCGTCCTATTGGCGCCACGGCGAAGAGATCGGCATCACTTTCCTTCCCGAAGCGGACGCAGAATGGCTGATCGGTTTGAAAAAAGATTACCCGCGCGCCAACTTGCGAACCGTGCTGCGCCATCATCTGCCGGACCGGCTTGCCGATGCATTGGCCGACCGTATCGGCATCGAAACGGAATTCAGCAACGTGCCGGACAAAGCCTTGCGCCTCGCCGGTCAGCAATTGGCCGATTGGCGCTTTACTCCCAACGGGACAGAAGGCTTTGCCAAAGCAGAAGTAACCATCGGCGGCATTTCAACCGCTGAATTGTCATCACAAACCATGGAGGCCAAGAAAGTGCCCGGGCTCTATGCGATAGGCGAAGCAGTGGATGTCACCGGATGGCTCGGCGGGTATAATTTCCAATGGGCCTGGGCGAGCGGCGCGGCTGCGGCTGAGGCCATGTCAGACCCTGCGCGCGTGAAATAATGTTACACGGAAACGTTAAGAATCGTAACACTTACGCCCGCTAGGGTTGTAACAAGACTGAAACCCGCTTACCCCTCGGTCATAGAGCCAAAAGGCCAGGTCACCCTCGAGCTGCGTGAGCATACAAGATGCCGCGGCGGGGCACCAGGACAGCGGGAGAGAACCTTGCGTCAATTGCAGGGCATGGATTCATCGTTCGTAGCGTTGGAATCGCCAAATTCGCCGATGCATATCGGTAACTTGCTTATCTACAATCCGGCTACTGCGCCCGGCGGTTTTGTCAGATTCAAAGATATCCTGCAATTTTTCAGAGACCGGATGCAATTGTCCAAGACAATGCGCCAGCGTTTGGTCCGCGTCCCGCTGGATCTGGATTATCCATACTGGATCGAAGATCCTGATTTCGATCTGGAATATCATGTCCGGCACGTCGCGCTGCCCAAACCGGGCGATTGGCGGCAATTGTGTATCCAGACAGCGCGGATTCACGCCCGCCCGATGGACCTCACCCGTCCGCCATGGGAATTCACCGTTATCGAAGGGCTGGACAATGTCCGCGATTTTCCGCCCGGTTGCTTTGGATTTGTAACCAAAGTCCATCATTCGGCGATCGACGGGATGAGCGGGATTGATTTGATGGAGGCGCTTCACACCGTCACCCCTTCCACAGCGCCGCCGAACAAGCCCGATGACTGGAAACCGGAAAAGATCCCCGGACCGGCTGAATTGCTCGGCAAATCCTATATCAACGCGCTGCTCAATCCGCTTAAACAGGCGCAGGTTGCCGCGCAGGCTATCCCCGGTGTGGCCAGTGCAATCAAAGGTCTGGTGACCCGCGATTTTAAGTTGAGCACCGATCTTGTCCCGCCGCGCACGCGCTTTAACCGCTCGATCTCATCGCACCGCGTGGTGGAAGGGCGCAGTTTCTCGCTGACCGATTTGAAATCAATCCGCGCGCTGTTGCCCGAGGCGAAAGTGAACGATGTGGCATTGTCGATTATCGGCGGTGCGCTGAACAAATATCTTACCGCGAAAGACGATCTGCCTAAATCGACCATGACGGCGATGGCGCCCATTTCGGTCCGTTCGGACAATGAAAAAGGCGATATGGGCAATCAGGTCGCAGCTATGATTGCACCGCTGGGCACGCATATCGTCGATCCGAAAGAACGGCTTGATTATGTGTTTGCCCAGACAAGCAATTCCAAAGCCATGACCAACGCGCTGGGCGCTCGCACCATGACAGAGGTCAGCAAGGTCAACCCGCTGCTTTATATGGCGCTGGGTTCGCAATTGTTCAGCCGCGTCAGCCTGGCCCACCGCGTCGCGATGCCATTCAACACCGTTGTGACGAATGTACCGGGCCCGCCGATCCACATTTATTCCGCCGGTGCGCGGATGGAAAGTATGGCGCTTTCCCTGATCTGTCTGACGGATGGTCTGGGCCTTGCCCATATTGTCCAAAGCTATGTCGACGAAGCGATTATCAGTTTCACGGCGTGCCGGGATATCATGCCCGACCCGGAATTTTATTCGCAGTGTCTGCAAGATAGCTTTGATGATATGCTGGCCGCAGCGCGAGCTGTCGAAGGCAAACCCGCATCCAAGACGCAGGCTTCAAAAGCCCGGCCAGATAAATCCGCGCCCGCTAAAACGCCTGCTCCGAAAACCACGGCGCGCAAAGCGCCCGCCAAAAGAGCAGCCTCAACCAAAACTTCGACCGCCCGAAAAACACCATCAAAAGCAGCGGCGAAGCGCAAACCTACAACTACAATTGGTCGCAAGTCGAAGGAGACGAAATAATGGCAAGCATGGCCCCCAGTCCGCATGCCGGTGGACTTGAACTGCCCGCAGCAGTTCCGCCCAACCGGTTCTGGACTCTCGCCGAAGGCCGCGCCTTCTTTGAACTCGGCGCATTTTATGCGACCGCACCTTTATTGATGACATTGCCAAAGGGCGATGGTCATCCGGTTATGGCGTTGCCCGGCTTCATGGCGACCGACAGTTCGACCGTGCCGATGCGCAGACTGCTCAAACGCTTGAATTATGATGCGCATGGCTGGGAAGCTGGCCGCAATATTCGGGTAAATGAAGAGCTCTTGTCGCGGCTTGAGCATCAGCTTAACCGCCATTTCAAAGATACGGGCCGCAAGGTTTCGCTGATCGGTTGGAGCCTTGGCGGCGTGCTGGCACGCGAATTGGCCAAACTTCACCCTGAAAAAGTGCGCCAGGTCATCAGTCTGGGCAGCCCGATTTCCGATGATCGCAATCACACCAACGCAGCGCGCCTGTTCAAGCTGTTTAACGGCGATGAGCCCGAAAAATTGCGCGGCGGCCAGTTCGAGGGGCTCGATATCGCTCCGCCTGTTCCGACAACATCGATCTGGACCAAAACCGATGGCGTGGTCCATTGGCGCGGCAGTGTCCAACATGCTCATAAGGGACATGAGACGCAGCCGTTTGAAAACATCGAAGTTTATGCCAGCCATTGCGGGCTTGGCGTGAACCCGAGCGTGATGATCGCTCTGGCGGATCGACTGGCTCAGAAAGAGGGCGATTGGGCTCCATTCGAAGCCAAAATCCATCAACGCCTTCTGTTTCCAAAGGTCCGCCTCGACCTTCCCTGAGCGGTCATCGCGATTACGCCAAACAAATAAAGGGCCGCAGCTTTTCCCAAGAGAAGCTGCGGCCTTGTTGTGTTTGGGCCCCGTTTTATCAGGAACGTATGACGATCAGGCTTAGAACAGTTTTCTGATATCAATCCCGATGAAACGGCCAGTCGGGTCAATCAGGAACTGCTGATAATTGATCGGCGTATTCCCGCTTTCATCGGTAACATCACGGCGCGCGTCGAAAATGTTATCAGCGCGCAGGCTGATCCGCAGATTTTTAAGAACGCCTTCGTTCTTGCCGATCAGCTCCCCGACATTGGAGAACAGGCGCAGGTCAAACCGCAGCAAATCTTCAAAGAAGATATCGCTGCTGCCCGGCAGACCCGAACCGTTCAGCCGTGTTTCACCGGTGTAAATGCCCGAAAGCCGCATCCCAATGCCCGAGCCGAAGACGCCAGCTTCAAGCCGGGTGCTGTTGCGCGGGAAGCCGAATGCCCCTGTGGCGTCGCCGTCGAGCTGATCCAGCGGGGCAAGGCCCGGAGCAATGATAATCTCATTTTCCAGCTCAAGAGTGTGATTGAGCGAGACAAAGTAACGGAAGCCAGAAAATGAGCGCTGGGCGAGCGGGTTGAAACCACCGGGAGGGCCGCCGCGGGCCTGCCCGCCGCCGCTTTGCCCGCCGCTTTGGGCAGCTTGGCTCTGACCGCCTTGACCACCGGCTTCGGCTGAACAGAAACGCTCACGCAAAGACGCGATGCGTTCATCGCTGATATTGCCATTTTCATCGCGCAGCCGGCCCAGCATCATACCGGCCATGCTGGGATCAAAACCGGGCAATTCATCCGATACGTCTTCGCCCGCCTCGATCCGGGCGATTAGCGCGCGAATACGCGCGGCGCCATCATCGGCGCAGGCGATTGCCCGGAATGCGGCAAACCCTTGCGGGCGTTCGCCATCAGGCGCGTCACCGGGAGGTCCGCCAAAGCTGGCCGGGTCAACGCTGCAAATTTGTTCTCTGACAGCGGCGAGCCGTTCTTGATCAACGTCCCCGTTATCATCGCGAACCCGCGAAAGCAGCCGTTCGAAACGCTGGGCATCAAAGCCTGGGATAACGGTGGAGAGGTCCTCTCCATTCTCGCTCGCTTCGACCAGACGGATGAGAACATCCAATCCGTCATCTGCGCAAATACGGGTGCGGAATTGCATGAATGCGGCGCGCTGGTCGGCGCTTGGCGCACCGCTTTCTGGTCTGCCTGCTCCCTCGCCTTGAGGCCGCCCTTGAGCCTCTCCGCCGCCATTCGCATCAGAGCCGCCGCTTTGCGGCCTGCCGCCACCGGGCGGGCCTCCTCCGGGCCGTCCGCCGCGACTGCTACCGCCAATGCTGCCTCTGGTCGACAAACCGAATTGCAGACGATCTGCCCGCGTTTCGGCAAAGGTAACCGCGCGGTTATCCACCGCCAGCAACCGGCCACCGGCATCGCGTGTGACACGGCCCGGAAAAGCAGCTTCGATCTCAGGCGAAATTACGGGAAAACCGCTGGTTACATCGTCTGACCGGTTGCGGACATACTCGACTGTAAAACGGGTATTTTCCCAGAACGGCAATTCCCAGTTCGCGGCAAATTTCCAGTCGCGCTGGGTCTCTGCCAGCAGATCGGGATTACCGCCGGTTGTCACATTGGCGAGCACAGTTTCGCCATTGGTAAAATCAAACACCGGCGCGTTGAATGTCGTGACTTCGGGATCGCCCAGTGCCGACAAAGACGGCGCGACCTCGCGCTGGATATATGTTGCGGACAGATTGAGCGTATCGGTCGGCTCCCATGTCAGACCAATCGTGTAATCGCCCAAGGTTCCGAAATCGGACAGGTGATCCAAGCCGATTTGCGCGTTGAGTGAGAAGCTGCCCAGCGCATCGGCAAAGCCCGTGCGGCGGCTGGTGATCGGAATGACCAGATTGACGCCGGTTGATAGTTCGCCGCGCGTCAGATCCGCGGATTGAAGTGTGCGGCTGTCAGAGGATTGCAGATTGGTCCAGTTGTACCCGACATCGAAGGTCGCAAGCAGCTCTCCGGCTGGCAGATCGGCCAAGGGGCCGCGTAGCGTATTCAGCGTGCTTGCACTGATATTGCGGCTGTCGGCAACCTCGAAACCCGGTGCAACGCTGCTGGGCAAAGCACCATCAAGGGCAAACGTGCCAGCCAAAGCATCTGCTTCGAAGGTGGTGGTATCAAACCTGCGATCAATCTCGCGCGTTGTTTCGGCGATACTGGCATCAAACGTGGTCGTCAGACGAAATGCATTAACCGGCTTTGTGATCGAGCCCGAGCTTGAAATCGTATCGACCGCAACGCGCTGTTCCAGAGGCGTGTCCGCGCCAAAAGTGCGCACCGCGCTGTTGCCGGAATCATCAGTTAGCAGAACCGTGTTGAGACCCTGCAAAGTGCGGCGGTCGGACCGGTCATAATTGATATTCGCGCTAACCGATGTGCCGCTGTCGATGAAGGCTTTCGCCCAGCTGATATTACCCTCTAGCGAGCGGCTGTCCGCAATCAGGCTGCGAAAGGCCGCCTGATCGGGATCGCCAGCGATATCGGAAATCGAAGACGGCGTCTGAATGATATCGCGCTCATCCTCGGTCAGCAGCGATGTATCGCTAGCTTCAAGGTTTACGTTGATACGCGCACCATTGGCGATTTGCAGGAAACCAAGCTGTTGTTCGCGCACATTATAACCGCCGCGTGATGGGCCTTCGAATTCGAATTCCACTTCGGCGTTGCGGTAATCGTCTTTCAGGATAAGATTGATGACCCTGCGATCAGGCGGAAAGCCAAATCGCTGTGCTGTTTCTTCTGGGAAAACCTCTACGCGGGCAAGCGATTCGGGCGGGTAATTGGCAAATTCGCGGAATGACCCGACGCGGATACCATTGATCAGAATGACGGGGCGGCCGCCGCCGCCGCGGCCGCGGGCAGAGCCTGTCTGATTGCTGATCTGGGTGATCAATTCGGAAATCGAAGTCACGCCTTCGGCAGCGATATCTTCCTCTCCGAGCTCAAGAAGCGGGGCTTGCTCCACATTTAGCTGTCCGCGCAGCCGGCCAGCACTGACAACGATTTCCCCGACACCAACACCCTGCTCATCGCGGGGATCCTGGGCGGTTTGGTCGGATTGCGATTGCTGCGTTGCCGCTGCCTCGGCTGCGTTCTCGTTCGCGACATTATCAGCGTATGCGACACCGGGCACAGCCAACAGGCCGATCCACGTGGTTGCTGCACACACACCGGAGCGCAGTTTTGCGCGAGAGGAGAGATAGGGGATCATGATTGACCTTTGATAGGGACGCGTTGTTCAAACAAGCGGCTGAATTGTATCGAATTGCATTGCGGAGCTTGGTATGGCCTATCAACTTGCCGCGGCGCGGCGGGTTCCGCTCTGGACGATCAAATGTCGCAGAAGGCTTTCCTTTTGCTGCAGTCATCGTTAAACGGCGCGCCATGATCGACAGACGCCATCTTTTTTGGTGTCTCAATGTAAAGGAAATACATGGCCAAGGAAGAACTCCTCGAAATGCGCGGGCGCGTCGTCGAGCTGCTGCCCAATGCGATGTTCCGGGTAGAGCTTGAAAACGGCCATGAAGTGCTCGGCCACACAGCAGGCAAAATGCGGAAAAACCGCATCCGTGTGCTGGTGGGCGATGAAGTGCTGTGCGAACTCACGCCATATGATTTGACCAAGGCGCGCATCACCTATCGCTTTATGCCCGGTCGCGGCGGCCCCGGTCAGGGCCCCGGCCCCGCATAATTGCACGGCGCGCTGATGAGCGCCCTTCACCTGACTCTGGCTTCGGCGAGCCCAAGACGGCGCGATTTGCTCGCACGGCTTGGAATTGTGCCGGATGCAATCGCGCCAGCAGATATCGACGAGACACCCCGCGATGGAGAGCGGCCGCGCGACTATGCGCTGCGCATGGGTGAGGAAAAAGCGGCGGCTCTTGATGCGCCCGGCTTTGTCCTGGCCGGTGACACAGTGGTCGCGGCAGGGCGGCGAATCCTGCCCAAAACCGAGGATGCGATCGAAGCGCGGCGCTGTCTCGAATTGCTTTCAGGGCGGCGGCACACCGTGCTTTCCAGCGTGGTTCTTCGTCTGCCGGATGGTTCGCTTAAATCGCGCCTCAGCGAAAATGTGGTGCGATTCAAATCACTCAGCCGCGATGAAATTGACGCCTATCTTGCCGGCGATGAATGGCGCGGCAAAGCGGGCGGATACGCTATTCAGGGGCGTGCCGAGGCGCTGATCCAATGGATGCGCGGCAGCCATTCCAGCGTTATGGGCCTGCCGCTTTACGAAACCCGCGCTCTGCTCAAATCCGCAGGGTTTCCCATTGGCTGAATGGCTGATCGAAGAAGGCATCGGCGAACACCGCGCTTTGCTGGTCGAAAACGACGAGGTTTGCGCGGCAAAGGTTTACTGGCCGGGCGAACTCTATGCCGGAATGGTCGCTTCAGCGCATCTGACCTCCAAAAACGCAGGGGCACGCCGGGGCACGGCGCACTTGCACGGCGGTACAGCTGTGCTGGTCGATCAGCTTCCCCGTGATGTGACAGAAGGGGCGCAAATCACGCTCCGCATTGTTCGCGCGCCAATTGCCGAACGCGGCCGGCTAAAACTTGCTCAAGCCCGGTTTTGCACAGATGACGCGCCCGTTTCCGCGGCGCCTCTTCCGCAGGGCAAAACAGTCCGCCGGTTTCCGGCTGGTTTATGGGAAGAAGTCTGGCCCAGCGCAGCGGCAGGTGCATTGGAGTTCGAGGGGGGATCGCTTCTGGTTTCGCCCACCCCCGCTATGACACTGATCGACATCGATTGCAGTGACATCAAAAACGGCAATCCCGGCGCAATCCCCGCCATCGCCAAAGCGTTGAGATGGTTCGATATTGGCGGGAATATCGGCGTGGATTTTCCAACGATCACCGAAAAATCCGAGCGCAAGAGGATCGATGCGCTTCTGGATAAGCACCTTTCCGATTGGCCGCATGAACGCACCGCCATGAACGGGTTTGGCTTTGTCCAGCTGGTCGCACGGCTTGAAGGCCCTTCATTGCTCCAACGTTTTGCCACGTCACGCACGGCAATGTGCGCGCGAATGGCGCTGCGCCGCGCAGAACAGGCCGAGGGTCACGGCGTAATTCTGATGACCGTGCACCCTGCTCTTAAATCCGAATTAAAACCCGAATGGCTGGATGAATTGGCGCGCCGTACCGGCAAACAGGTGCGGATTGAAACAAGTCCGTCCCTTGCACTTGAAGCGGCGCAGGCCCAAATAATCGGATCATGAGCACGAAGCCGCAAAAACCCTGCCCGATCTGTAAAAAGCCGCGCAGCGAGGAACACACACCGTTTTGTTCGACCCGGTGCAAGGACCGCGATCTCGCGAAGTGGTTTGGCGATGGCTATGCTGTGCCCGCGCGTCCGGCATCTCCCGAAGAAATCGCCAGCGCCGATTGGGATGCACAGGACTAAACCTCTTTAGACAGATAATGGCCATTTCCTCTTGCCAAGCGCGCGAGGGTTCGCCATAGGCCCGCACTCATTTGCTCGCCGGTCTGGCTGATTCAGACATGACCGTCGCCGCAGCGAGTGCCCGGGTAGCTCAGGGGTAGAGCAGCGGATTGAAAATCCGCGTGTCGGTGGTTCGATTCCGCCCCCGGGCACCACGCTTTGCGGTTTGCAACAGAGCTGGGAGGCTCCGCATATGTCCCGTCGTCGCCAGATTTACGAAGGCAAGGCTAAAATCCTCTACGAGGGTCCAGAGCCAGGCACGATCATCCAGTATTTCAAAGATGATGCGACGGCTTTCAACGCCGAGAAAAAAGGCACGATCAACGGCAAGGGTGTGATCAACAATCGCATCAGCGAGCATGTGTTCAGCCGCCTGTCTCACATCGGCATACCAACCCATTTCATTCGCCGCCTCAACATGCGCGAACAGCTTGTCCGTCAGGTGGAAATCATCCCGATCGAAGTCGTGCTGCGCAATGTTGCCGCCGGTTCGATCTGCAAACGGCTTGGTCTTGAAGAAGGTGAACCGCTACCGCACACCCTGATCGAATATTATTACAAGGATGATGCGCTGGGCGATCCTTTGATCGCTGAAGAGCACATCGCCTGTTTCCAATGGGCCACGCATGAGGAAATGCACGACATCTCCTCGATGGCGATCCGCATCAATGATTTCATGTGCGGCATGTTTGCAGCGATTGATATCCGTCTGGTCGATTTCAAACTGGAGTTTGGCCGGCTTTACGATGGCGATTACAGCCGCGTCATTCTGGCAGATGAAATCAGCCCGGATGGCTGCCGCCTGTGGGACATGAAAACGGGCGAGAAACTGGACAAGGACCGTTTCCGCCGCGATCTCGGCGGCGAGGAAGAGGCATATCGCGAGGTCGCGCGCCGGCTTGGCTTGCTTCAGGATGAAGACAGCAACCCCGGCGAGGTGCTTGATCTATCAAGCCACCGCACGCGTCTTCGCGGAACTCCGCCCGCACCCAAGAAGTAAAGCTGACAGACAGAATTCTTGCGTTACAGTGCGCCTGAACAGATTATTCAGGGCCCGCCTTTAACTTATGATGCTATTTCCCCGCGCGCTTGGCTGCGCTCTGCTTGTTGCGTTTCCCGCTGTGGCTGTATTCCAGCCTGTCGCCGCGCAGGATCTGGCAAGCGATGAGCTGGCAACTGATGATCCCCTCTGGGCCTTCGAAACCAGCGATGTAGAGGTCGATCCGGGCTACACCTTTGGCCGGCTCGGCAATGGAATGCGCTATATCCTGCGGCAAAATGGCACGCCCGAAGGCACTGCTCTGGTCCGTATGCGGATCGATTCAGGGTCGCTGGATGAAGCGGAAAACGAACGCGGCCTTTCGCATTTCCTCGAACATATGGCGTTTAACGGGTCGCGAAACATTCCCGAAGGCGAAATGATCAAACTGCTGGAACGTGAAGGGTTGGCCTTTGGCGCCGATACCAATGCGTCCACGGGTTTGGAAGCAATCACCTACAAGCTCAACCTGCCGCGCAACGATGAAGCATTGCTGGACACGGCATTGATGCTGATGCGTGAAACCGCAAGCGAGCTTACAATTGCTCAGGACGCAGTGGAGCGCGAACGCGGCGTCGTGCTGGCTGAACGGCGCGACCGCGCCGGATTTGCCGAGCGGGCGCGGGAGGACAATTTTGCGTTTTCAGCCCCCGAAGCGCGCTTTGCGCAGCGATTGCCAATCGGGACAATCGAAGTTCTCGAAACCGCCAGCGCCGATCAGATGCGCGCGCTTTATGAACGCACATACACCCCGGCCAACACCGTTCTGGTGATCGTCGGAGATTTTCCGGTCGAAGTGATGGAAGCCGCCGTTCGCGCCAAATTCTCCGACTGGAAGGCTGGCGGCGCGCCGGTTGAGCCGCTGACCGGCCCGGTTGACGTGACCCGCGAGGGTTTAACCGACATTTATGTCGACCCGGCGCTGTCGGAAAGCGTGCAAATCTTTCGGCTGAGCCCATGGAAGCATGAGCCCGACACACTCGCCAATCGCCAGACCCAGCTGATCCGCGCGATTGGCTATGCTATCATCAACCGGCGTCTGGCGCGGTTGGCCAGACAAGCAGACGCTCCCTATCGCGGAGCAAGCTATTCCACCGGCGATATTTTTGAGGATGCACGCAGCACGTCGGTCGGCGTCAGCACTGTAGACGGTGAATGGCGCGCAGGGATGCTTGCCGCCATACGTATCGTCAATGAAGCGCTGACCTATGGCTTCACCGCCGCCGAAGTGGACGAACAGATCAAACGACAGCGCACGGCGGCGGAAAATGCAGTCTCCGGTTTCAGCACCTATTCCAACAGCTATTTCGCAGGCAGCGCGCTCAGCCTCGTGGCCAATGACAGGGTCCCTGCAACACCCGACTATATTCTCGCGCAATTTGAAGCCATCGCCTCTGACATCACGCCGGAGGCAGTCCACCAGGCTGTGCTGGATCACGCCGCGCCGCTTACCAACCCGCTGATCCGGTTTAGCGGCCGCACCGCGCCCGGCGGAGGGGAAGAGGCACTGCGCAGCGCCTTTACCGAAGCCATGTCGCTGCCGATTGCGGCACCTCAGGATACCGGTATCCTCGAATTCGCCTATGGCGATTTTGGCGAAGCAGGCGAGGTCGTGGCAGATCAAACCGACGATGCGCTGGGCATTCGCAAGTTGATTTTTGCCAATGGTGTCAGGCTTAATCTGAAAAAAACCGACATTCGCGAAGATCGCATCCGTGTTTCGGTGCGGATTGATGGCGGCAATCTGCTGCGGACCCGCGATGATCCCTTGCGCGTCTATCTGGCCGACTCCTTGATCGCTGGCGGGCTTGGCGCGCATTCTGTCGATGAGCTGCAGACTGTTCTTGCCGGGCGGAGCGTTTCCTATGGCTTTGGCAGCGGCGCGGATGGGTTCACGATGGGCGGGACCACCACAGCCCGCGATCTTGATCTGCAAATGCAGGTATTTGCAGCGATCCTTACCGATCCGGGGTACCGCGCAGAGGGCGTCGAGCGCTTTCGCAAAGGGATCGACAATTTCTTTGAAACGCTGCGTTCAACACCGGGGCGCGCGTACAGCACGGCTATTGGCGCGCGGCTATCGGATGGCGATCCGCGTTTCTCGCTGCAATCCAAAGAGGACTACCTCGCGCTTGATTTCCCAAACCTGCAAAGCGCAATCGCTGACCGATTGCGAAACGGGGCGGTAGAAATCGCAATGGTAGGCGATCTGGATGAAGCTGCCGCAATTGCTGCGGTCGCATCAACGATCGCGGCTCTCCCGCCGCGTGAGGCGGATTTCCAACCGCGTTCCGAGGCGCGAAAACGCACATTCACGCAAGATCGCGGCCTCACGGCGATTGAACATGAAGGCGAGGCAGATCAGGCAGTCGTGCGGATGATCTGGCCGACGACGGATGACACAGATTTTGCCGAAAGCCTCCGCCTTGCGCTGTTGGCGCGCGTGGTGAGATTAGAACTGACCGACCGTCTGCGCGAGGATCTGGGCCAGGCCTACTCACCGTCTGCAGGCAGCTCTACCAGCCGGATTTACGATGATTACGGCACATTCTCCATCGCTGCATCGGTCGATGTGGATGAAGTGAACGCGGCGCGCAAAGCGGTGCTCAATCTGATCGAAGACCTACGCAGTGATCCAATCGATCAGGACGTGATCGAACGCGCGCGTAAGCCGATCCTGGAATCCTATGCCAATGCGTTAAAAGGTCTGGGCGGCTGGATGAGCCTAGCTGCGCGTGCGCAAAGTGAACCGGACCGGCTCAAACGCTGGTTTGCTGCCCCTGATCTGCTCAACGCAATCACACCGGAAGATATTCAGGCAGAAGCGCTGCAATATCTTGATCCGGCCGCGGCGGTGGAGGTGCATGTTCTTCCCGGCGAAGCGGCAAAAGACGCCGGCACACCAAGCTCAGCTGCGGGCTGATCCCAGCAGGTTCAACCCAAGGTGAGCCTGTTCGCGAGAGTGGGCAAGGCGCGGCAAGCGATTGCGCCTTCCTCCATCCTCGTTATAGGCTGCTTCGCAGTATCGCAGCACCAATCAGGAATCGCCCATGAAAGTCCGCATCCTTGTCCGTCTCAAGCCCGGCGTACTCGATCCTCAGGGCCGCGCCGTCCATCATTCGCTCGAAGGGCTCGGCTTTGATGGCGTAGAGGATGTTCGCATTGGCCGGATGATCGAAATGGATGTGGCCGATAATACAAGCGACGAAACGCTCAACACGATGTGCGAAAAATTGCTCGCCAATTTGGTCATCGAAGATTTCGCGATTGAAAAACTCGAAGGCGAGAAGGAAACCGCCTGATGGCTTTCAAAGCTGGCGTCATCACGTTCCCCGGATCAAATTGCGACCGCGATATGGCGGTGGCTATCGAAGCGGCTCTGGGGAAACCCGCGATCCGCATCTGGCACGGGGATGCTGATCTGCCCGAGGGGCTCGACTTTATCGCCCTTCCCGGCGGCTTTTCTTACGGAGACTATCTGCGATCCGGCGCGATGGCGGCGAAAAGCCCAATCATGCGCGCGGTCGTGAATGCGGCGCAGCGCGGCGTTCCGGTGCTCGGCGTGTGCAACGGGTTTCAGGTGCTCACCGAAAGCGGCCTTTTGCCAGGCGCTCTGATGCGCAATGCGGGGCAAACCTTCGTCTGCCGCACAGTTGCGTTGACAGTGGAGAACACCGCGTCACCATTCACCCAAGGCTATAACCAGGGGGAAACCATTCGAATTCCCGTGGCGCATCACGATGGCAATTATTTCGCCGACACTGCGACGTTGGATGCTCTCGAAAACGAAGGCCGCGTGGCATTTCGGTATAATGAGCCGGTCAACGGATCACAGCGCGATATTGCCGGTATTCTTAGCGAGAATGGCCGGGTTCTTGGCATGATGCCGCATCCCGAACGCGCCATTTCTCCCGCGTCCCACCCGTCTTTGGGCGGTGATGATGGAAAGCGATTGTTTGAAGGCGTAATCACAGCACTAGCGAGCGCCTGACCCCGTTCGCGTTAATCCGCTGCCTCACCCCGCTTTTCACCCTGCTTTCAATTGGCGCGTATGCCGTTTGAACAGGCGGCGGGCGTCTTCTTTGACCATCGGACGGCCAAAGTAGAACCCTTGAATTTTATCGCAGCCAAGATTGCGGATAAGCTCCGCTTCTTCCGGCGTTTCCACACCTTCGGCCGTCGTCGTCATATCGAGGCTTTTGGCCATTGCGACCACGGCATTGATAATGGCGAGACTTTCGTTGCTCTTCTGCGCCGCACCCTGAACAAAGCTGCGGTCAACCTTGATCGTCGAGAAACGCAGCGTCCGCAGGTAGCCTAGCGATGAATAGCCGGTGCCAAAATCATCAAGCGCCACAGAACAACCCAGCGCCATAATCTGCTCCAGCGAATTTCGCGCAGTCGTGGCGTCACGGACAAAGATGCTCTCTGTCACTTCGACTTCCAGCCGTTCAGGCCGCAGTCCGCTGGTCGCCAGAGCCTCAATCACTTCCTCATGGAAATGCGGCTCAAGCAATTGCTCGGGCGATACGTTGACATTGACTTTCACGTGTTCGGGCCATGCGCGCGCCTCCATGCAGGCTTGCTGCAAAACCCATCTGCCGATCGGGACAATAAGACGGGTGTCTTCTGCGAGCGGGATGAATTTGCCCGGACTGACAAAGCCGTGCTCCGGGCTGTTCCAACGCACGAGCGCTTCAAAACTGACGATTTTTTCGCTGCGTGCATCGACCACGGGCTGATAATGCAGCACGAATTCGTCGCTAAGTATGGCCTGGCGCAAAGACGCCTCGAGACGGCGGCGTTCTTCGGCAGAGGCATGCAGCGCAGGTTCAAAGCGGCAATGCGCGCCGCCGCCTGTGTCTTTCGCCCGGTAAAGGGCAAGATCGGCATTTCGCATCAATTCTTCGACCGTATCCCCGTCACGCGGCCCATATGCCGATCCGACACTGGCTCCGACATACAGCGTATGCTGATCAACCTCGTAAGGTTCGGACAAGGTTGCAATGACCTTTCGCGCGATATCTTCGATTCTGTCGCTATTGCTGGCATCACGGATGACGATTGCGAATTCATCTCCGCCCAAACGGCCACACATCTGGTCTTTGCCAAGAATCGACTGAAGCCGGGAAGAAACCTGCGCGAGCAATTTGTCACCGGTCATATGACCCAGCGAATCATTCACCGCCTTGAAGCGATCGAGATCGACCATCATCAATGCGCAGCGCGTGCGCCATTGCGCGGCATAACTTAACGCATCGCCAAGCGCTTCGTGCAGTTGCAGACGGTTCGGAAGCGAGGTGAGCGTATCGTAGCGCGCCAGATAAGCGATCTTCTCGCTGGATTCGCGTTGTTCGGTAACGTCAGAGCCAACGCCGCGGAACCCGACGAAACGGTCACGATCATCGCGCATCGGCGTGCCTGAAAGCTCCCACCAGCGCTCGTCGCCGTTAATGGTCACATGAACCAGAAGGTTCGAAAAATTCTCGCGATGTTTCAGACGTCCAGCCAATTCGCGCAGGCTTGGGGCGTAATCGCTAGGTTTGCAGTTCTTGCTTGAGATCAGCTCCATCAACGGTTTGCCTTCGGCTTCCTCTTGCCGGTAACCGAGGGCAAAAGCGAAGCGCGGGCTGATAGAACGCAATTTCCGGTTGGTGTCGATTTCCCAAAGCCAATCCGCTTCGTTCTCTTCGAACTCTCTCAGCAGCAACGAGACAACTTCTTCTTTCTCGGCAAGATTGCATTCGGCGAGCCTCGCTTTGAGGAAAGTCCGACAGACAGTGATCGTGCCGAGCAAAGCTGTGACCGTGAAAAAGCCGCTGCACACCGCGAGAAACCACATTTCGAAGATTATGAGATGTGTCGCAGTCGCCAACCCGACCAAGGCCGTAAGCGAGGCGACCGCAGCCGGAGCGGCGGAATAGAAAGTTATCGAGCCAAGCGTCAGCATGGCAAGAATAAGTAGGAGAGCAGCCAAATCCCCAGCGGAGCCAAGCGGCGCAAAAAACAGGATCGGAACAGACCATAACATGCCCGACACGACCGAATTTATCGTTTGCTGGAAAAATTCAGTGGGTTGCAGAGCCCGTCGATCGGTGTTCGCGAGCGATCGGTCAAACCTTGTCCCGCGGAAATTGATCAGCGCGAGCGCGGCGACCCAACCAACAAGCCATACGAGACTGATATGCTCAAAATACAGCTGCGCCACAAGGACCGCCATAACCGCATGAGCATAGACCCGGTGAAAGGTTTGTCCGGCAAGAGCAGAGAACTGCAATCCGCGAAGACGCACCCACTCGGCATCGCCCTGATTCCTCAGACCGAGCACAGCGGATGCGGACAGGTTGGGCTGCGCCACCTGTGAAGAGGAAGAATTGGGGTCACTCACAATCAAGCGAGTTAAGTGTAAAAGGTTATAGCCCGGTAAAACTTTAGGCAGCTAAGTCGCTTTTTTTCAAAAAAGTTTTGCGTTTTTCAGATCACTCAACAGTCACCGATTTCGCAAGATTTCGTGGTTGATCCACATCTGTGCCCTTCACCACCGCGACATGATAGGCCAGTAGCTGCACAGGAATGGCATAGACTAGCGGCGCGATCAGCGGGTGAACCACTGGCATTTCGATCGTTGCGATGCACCCTTCTCCAGCGCTGGAGATACCTTCTGCGTCTGAAATGAGCACAACTTGGCCGCCGCGCGCCCGGACCTCTTCCATATTCGACACTGTTTTTTCGAACAGCGGACCCGACGGCGCAATTACCACCACCGGAACCTCATCATCGATCAAGGCGATGGGGCCGTGCTTCATCTCTCCGCTGGCATAACCTTCGGCATGGATATAGCTGATTTCTTTGAGTTTTAGCGCCCCTTCGAGCGCGAGCGGGTAATCCTGACCACGCCCGAGATACAAAACATCGCGGGCCGGGGCGACCAATGGCGCCATCGCGGCAATATCGTCATCATGCTTTAGCGCATCATTAAGCGCGGCCGGCGCTTCGAGCAGGTGCCGCACGATCTCCATCTCTTCCTCGCGAGAGACCAGACCCTTTACCACCGCCATATTCGCCGCGAGAGCTGCCAGAACCGCCAGCTGACAGGTAAAAGCCTTGGTTGAGGCCACCCCGATTTCCGGGCCCGCATGCGTTGGCAACAGCAAATCCGCTTCGCGGGCCATCGTGCTGGTCGGGACGTTTACAACGACACCGATGATCTGCCCGTTTTCCTTGCAATGGCGCAGCGCCGCCAAAGTATCCGCCGTTTCCCCGCTCTGGGAGATAAACAACGCCAAGCCTCCATCCTCCAATACCGGATTGCGATACCTGAATTCGGAGGCGACATCGATATCGACTGGCACACGCGCGAATTGCTCAAACCAATATTTGGCGACCATTCCGGCGTAATAGGACGTGCCGCAAGCAACGATAGTGAGCCGTTTGACCGAAGAGAGATCAAAATCAAACTGCGGCAGCGCGACTGAATTGTTGTCACGGCGCAGATAAGACGAAAGCGTTTGCGCAACCACGGTCGGCTGCTCGAAAATCTCTTTCTGCATGAAGTGGCGATAATTGCCCTTCTCAACCGCCGCCGCCGAAGCGCCCGAGGCTTGAATTTCGCGGGTAACCTCATTGTTGTCGGCGTCAAAAATCTGCGCGCCTGAATGGCCAAGAACGACCCAGTCGCCTTCTTCGAGATAGGCAATACGCTGAGTCAGAGGCGCCAGCGCCAGTGCGTCAGACCCCAGATACATTTCCGCATCATCGCCTTCGGGGCCGTATCCCACGACAAGCGGCGACCCGAGGCGCGCACCGATCAACAGATCGGGGTATTCACGAAATGCAATCGCAAGGGCAAAGGCACCGCGCAATCGCGGCAAAACAGCCTTTACCGCAGCAACAGGGTCCGCCCCCGCCTCGATCTGGTCCGAAATCAGATGCGCCACGACTTCGCTATCGGTTTCGCTTTCGAAAATACGCCCTTTGGCGGCCAGCTCGGCGCGCAATTCCTTAAAATTCTCAATGATGCCGTTATGGACAATCGCGACTTCTTCTGTCGCATGCGGATGCGCATTTTCGGCTGTGGGCGCGCCGTGCGTGGCCCAACGTGTATGGGCAATCCCGATACTTCCCGGAGCGTCACTTTCACGCAGCACATTTACCAGATTGGCAAGCTTGCCCTTCGCCCGCCGGCGGACCAATTGGCCGTCATGCAGGGTGCAAATGCCCGAACTGTCATATCCGCGATATTCCATTCGTTTCAGCCCATCGACCAAACGATCCGCCACCGCTTCGCTGCCTACAATTCCGATAATGCCGCACATGCTTGAACAAATCTCCTATTGGCCGGTGGCCGTTATGATTGCTGCCCCTTTAAGCATGTCTGGTGAACAGAGACTTGAGACAAGTCAAAAATTTTTCAATTCTAACGGGTTGTTGGGCCAGATTTAATTGGATTCGACGATTTCAGCCCGTCGCGCCATAGATAAAGCCCCGACCCGATAATCAGGCTGGCGCCCGCAATCGTCAGCATATCGGGTTTATCACCGAACACCGCCCAGCCCAGAGCGATGGCAATCAGCATCTGCACGTATATCGCGGGCGCGACCTGTGATGCACCCGCTTTGGCTGTGCCGACATAGGCGAGCCAGTGCGCCGTTGTTGCTGTGATCGCGACAAGGGTGCAGCGCGCGACCACGCTCCAGCTGGGCCACCCGAAATCAAGCTCGGCAATCCCCGAGAATTTGGCGCCCAGACAAATCACAAGCAGAACCGGTGCGCACAGGGCGGCTATAAAAACCTGCATCGACAGCGCGCTGCCCTGCCCAGCGCTGGCCCGATTGGCGACCATCATCAAGGCAAAGAAACAGGCAGAAACCAGCGGAAGAAATGCCGCCCAACCAAGCTCCGAAAGATTTGGGCGCAGGATGATAGCCACGCCCAGCAATGCAACAACCGAAACGAACCAAACCGCGCGGCGAACGGTCTCACCCAGCAACAATCCCGCAAGCAGCTGTGTCAAAACAGGTGCGAGAAAGGCAATCGCCATCGCTTCTGCCAGAGGCATAAGGTAAACTGCCGAGAAGAATGCAACAGACGCCATGGCGAGGCAGAACCCGCGGGCAACCTGCAACCACGGATTGGTAGGCCGGAAAGCCTCCACGCCTTCGCGGCGCCACAGTAAAACCGACAGCGCAATCGCTCCGATGGTAAAGCGCAGACCGGCCACGGCGTAGGGCGGCCATTCACCAGCCATACTCTTAACCACGGCATCACCCACAGACAGGATCGCAAAACCCGTCGCTGCATAAGCCAAGCCCGCGCGTTCATCTTTCGTCATCGCATCATCCCGCGCGCCCACTTCATACGGCCCACTGAACTTCGCAGCCGCGAAACACAAGCCACAAACCAATTGCTGATGTTCATGGTTTACGTTTGATTAAACACCGCACGGTATCGAGGCTCTACACCTGCGTATTTTTGCGCAAATCAGGGGCAAACCGACCGTCATGACAAAGCTGATCATCCAGATCCCGTGCCTTAACGAAGCCGAAGTGCTGCCCGACACACTCGCCAAACTGCCGCGCAGCCTGCCGGGAGTGGACGTGATCGAATATCTGATTATCGATGATGGTTCTTCGGATGACACATCGGGCGTCGCGCGGCGTTGGGGTGTGCATCATATCGTCCGCCACCGCGGCAATCGCGGCCTTGCAGAAGCATTCCGCAACGGGATCGACAAATGTCTTGCCGAAGGCGCAAACATAATCGTCAACACCGATGCAGACGGGCAATATGCAGGCGAAGACATCGCTCAGATCGTTGCTCCGGTTGTAGCCGGTGAAGCCGATATTGTTATTGGCGACCGTTCAGTCGCAGACAATGCCCATTTTTCGCCTTTCAAACGCCTCTTGCAGCGCCTCGGCAGCACAGTTGTCCGCACGCTTTCAGCAACCGATATTACCGATGCGGTCAGCGGATTTCGCGCGATCAGCCGCGATGCGGCGCAGCGGATCAATATCACCACCGATTTCAGCTACACCACGGACATGCTGATCCAGGCAGGGCGCAAACGCTTGGCGATCCTGTCTGTACCAATCCGCACGAACGCCGCCACGCGCCCTTCGCGCCTGTTCAAATCCATTCCGCGTTTCATCATGAATACCGGCGTCACGATCACCCGCGCCTACACAACGTTCAACGCATTGCGTGTCTTTGTGTTGCTAGGTTCCGCGCTCACTTTGATCGGATTAATGCCCATGGCGCGGTTCCTTTGGTTCTTTATCATCGGACAGGGCGATGGCCATATTCAGTCACTGGTGATCGGCGGCGCGTTGCTGACGGTTGGCGTTCTGGTTACGACGCTCGGCATTCTGGCCGATCTGATCGCCACCAACCGCAAGTTGATGGAAGCCAGCATGCTAAAACTTCGCCGGATCGAGGAAAAGCTGGAGGCAGCAGATCGCGCCAGCGATCAGGCCCAAGCGTCAATTACTGCATCCGCAACTCAAACAATCCATAGCAAAGCGTCCTGAACATGACCGCCGCCGCCACACCGGCAAGGATACCTGAGCGCACCGGCCTATCGCTGCCGGCGGCGAGTTCGGCCGTGTGGCTATATGCGCTTGTCGGCGTGCTGGCGGCGATGCACTTGTCTTCCGCTTTGGGCAGGTCTGTAAACTGGGACGAGTTCTGGTTTTATAGCCAGGTCGAAACCGTCGCACGCGGAGAATTCATTCAGCCGCTGCAAACGATCCACACCCGCTTTTTCGCATGGTGGCTGCCCGCTATGCCCGGCAGCGAAATCGACCACATCATCATTGCCCGGCTCACCATGTTTGTGTGCCTGGCAATCACCGCTCTGGGCATTATGCTGACAGCGGAAAAGTTTTCAGACCGCCGCACAGCATTGATTGCAGTCGGAGCCTATTTGGGCGCAGGTTTTGTGCTGCAACATGGCAGCGCTTTCCGCGTGGACCCCATTGTTGCCGCGTGTCTGACAATCGGCCTTGCCATCGCCGCCCGAACGCAGCTTAAACTGCCAGCTATCCTTGCCCTGGGTGCGCTTATTGGGCTTGCCGGCATGGTTACGATAAAATTCGTGCTGTGGGCTCCCGCCTTTGCCGGAATCGCGCTGTATCGCTGGGATGAGGAAGGGTTCGACTGGCGTTACCCGCTTCGTTGGATCGCCGCCGGTGTCACGGCAATCGCAGTGTTCGCCGCATTGTACGCCCTTCATTCCGCCGGAGCAGCCGAGCAAGCCACCCAATCGGCGAGCGGTACTTTGGGAAGTTCCGCTTCTCGCATGATCGGATTTCTGGACAATGTCCGTTTCGACATTGTTTCCAAAGGGGCTGTTACAGCGCTGCCATTGCTGATCGCGGCGGCATTGGTCCCGTGGATCGTGCTGAAATCAAATGCCGGGGTTACCCGCCGGATAGCCATTATTGGCCTGTGGCTTCCGGTTCTGACACCGCTGTTTTACTACAATTCCTTCCCCTATTTCTACGTCTTCATTCTCCCTCCGGTCGCAGTAGCCTGCGCGTTCTCGCTGCCGGTGATCACACAGCGATACGGAACTGCGCTGGTCGCCGCAGTGATTGCCTTAAGCGCGGCTGCGGTCTGGATTGTCGATGCGCGCGGGGTCACGGAAAAACAGAGAATTTTGGTTGATGCTGTCCATCAGGTGTTTCCCGATCCGGTCAATTATTTTGATTGCTGCGGGATGATCGCGCCTTTCCCAAAGGCGAACCATTTCCGCACGCAGTGGGGCGTCGATCAATACCTTTCCACCGGTCGCCCCGTCATGCTGGAGACGATGCAAGCCAAACCAGTTCCGCTGCTGGTCGATAACAATCGCGAATTCACCAGCGCTCTGCTCGGTATCAGAACGGATGTTTATCATCCTGATGATTTTGCCGCGTTACAGACCACTTTCGTCCGTCACTGGGGCGATATCTTTGTTGCCGGGCGCGATTTGGATGGCGGCGAGCAAGTGCAATGGGATGTGCTGGTGCCGGGCATCTACACCGTTAAAGGCGATGATCTGATCATTGGCCAAACCGTCTATTCCGATGGAGAGACAGTCACGCTGGATCGCGGCCAGACGCCCCTTGCCAATCCCGGACAATCAAAAACGCGGCTGATCTGGGGCGACAATCTGCCGATTCCGGCGGCCAATTCTCCAGAAAAATATTGGACCGCCTTTTAAGGATAGCCCATGACCACTCGACCAATGGATACATTCAAAGATCAGGCCTCCGGCCAAGAGCCGCGGCAAAGCCAGCGCACCCTACCCCCGCTTACGCCTAATGCGTCTTTGCGCTGGGATGTGCTTTCACGGTTGCTGCCAGCGAAAGTCGGCGAGGTATTGGAAGTCGGCTGCGGCCGCGGCGCAGCAGCCGCGCGCATCGCTCAGCGCGCCAGCCGCTATGTCGCGGTAGAGCCTGACGATCAGAGTTTCGCGGTCGCAAAAGAGAACCTGCGCGGCATCGCCACGGTCCACAATTGCATGAGCTTCGAGCTGCCCGGCTCCGATACTTTCGACACGATCTGCGCGTTCGAAGTGCTTGAACATATCGAAGATGACGCTGGTGCCCTGCAGGAATGGCGAGCAAAACTGCGCGCTGGCGGCCATCTGGTTCTGAGTGTGCCTGGATGGCAGGATCGTTTCGCAGCGGCAGATCACATCGCCGGTCATTTCCGGCGCTATGATCCCGCACAGCTCAAGGCCCGGCTCGAAGAAGCAGGCTTTGTCGATGTGCATGTTGAGGCATACGGCGCACCGGCAGGATACCTGCTCGAGGCATTCCGCAATTACGCAGCCAAGAAACTGCTGGCTGATGGCGCGCAAGACCTCGACATTGCCGAACGCACTGCTGGGTCAGGCCGTCTGTTTCAACCAAATCGCGGATTTACCGGAGTGGTCACTGCCACGCTGGCCCGCCCGATGGTTTGGGCCCAGCGGCTGTTCAAAGGCCGCGGCGTTGGCCTCGTCGCCCGTGCGCGCCTGCCTGAATGACACAGGTCCAGACTTCTGATGCAGCACCGCACAGCGGAGCTTTTGCGTGGAAGTCTGCGGCCCGCGCGCTTTTCCTGACAGCGGCACTCGTCGGTGGCGCAATGTTGCTGGCTCGGGAATGGGATGGCATCGCCGCCGCCCTTGCCGATGCCAATTTCGGATTGATCGCTCTGGCATTGCTGGCTGCAATTATTAACGTGGTCCTTACCGGCGTTTCATGGCGTGTCCTATTGATGGATGCGCCCGTAAATCTGTCACTGCCCCAGTCTGCGAATATCTTTTTCCTTGGCCAGATTGGCAAATATCTGCCCGGCACAGTCTGGTCCTTTCTCGCTTCGGGAGAGCTTGCCAAACGTGCCGGTTTCCCGCGCAGCGCCGCCATGTCCAGTTTGCTGCTTGCACTGATGATCGGGGTCGGTTCGGGCATTGCCATCGCTCTGTTACTCGTCCCGCAAACGTTGGGTTATTTGCCGGACAGTCCAATCCTCCTGGCCGCAGGCGGCATGGCATCATTGCTTTTGGGATTTCCCAAAGTGCGCAGCTTTTTGCTCAGGATCGCACAGATAGACTTCAATGTGCCGCTCGGCTCTCTTCTGCTATCGGCGGTTGTTGCCGCGCTCGCGTGGTTATTTGCCGGAGCCCAGATTGTCCTGTTGTCGCAATCAATCGGCGCAGGGTACGGATGGTCTGACATTTTATCGGCCACTGGTGCCTATGCGTTTGCATGGGTCGCCGGTTTCCTCGTGATTATCGCGCCCGCTGGCCTTGGTGCGCGCGAAGGCGGTCTGATCCTTGTCCTGTCAGTGAGCATGGGCTTGGCACAGGCTTCTGCTGTCGTTTTGTTGTCCCGGCTTGTTGTGACGCTTGCAGACTTTATCTGCGCGGGCATTGCGGCCGCTATGCCCCAGCCTCAAGCCGTTTCATCAGACGCGCCGCACCCGCATCAGGGCTGAGGGCTTTCAGTGATTCTTCAGGCAGCGGCGCCAAAGCCGATCGGTTCGCCAATGCGGCCTCAACCGCCATGGCCAAAGCGTCTGGATCATCAGCGGGGACCGTGCGCAAAGCCGCGGGAAAATCGCTTGCAAGAGTGTCAACCGCGGGGCTGGCTCGTGTGATGACCGTTTTACCAACGGCCAATTGCTGAAACAGTTTGTTCGGGATGACGCGCGCAGCCTTATCAGACGCGCTGAAAACACCGAGGCAGATATCTGCGCGGGCAATCACCGAAGGGAGGCGGTCGTATTCGACCCACTCGATCCATTCGATCGCGCTGCCATCATCACTCTGGATGGTCTGTCGCATAACCGGTTCTAATTGACCGCGCCCGATGATGACCCAGCGCGCGCCCATGGTCCGGGCGCGTTTCGCGGCCTCGATAATGGTGGGTACGCCGTGCAGCGGTATCAATTGGCCATAGAACAAGATGATCGGGCGATCATCGCGTGGACCGAGCAGATCTTCGACCGGGTCATTTTGGGCTGAAGGTGCGAAATGGTTTTCCGCGCCGACCAGAACAGTCTCAAACCGGTCCCGGTCCAATCCGAACTCGCGCGCGAAATAATCACCATGGCTGTCGGTATCGACAAGGACGATATCGGCGAGCCGCAAACCCATCCGCTCAAACTGCCAGATCAATTTCGCCAGAACCCCGCCTGTTTTCACAAGCCCGCGATCCACCGCGATCGTATCGTAAATCGGCAGAAAGGCATCAAGCACCACCGTGCGGCCCAACATCCGGGCAAGCGGGCCGATCAGATAAATCTCGATAACACCGGGATAGGGAAGCAGGACGGCGGTGCCTTTCGCACTGCGCAGCAACCGCCACAAGGCACGCGGATAACCCAGCAGCAATTTCGCCAGAACTTTGAGAAATGCGGTTTTGGAGGGGATATTGGTCTGCGGGACGTCTTCCCATCCAGAAACGTGAATTTCCTGCGCCAAAGCGCCCTGCCGCCGCAAAGCCTCGATCAGCAAACGGACACGCGGTTTACGCGTATCATAGCCTCCGAATACGATGATTTTTGCAGCCATGTTCGAAATGAAACCTGAATGAAAGACAATGCGGGCTAACTTTAGATGCGAAGGCGATCACGGCGCAATTGCACCGCGCAAATGGATCGTGGGCAAACCACCTGCGCTTCGGGCATCTCCCGCTTGATCCTGTGCTCGGCTGCTGGTGTCACGAAAGCCTGCAAGTTCCTGCCGGACTTTAGGAAAAAAATAAGGTTTCCGATTTATTCACCAAACTTCGAGAGGCGCTGTTCGTTCTAGTTGAGCAGTGCACTGATTAAGATTTTTGTCCTCGGGGGCCTGGAATGAGCGCATTCGGTAAAAAAGGTGGCGGAAGCATGAAATCGGGTGGACGCCCCGCTTTCGGCGTGGCGCGGCCTATGAAAAGCGGCAGCAATTCCGGTGAAGATGCCAAGGGTGGTGAGCAATTCCCACCTTTGCCCAAAGAAGACAGCACGCCCAAACCCGAAGCTGCACCAAAGAGAAGCCATAAGCCTGCGAGCACCGCCGATGCGATGGATCGCCTTAGCGAGCGCATGAACGCGGTCCATGTTCAGGAAGAACAAGGCGGATTCGAAGCCAGCGTCCACAAGATCAAAGAACAGGTTCTGCCGCGGCTGCTGGAACGGGTCGATCCCGAAGCGGCTGCGACGCTTTCCAAAGAAGAGCTGTCGGAAGAATTTCGCCCGATTATCATGGAAGTTCTGGCCGAACTGAAGGTCACGTTGAACCGCCGCGAGCAATTCGCGCTTGAAAAGGTTCTGATTGACGAACTGCTTGGATTTGGACCGCTCGAAGAACTGCTGAATGATCCGGATGTGTCCGACATCATGGTGAACGGCCCAGATCAAACCTATATCGAGAAAAAGGGTAAGCTGACGATCGCGCCGATTAAGTTCCGCGATGAACAGCATCTGTTCCAGATTGCCCAGCGCATCGTGAACCAGGTTGGCCGCCGGGTCGACCAGACCACACCGCTGGCCGATGCTCGTTTGAAAGACGGTAGCCGTGTGAACGTCATCGTTCCGCCGCTATCCCTGCGCGGCACCGCGATCTCCATTCGTAAATTCTCCGAAAAGCCGATTACGCTCGACATGCTCAAAGACTTTGGTTCGATGAGCGACAAGATGTGTACCGCGTTGAAAATTGCGGGCGCTTGCCGGATGAACATCGTTATCTCAGGCGGTACCGGTTCGGGTAAAACAACCATGCTTAACGCCCTGTCGAAAATGATCGACCCGGGTGAGCGCGTTCTCACCATTGAGGATGCTGCCGAACTTCGTCTGCAACAGCCTCACTGGCTGCCGCTGGAAACGCGCCCGCCGAACCTCGAAGGCCAAGGCGCAATTACGATCGGCGACCTTGTGAAGAACGCTCTGCGTATGCGACCTGACCGGATTATTCTGGGCGAGATTCGCGGCGCGGAATGTTTCGATCTTCTCGCCGCGATGAACACCGGCCACGATGGCTCGATGTGTACCCTTCACGCCAACAGCCCGCGCGAATGTCTTGGCCGTATGGAAAACATGATTTTGATGGGCGACATCAAGATCCCGAAACAGGCCATTTCAACGCAAATCGCGGAATCGGTCGATATCATCGTACAGGTCAAACGCCTGCGCGATGGTTCACGCCGCACCACTGACATAACCGAGGTGATCGGAATGGAAGGCGATGTGATCGTGACCCAGAACCTGTTCAAGTTCGAATATCTGGACGAAAGCGACGACGGCAAGATCATCGGTGAATTCCGTGCCTCGGGTCTGCGTCCCTACACGCTGGAAAAAGCGCGCCAATACGGGTTTGATCAGGCCTATCTGGAGGCGTGTCTGTAACACGCTTTGCGCGCCTTGGCGCGCAGCAAGCCGAACAGGCTTACACCAGACTCCCCAAAACAACCGGCAGGCTCATCGCGAGGCACCCGCCGCCAATAATCGCGCAGAGAACGAATAAGGTCGTCCAAGGCATAAAACCGACCCGTTCCAAGCGCGAGACATCGCGTTTTTTGCTGCGGCGGCGCTCCATAAGCGCGCAAAAGCCTGCGAACAGCCAAAATCCACCGCCAACAATGGCAAGTTGAGCCGCATCGCTCAGCAATTCAAACTGGATCCACAGATATGCCACGTCTGCGCATGTAAACATGCTTGGCGCTTGCGCAAATCCCGGCTGCGGCGTAAAGCCCGCCAGTAATGGATGGATCAGTCGCCCGCCCTCGCCCACTGCTCGCTCTGGGCGTTCGCTTGCTTACCGCGGGCACGCTTGCGACCATGGCAATGCTTGTAAAGCTCGCCGGAGATCAAGGCGTCCATCTGGCGGAGCTGATTTTCTGGCGGCAAGCCATCATGGCTGTCTGCGTGATCGCGTTGCTCGCCGTCTGGGGCAAACTCGCCACTGTTAAAACAAAGCGGCTTAATGCCCATATGCGCCGCGCATTATACGGCATCACGGGTATGTTTTTTGTCTACGGCGCAGTGATGTTACTGCCCCTGCCAGAGGCAACCGCGATCAGTTTTACCGCGCCGTTCTTTGCCGTCATGATCTCTGTTCTGTTTTTTGGCGAGAGCGTCGGCAAATATCGATGGGGCGCGGTCGTGCTTGGCTTTGCAGGCGTCCTGCTTATTACGCAGCCAAGTTTTCTGGGTGGTAACAGCGATCTGGTTGATCCTGTAGGGGCGGCCATTGGCCTAATCGCAGCGATGCTGGTGTCGCTTATCAGTTTCCAGGTTCAGGATTTGAACAAAACCGAACAACCATGGAGCATTGTATTCTGGTTTGCCGCTTTAACCACCCCTCTTACGCTAATTGCGATGCCATTTGTGTATCAGCCGCATAGCCAGGAAACGTGGCTGATCATCGTTGCGATGGCGCTATGCGGGGCGCTGGGTCAGATATTGCTGACCACCTCGCTGCGGTTCGGTTCGGCAGCGGTCATCTTGCTGATGGATTACACATCGCTGCTGTGGGCGACATGGTACGGCTATACCGTTTTCGATCAATCACCTGGTACCGGACTTTGGCTGGGTGCGCCGTTGATCATCGGAGCCGGCGTTTTGATCGCATGGCGCGAAAGGCAGCTCGCCCGAAACAAAGCTCAACCCATCGCAGACTAGGCGCGTCGCCGATTTGAAGGCATAAGTACCAGACACAGCTTTTTGGAAAGATAAATATGATCCGCAAAACCATTATCGCCGCCGCCCTTGCTGCTTTGTCTTTGACGTCGACCGCTTGCAACACGGTCAAAGGTCTTGGCGATGATATTAAATCCGTTGGTGAAGCAGGCGAAGACGCGATTGATTAATTCGCGCGCCTAATCGCGGCGATAGACCAAGATCAGATTATTGGCCGGCATCACATGGCGCGCAGCGCGCGTCATGCCGTATTTCTGCGCAACGCTGTCCAATTTTTCAACATCCCGAATTCCCCAATCGGGATTGCGTGCGCGCAGGCCGGCGTCGAAATCAACATTGGACGCTGCTGGCTGTGTCTGCTGCTCAAAAAATGGGCCGTACAGGATCAGCGGCAAGCCTTTGCCGCCCAAGATTCGGGCAGCACCGGCAAACAATCCCTCCGTCGCATCCCACGGGCTGATATGCACCATGTTGATGCACAAAATTGCATCAGCATTTTTCACTTCCCAAGACTCTGGGCGGGCCGCGTCAATTACCGTGGGGAAACGCAAATTTGGGGCCGCGCTTTCCTCGCGCCACTGGATGATCGATGCGAGCGCATCTTTGACGCAATCGCTCGGCTGCCAATCAAGTGCAGGAAATTGCTCCGCGAAATAGACCGCGTGTTCGCCCGATCCGCTCGCAATTTCAAGCACAGTGCCGGTTTCCGGCAGTTCTTGAACAAGCACCGCAGCAATAGCGTCCCGATTACGCTGCGTTGCAGGTGCGTATTTCTTCATGCTTTGCACAGTGTGTCTAACTGACCTGCCGCTCTTGCCCTTCCCAATAGGGCGCGCGCAGTTGCCGCCGCAAAATCTTGCCCGAAGGGTTGCGCGGCATTTCCGCGATCACATCGACGCTTTTGGGTGTCTTGAACGGAGCAACCCGTTCCCGCGCATACGCAATCACATCGTTGGGATCGAGCTCATGGCCCGGTTTGCACACGACACAGGCTTTCACTTCCTCGCCCCATTTTTCGCTCGGGATGCCGATCACGGCAACTTCTGCGATGGCAGGATGGCCATAGATCGCGCTTTCCACCTCAGCCGGATAAACATTCTCGCCGCCGGTGATGATCATATCCTTGATCCGGTCCTGAATGTAGACGTAGCCATCTGCATCCATGATCGCAGCATCGCCCGTATGCAGCCAGCCATCGGGATCGATAGTGCTGGTGGTCGCCTCAGGCAGGTTCCAATAGCCTGACATATTGGTGGGCGAACGCACGCAAATCTCGCCAATTTCACCTAGCGGCGCGGCCTTGCCATCGGACCCGCGCACCTCGATTTCCACGCCGGGCACGGCTTTACCGGCGGAACGCATCCGTTCATTGCCATCGATAGAATGGTCATCCGGCGGAAGATGGGTCACGGTCCCGGTCGTCTCGGTCATGCCGTAAACCTGCATAACCCCGGTATCCGGCATCGTGCGCACCACCTCTTTCAACAGTTCGAGCGGCATCGGAGCCGCACCGTAAAGCAGATAGCGCATGTTTGAAAAATCGGTTTCGGCAGCGCGCGGATGCTGCACCACCATTTGCAGCGCAGCAGGAACGATAAACATATGGGTCGCGCCCTGTTCAATCGCTTCCAGCACGCCCAGCGGATTGAATTCGGCCTCCACCCGGCAGCGAATGCCATTGGCAATGGCGATATTGATCAGGCCGGTGCCGCCAATATGCGCGCATGGCATCGCCGCCAACATACAATCATCTGGTTGATAATGGTTCCATGGCAGGTTCGCCGCATTGCCCGGATTTCTAAGCGCAAACAGATTGGCGTTGGACAGCATCACCCCTTTGGGATTGCCTGTCGTGCCCGAAGTATAAAGCTGAAGAACCGGATCTGTCGGATCAGCCTTTGCGTAATCTTCCGCAGGCGTTTGCGCCGCGATTGCAGCCCGCGCTTCCATCTCGCCAATAACGGTTGGCTTTGTATCGAGGGTAAGCGCAACGCGTTTTGCAATATCGACAAATTCCTCACCTGCGAAAACCAGCTTCGCCCCGGTATCCTTTAGGATGTAGCCAATTTCTGGGGGCGCAAGGCGCCAACCAACGGGCGCAACCACCACGCCAAGACGCGCCGATGCCATGTAAAGCTGACAATACAGATCGCTGTTTTTACCGAGCCACGCGACGCGGTCCCCCTTGCCAATGCCATGGTCCGCAAACAGAGCGATGATCCGGCGTGTGTTCTGATCCAGATCGCGGTAACTGGTGGTGCGACCGTCCTGGTCAAGAGCCGTCTGGTCCGGGCGTTTTTTTGCCCAGAACCGCAAAACATCATCAAAATGCGTGTAATCGTGGTGGAACGGATTGCTCATTCTGTTTCTCTCCAAACTCTCTTGGAAAGAGGATACGGTTTTTCCGCTGTCAGTCTAGCGATCTATCCGCAGATTGGCTTAAGACCAACGCCCAGAAGCCCGCGAGCGCGGCTCGCGCACGATCAGCCATATAAGCAGGCCGAGCGGACCGGCCATAAACGTCGCCAACAGGATCGGTGCCTGGAACCACCGCGAGAAATATTTCGCATCGGCATCGCGGGCGATCCATATGCCAACGAACAGATCGAACGCCAGATAATGCGTCCAGCCGATCGTCACCCCGACATCGCTGGAGAAGATGGAGCGCACCCCGTCGATGGTGGTAAAATCGGCGCCGCCTTCACCGGCAGGGATGAACCCGCCAAGCACGCTGACCAGCAATGCCGAATAGACCAGGCAGAGCAAACCAACGCCCAAAAACAGCAGCGCCGAAAGCAGGGCTGGCCAACGCGGCAAGGCGATGAGCGCGGCCCACGCGATCAACGCCATGACATTCACCGCATTGAAAACACTGCTCCAATCCATCAATCCACCTGCTCTTTATCGGCCTTGGCGCGCCATTCGCGCGCCGCGCGCTTCATTGATTCGTTGTCATGGGTGAAACGCCCTGCGGCATTGCGCATCGCGAGCCCCAAAGCGGCCTCTGCCACCACATCTGCATCGATCGAATGATACATCTCATAGCTGGACGGCAATAGCGGTTCGATCAGAGGCGCGACTGTCATTGCCACTTTTTCGGCAAAGCGAAAATCGCCTTCACGGGCACCGCGCAGCAATCCGGGGCGCAGAATGTCGAGCCGTTTGAACCCGACTTTGGAAACAAGCGCCTCGGTCTCTCCCTTCACTTGCATATAAAGCGATTTGGATTGCGGATTGGCCCCCGCCGCGCTGATCAGGACCATGTTAAGCACGCCGGCTGCTTTGGCGGCCTGCGCGGTCTGCACAATCAGATCCTGATCCACCGCGCGAAAGGCGGCCTCATCCCGGCCAGCCTTTTTCCAAGTGGTGCCGAGCGCACAGATAAAAGCGCGCGGTTTGATGGATTCGAACACTTCACCCCATTTCGAAGGATCAGCGACGAACATTTCCATTCGCGCGCCTTTCGGCAAGGCGGCTTCGCGGCGGGCAATGCCAACTATCCGCGCCTGGTCGCCTGCGCTCGAAATCTCGATTACGCGCCGGCCGATCAGGCCGGTTGCGCCCACCATGCCGATGCGTTCGGGCATCTTATGCCCAATGGTGCGCCGCTCAGGTGATCTCGCACGAAGATTAGACATTGCTAAGCCCCTGCGGCGCTTCGCCATAAATCTTCGCGCATGCCTGAATGGCGAAACGATCACTCATCCCGGCAATAAAATCGGCGATCACGCGGGCCCGCTGCGGATCATTTTCCGGTAAACGTGCCTGCCAATCCTCCGGCATCAATCGCGCATCTTGCGAATATGCGGCAAACAGGCGCGCAATCACATCACGCGCTCGCTCTGCGGCAGAAATCTGCTCCGGGTGATAATACAGTTTTTTGTACATGAAGGATTTGAGCGTCCGCTCATGCCCGGCCATTTCAGGCGAAAATCCGCCCAATTGGCGATGAGCGGCGCGGATTTCTGCGGCACTGTTCATGCCTTTGACCTGCGCCGAAGTGTGCTGGATCACATCGTTGACCATCAAGCCGATTTGATCGCGAACCAGCTCACGCAGCAACCGATCGCGCGGCGCGCGGGGAAACCGTTTTTCAACGCTGCGCCACTGCTCGGCCAGAAATGGCAATTCCATCAAATCATCCAGATCGAGGAAACCGGCCCGCAATCCGTCATCGATATCGTGATTATCATAGGCGATATCATCCGACACCGCTGCGATCTGAGCCTCAAGCGAGGCGTAGCTGCCGAGATCGAGTGGAAATGCCCGATCCAATTCGGCCAAAGCCCAATTCGGCGCAATTACCGGGCCATTATGTTTCGCCAAACCTTCGAGCAGATCCCATGTCAGGTTCAACCCGTCATTTTCGGGATAGGGGTTTTCGATCCGCATTACCGTTCGCAGCGTCTGTGCGTTGTGATCGAACCCGCCATGACGCTGCATTGCATCGGATAGTGCAGCCTCGCCGGCATGGCCGAACGGCGGATGCCCCATATCATGGGCAAGGCACAGCGCCTCTGTCAGATCCTCATCAATCGCTAGAGCGCGTGCCAAGACGCGGCCAATCTGCGCCACTTCAAGGCTATGCGTAAGCCGCGTCCGGTAATGATCGCCATCTGGCGCGATAAAGACCTGCGTTTTCGATTTGAGCCGCCGGAAACTCATCGAATGGATGATTCTGTCACGATCGCGTTGAAAATCGCTGCGGGGCCCGCGCATTTCACCGCCCAAGCTCACCTCGCCCGCACGGGCTTGAGGCTGGAACTCACGGCCGCCGTGGTTCGCGGGATCGGATGCATAGGGCGCGCGGTTTATCACTCCCCCCGATTAGGTCAGCAGACGCGCGCGCTCAACGGGAACAGATCGGCAACCTCATGGGATAGCCGTGGACAGCGCCCGCCCTGTCGAGAAGCGGGCACCAAAAACAAGGGTTGAAGGAGAAAAAGGGCCGTCTTCCGGGTGCATTGGGGGGGTGGAAGACGGCCCCAGGACCTTCGGTTTAGCGACCCAAGGACCCGAAACTTGCCGGTTCAAGAACTGGCAAGCTTTCCAAGCAGTTATTATCCCGCCCATCACTTTACACCTAGTAAAATGTTGCAACACGCCGAAACGTTGCGTTCTACAGTCAGAACGATTTTTAAGCGTCTATATCCTGTTCGAGGATCCAGTCAGCGGCCACTTCACAGTGGATTCTGGTCGAGTCGAAAACTGGCAAGACATTGGCATTGATATCGACGATCAGATTGAGCTCTGTGCACGCCAGCACAATCGCCTTAGCGCCATCTTGCGCTTTATTCGTGATGATCGTCTTGAGCTTGCGCTCCGCATCGCGAGTGACCTTGCCCAGCATGAGTTGATCGTAAATGATCTGATCGAGCATTTCGACATTGCCCATATCCGGCGGCAAAAGGTCAATGCCATGCGCGATCAGACGTTTCCGATAAAAACTCTCTGTCATGACATTGCGGGTGCCGATCAGAGCCACTTTTTTGTGCCCTGCCCGTTTAAGCGCCAGCCCGACATAATCGGCGATATGCAAGATCGGAATATCGATATTTGCGGCGACTTCATCATACAGCTTGTGCATTGAATTGGCACCAATGATGATGGCCTGCGCGCCTGCATCCTCGAGCCGTTTCGCACTGTCACTCAGGACTTGCGCTGCGTGTTGCCATTCTTTGTCTTCGCGCAGACCATAAAGCTGCCGGAAATCAAGACTTTCGATCAGCAAGGGTGCGCTCGCCATCGGAGCGGCCCGTTTTTGAATTATCTTGTTGATCCGTTCGTAATAGATACCGGTCGACACCCAGCTCATGCCGCCGATCAAACCCAATTTGCGCAAGAGCAATTCCTTAATCCCGAATCCGTTTCGGCACTGTCTAGAGGGTAAGCGAGAGGCGCGTCTATAGCGGGCGTTCAGGCGGCGCCAGCGGATTAATCCGGCATATCCAGTTCAGACAGCCACGCCTTTGCATCGGCCACAGTTTTAGCGGGCAATTCCTTTTGCGGAAGATGTCCGATTCCGCTGTAAATCAACAGCTCACTGTCTGGAATAGTCTGATCAAGCCAGCGGCCCGCCGAAAGCGGGATCAATCGATCCTCATCCCCCCATTGGATCAGGACCGGCACGGTGATCGCTTCGATCTGTTCCCGCGTCAGCGGATCATATCCAGTTGTAAACCGCGCCATCGTTGCCGCGCGATTGCCCGGATATCGCAGCAATTCCCAATACCTATCAATCATCGCATCATCGACGACCGACTTGATCGAAACGGATTGTTCCAGACTTTGCGCGATCAGACTGCGGGGCGTAATTTGTTCGGCAATTTTGTTGATGCCCGGCGTCTTGGCGATGGTGAAACCGATATTTCCGCTGTCGTCATCTTGCGTATCATCCTCTGGCATAGGACCGCCGCTGGCATCGACCAGCACCAATCCGTTCAGCCGTTCAGGATAACGGGCCGCAAATGCGAGCGTGTGCTTTCCGCCCATCGAATTGCCGCCAAGCACAAAGGTTTTAACGCCCAGAGCATCTGCCACTTCGCGGATATCCTCCACGTAATTGGCGCGTGAGTAATCTCCCGCTGCATCGGGACCGGTCAAACCATGACCGACCTGATCAAATCGGATGACACGGTAGGTGTCTATCAGGCCCGCGGCCCATTCATCCCACGTGTGCAGATCGGAATTGGAACCATGCAGCAGAATGATCGCAGGCGCATCGCGCGGCCCCTCGTCGCGAAGGTGAACCGTCACTCCGTTTGCAATTTCGACAAATTGCGAAGGCGCAGCGCCATATTTGGCCCGCATTTCGGCTGCGTCGGTATCCGGCGTGCGAAATACGAGAAACAAAATCACAAGCAGTGCGGCAATCACTGCCAGAATTCGGACAAACCATTTCATGATGTGGGCATTTCCTCAATCCATTTGCGGACAACCGCAATCCCGTCGTGATCGTTGGTGGAGCGGCCCAGTTCAGGCATTGCAATGCCTGCTTCGGTTGAACTCATCCGGTATACCATAATGGATGCGCTTGGATCACCTGGCGCGATTGAAACGGCGTGCCCGCCTGCCCCGCGCCCGGCCGCAACCGGCGGCTTACGAAGGCCGAGCTTCACAGGATCATCCTGCTCCCAACGCAGATCGAGCCCCGAATTGGATGCTCCGCCGCCGGGCTGATGGCAATGCGCGCAGTTCACATCGAGGTATGCGCGCGCCAGTGCAGCGGTTTCAAACTGCTCAGCGTTTGACCAGACAGGCAAAGTATCCGCGCCCTGCGGAACGCTCCACAATCGCCGTTCTTCTTCCATCATTGTCAACCAGTCGCGGTCCAGATTGCGCGCTTTGGGGCCAATCGGAATGACCGCGCCTTGCTTGCTGTGGCACGCCTTGCACTGGTTCTTGTTGGGAATCCGGTAACTGATCTCTTCGCCGTCCGGCCATGTCAGTGCGATACGGGCACCAGCCAACGCCAGCGTCGCCTCGGTTTGTTCGGTGTTCCAGCGATAAGGCAGCGCAAGCCAGCCATCCGACCGGTGCAACAGAACACGGGTTTCGATTAATTGGCGGTTCTCGCCACTGCCAAACGCGAAAGTCTTTACGATGGCGCTGCCGACGGGAAATTCGAGCAAGCCGTCTCCCTCGCTCACCAGCTTTGTTCCTTCGGGAAGGTAAACAAACCGAAGCTTGTCCGCGCCATCCGAATAAAGCGGCGTGTTGAGTTCATAACGGACAACTTCATAATTGGGCAATTGCCGGGCACCATCGATGAAAAAGGCATATTCCGACAGCGCGCGCGGCATTCCTTGAAGAATTGCATCGTCGTTGACGGCGGGTTCATCCATCACTGTGGCCCCGACAGCAATCGATCCGGCCAAAGCGGCCGCCGAGGCACACAAAGCGAAAAGCGCCGCTCTCACTTTAATCGCGTTTCCATTTCAGCGGGCAGTACAACCGGCGATAGCTGCGCAACTTTACCCGCGATTACCGGCTTCAACATTTCAGGTTTTGCATCGGTCAAAGGCTGTCCGACCGTTGTCAGACCCAGCGACACCGCAGGAACTGCATCCTCAATCGACAAATTCCGATGCAATCCATCGGTAAGGATCGGAGGAAGCGCCCCGCCCATGGCCGCAGCGAGCAGATCGCCGCCCGTAAAATCAGGCGAATTGCCGCCCGCGCCATACACATTGCCGCGAATTGTCACGTTAACAGGCCGCGGTTGAAACCGCTCATCGGTGAAATCCTGAGTGTAAGCGATCAACATCACATGCGAGGTTTGATTGTTGATCAACGCATTTTCGAGCACCTGGACGCCCGTATTGGCCATGATCATTATCCCGGTTCCGGCGGGAACACTCGCTACGATATTGCCTTCGGGCGCGAAATTATCGGTGTTATTACCGATCACGGCATTGCGCGCGACCAGGACATCGCCGCCCCCAACCTTGGGAAGATTTGGCAGGTCAAACACCAGAATGCCGCCAGTGTTCCTAGTCGCCAGATTCTCGGTCACTTCGGCGCGATTGCTATTCTCGATCTCGATCCCGGCAACGTTTTCTTCGACAAAATTGCCGCGCACGATGATGTTTTCCGACTGACCGACATAGATACCCGCATCAGACGCGCCCCGAACGTAACTGTCCTGCACCAGAATGTTGCTCGCCTCGACCGGATAGATGCCATAGGCGCCGTTGGCCGGATCTGGCCCATTCGTCCATTCGACGCGCAGCGCGGAATAGACAATCTGGTCCGCGCCTTTGGATTTGATGCCGTCGCCTTTGGCGTTCTCGACCGCAAAATCGCGCAAGGTGACCTTGTCCGACGTAACAAGCAGCCCCTCGCCTGATCCCGCTTGATTGGTAAAGTCGAGGATTGACGCATCTGCGCCCGCGCCGCGCAGAGTGACACCGTCGACATCAAGGCTAAGCCCGTCTGTCAGCTCAAATCGACCGGCCTCCAGCACGACTTCATCACCCGGCTCCGCGAGTATCAGCGCCTCTTGCAAGCGCTCCTGAGCGCCTTCGCCCGGAGCAATGGTGTGCGTGTCGGCAAAAGCTGGCGCGGCGCTTGCGAGGGCCAGCGCGGCAGCGGTCAATCTGATCATCGGTGTATCTCCCATCCCTGCGCGCAGTGTGGCGCAGAAGAGAGACGATTGGCAAGCCCGCTAAATCGGCAAATTGCGCAGCAGATTTTCGGACCCGCAGCGCGCGCCCACCAAAGCCAGCTGCTTCACAGCGTCATCATCATCGACCCGGCGCAGCCGATCAAGCGCCTCGGTAAAATTGCGAGGCACGCGTGCTTCGCCGTCTTCCGGTGCCAGCCGTTCAAGGCTGCGCAATTGCGCAATCGAAAGCCGTTCCGTCAGCCGCGGCGCCATGCACTCTGCCATCGACAGCGGCACCCCGTTTAGAATCAGCGCGTCTTCTACCCGTTCTTCGGTCACTTGATTGAGCAAGCCGCCGTCCCGGAAAACGTACCAAACGCCCGCACCAAGCAGCACTATCGCCACCAAAATCGCGGTCAAACGCATAGGAAACACTTTCGTTGCTTGGGCCATTGATGATCAATCAAGCGCCTTGACGATTTCCTCGACCATCTTCTTGGCGTCGGACAGCAGCATCACGGTCTGGTTCATATAGAACACATCGTTGTCCACCCCGGCATAGCCGACGCCGCCCATCGAGCGTTTGATGAAAAATACCTGCTTGGCCTTATCCACATCGAACACCGGCATACCGTAAATCGGAGAGCTCTTATCCGTTTTCGCCGCCGGATTTACAACGTCGTTCGCACCAATGATGAAGGCGACATCTGCGGTTGCGAATTCAGAGTTGATATCCTCCAATTCGAACACCTTGTCATAATCCACGCTGGCTTCGGCTAGCAGCACATTCATATGACCCGGCATACGTCCAGCCACAGGGTGGATCGCAAATTTGACCTCGATGCCCTTTTCCTCAAGCACATCGGACATCTCGCGCAGCACGTGCTGCGCCTGCGCCACCGCCATCCCGTAACCGGGGATGATGATGACCTTCTCTGCCTGCTCCAGCATAAAGGCGGCATCTTCGGCGCTGCCCTGTTTATAGGGGCGCTGTTCGCGCGGTTCGCCGCTGGCACCGCCGCTATCTTCGGCGCCAAATCCGCCTGCGATCACGCTGATGAAGCTGCGGTTCATGGCTTTACACATGATATAAGACAGGATCGCACCCGATGAACCGACAAGCGCGCCGGTGATAATCATCGCGCTGTTGCCCAAGGTGAAGCCCATCGCCGCTGCTGCCCAGCCGGAATAGCTGTTAAGCATCGACACAACGACCGGCATATCTGCGCCGCCAATCGGGATGATCAGGAGAAAACCGATCAGGAATGCGAGCACCGTTACAGCGATGATCAAATAGCCTTCGCCCGCACCGCCATCGGGGGACACAGCGTAGATACCGATCATCGCCAGAATGGCAGTCAGCGTGCCCAGATTGATGATGTGGCGCGCAGGCAAAAGGATCGGCGAACCGCTCATCTTGCCGGAAAGTTTCAGAAAGGCGATCACGGAACCGGAGAATGTAATCGCACCGATTGCGATCCCCAGACCCAGCTCAATCCGGCTAACCAGCAGGATTTGATCATTCGCGTCGGTGATACCAAAGCTGGCCGGATCAAGCCACGCAGCAAGGCCCACGACAACGGCGGCCAGACCCACAAGCGAGTGAAAACCCGCGACGAGTTCCGGCATAGAAGTCATCGCTATCTTGCGCGCCACTGTAACACCGATGATGCCGCCCAGGAAAATGGCGATCGCAATCTCTACGATATTGGCGATGTCATGCGTGATCAATGTGGTCGCAACTGCGATCAGCATCCCGATCACACCGTTGCGGTTGCCCGCACGGCTCGTGGCAGGCGATGAAAGCCCGCGCAGTGCCAGAATGAAAAACACGCCGGCGATAAGATAGGCGAGCATCGCCCAGGATGGGTTTCCGGTGACGCCGTCAGCGGCGCCTGCAAGGATGGAGAAGGTCATCTCTTACTTCTCCTTTTTCTTGTACATGGCGAGCATTCGTTCCGTTACGGCAAAGCCGCCGAAAATGTTGACGCTGGCCAGCACCACACCGAACAGGCCGAGATATTTGGCAACCGGGCTGCTCGCCTCGGCCGCAGCGATCAAAGCGCCCACAATGATCACAGAAGAGATCGCGTTGGTCACCGCCATCAATGGCGTGTGAAGCGCCGGCGTAACCGACCAGACCACATAATAGCCGACGAAACACGCCAGCACGAAAATCGAGAGAATGCTGATGAAATCCACGGATCAGGCCCCCTTCAGCCGCTCGTTAACAATATCGCCGTCCTTGGTCAGACGGATAGCGTCCCCGATCTCTTCATCGAGTACAGGTTTGCCTGCTTCCTTGTCCCAGAAGGCGCTGAGGAAGTTGAAATGGTTGCGCGCGAACAGCGCCGATGCGTCAGCCGCGAGATGCGCGGGCGTATTGGCGTAACCGATGATTTTTACGCCATGCTTTTCGACGACTTCATCGGGTTTTGATCCCTCCACGTTACCGCCTTGGGCAACTGCAAGGTCAAAGATCACACTGCCGGGCTTCATTGTCGCGATTTGCGCGTCGGTGACCAGAACAGGTGCTGCCCGGCCCGGGATCAAAGCCGTAGTGATAACGATATCTTGTTTGGCGATGTGCTCGGAAACCAGCTTGGCCTGAGCGGCCTTGTACTCGTCGCTCATTTCGGTCGCGTATCCGCCGGAGCCTTCGCCTTCGATGCCGGCCACTTCTTCAACGAAAATCGCTTTTGCGCCGAGGCTTTGGATTTGCTCTTTTGTAGCGGAACGGACGTCGGTGGCAGAGACCTGCGCCCCGAGGCGTTTGGCTGTGGCAATCGCCTGAAGGCCGGCAACGCCGACGCCCATGATGAAACAGCGCGCGGCTTGTACTGTGCCGGCGGCAGTCATCATCATCGGAAACGCGCGGCCATACACATCGGCGGAATGAACAACCGATTTGTAGCCTGCAAGATTGGATTGGCTGGATAGAACATCCATGCTCTGCGCCCGCGTGATGCGCGGCATAAACTCCATCGAAAGCGCTTCATAGCCCGCTTTCGCATAGGCTTCTAACAGGTCCGTCTTGGTAAAAGGATCAAACAACGCGGCGACCCATGCCCCGGCCTTTGCGCCTTTCAGAACGGCAACTTCCGGTGCTTGAATGCCAAGGACAATATCCGCATCTTTCACCGTAGCTTTCGCATCGCCGATAATCGCGCCGGCATCGGCGTAGGCGTCATCAGTAAAGGCGGCATGCGCGCCGGCTCCGGATTCAACAGCGAATTCATTGCCAAGAGCGATGAATTTTTTGACCGTTTCAGGTGAAGCCGCAACGCGGGTTTCCCCCGGTGCGCGTTCTTTTAGGACAGCGATTTTCACGTGGTTTTATCTGCCTTTAGTCGGCGATCAGCGTAATAACGAACAAAGTGATGATCGCGATGAGTGGCACGGCCCATTTCAGCACGCCCATAAAGCTGCTGTAGGTTGCCCGTGCTTTTTCGATGTCGTTCGTAGCCATGGCTATGATGCTCCCGTTTGATCCCTAACGTCGAACCCGGCAGAAAGTTGCCGGAAAAATGTGTTTGATGCCCGTATCGCGACAAACGCCTTCACTCAAGCCCGCTTTCATCATCCGGCAAAAGTGGCTTTGCAAAATCTTCAGCAAGCCAATCAGCCTTAACATCGTCTTTACTCCGCCACCCTATGACAGTCCGACGTTTCACCCTGGGACGATTGCCGGGGAGGGTAAAGGACACTTGGGCCAGCCTATGTCTGACATGGATTCGCACCTAGAGGCGCAGCCGGATGACCAGCACGCAGACCGCGATGCGATGCGTCTGGTTATGCTGATTGATGATGAACCGGCGCAAAGCCGTTTGATCTCTGCCATTGCGGCGCGTGATGGATGGCGAACAATTGTGGCGCCTGATCCCGAAACAGCGATTGCGATGCTCGGCACGCGCGAAGGTATGCAGTTATCGGCAATTCTGCTGGATCAGTGGGTGCCGGGCGATGATGCCTGCTCTTTGATCGCCGAGCTGAAAAGTCGCCGTCCCGCGCTGCCGATTCTTATGCTCACCACCAGCGCATCACCGCTTTTGGCGGTGGAAGCCATGCGTGCCGGTGCCAGCGATTATTTGGTCAAACCAGTTTCACCCGACCGCTTGATGGAAGCTTTGCGAAGCGTCACCACGCGCGAAAGTCCGCGCGATGAGTTGGCACCGCTGACAGAAAAAATGTCAGCCAGCCTCGATTTCGACGCGATGATCGGCACGGCGCCCAAATTCCGCACCGCTCTGGCTCAGGCGGCAAAGGCCGCGCGCGGCCATAGCCATACCGTGATCGAAGGCGAATCCGGCACTGGTAAAGAGATGCTGATGCGCGCCATGCATGCCGCCAGCCCTCGTTCAAAAGAACCGCTGCGCATTATCAATGTCGCCGCCGTTCCTCCCAATTCGATTGAATCGGTCCTGTTCGGGCACGAACCGAATGCCTTCCCAGGAGCATTTGATCGCCAGATCGGTGCGTTGCAGCACTGCGATGGCGGCACTTTGGTGCTGGACGAAATTGATCGCCTGACACCGGAGCTGCAATCCAGGCTCGCCGAGGTTTTCGTGAGCGGGATTGTCCGGCCTGTGGGCGCGGCACACGGTTTCCGTGTCGATGTGCGCATCATGTGTGCCACCAATATCAGTTTGCCCGTGTTGGTAGAGGCAGGCCATTTTGATGCCAGCCTTGCTGAAAAACTCAGCTCCACCCGGATCACTTTGCCGCCTCTACGAGAGCGCACTGGAGACATCCCTGCCCTTGCCCGCCATTTCCTTGGCCGGATCGGGGAACAGCCCGGCCTGCAACACCTTTCCGTGTCCGAAAGCGCCCTCACCCTGCTTTCTGCTTATGATTGGCCTGGGAATGTTCGGCAGCTGCAATCCGTTTTGTTCCGGGCGGCTGTTTATTGCGAAGGTCAGACGCTTTCGGCCGACAGCTTTCCGCAGCTATTGGAAATGCTTGGCGAGATTGAAAACGATCCTCTCTCAAGCGCGCATGAAGGCGTGGGCGTGATGCTATACACCGAAGACGGCAATTTGCGCCCGCTCGAAGAGATTGAAGCCGATGTCATCCGGCTTGCAATCGGCCATTATCGCGGTCGCATGACAGAGGTCGCGCGCAGGCTCGGCATCGGTCGTTCGACATTGTATCGCAAGCTTTCCGATCTCGGGATCGACAACGCCGCTTGATCGCCAAGTATGATCCGCCTAGCGGTTCGTACATGCAAACCATTCAAGATTTCAAAGACCGCACCGCTCTTGTCACAGGGGCCGGGTCCGGCATCGGTGCCGCTTGCGCCAAAGCGCTGGCAGCGCGAGGCGCCAAAAAACTGTTCCTTGTTGATGTGAATGAAAGCGGACTGGATGCGCTGGATCTCGATTGTGAGACGGTGCATGTCATCGGCAGCGTCGCTGAAGAAACGCTTTGGGATCAATTGGAGCCGCAGCTTGCCGGGCTGGATCATGCAATCGCGAACGCAGGAGTTGGCGGGCACGGACAGATTGCCGCGCTCGATTTTGCAGAATGGCGCCGTGTAATGGACGTCAACCTTGACGGGGTATTTCTCACGATGCGCAGCGCCATGCGCGCTATGAAGGAAAATGGTGGCAGCGCGGTAATCACATCGTCTTCCACCGGCCTGAAACCCATCGCGGGCATTGGCCCGTATGGTGTAGCCAAAGCCGCCGTCTCGCACATGACCCGTATCGCCGCACTGGAAGGCGCGCCCCATAACATTCGCGTCAATGCCATTGCTCCGGGCGGCGTAGACACAGCGATCTGGGAAAGTTCGGACGATTTCAAACGCTCCGTCGAAACCGCCGGGCGTGATGCAACCATCAAGAATATGGCAAGCACCACGCCGCTCGGCCGTTTTGCAACCTCCGAAGAGATTGCGGACAATATCCTGTATATGCTGTCCGACGCAGGGTCGAACCTGACCGGGCACGTGCTTGTATCTGACGGCGGTTTTACGCTTTAGCCGTTACCAGGACGCTGTTTGGGATACGCGAACTTCGCCTTCGCTGCCGCGCATGCTCATCGTGAATGTCTTGGCCGACCAATCGATCTCGACCAGCCCAAAGTTTTCTTCGGAGATGAAATCGGTCAAACGCTTCGGATCGGGTTCGCGAGCGGTGTTGCGTTCGGTTGAGGAAAACGAATAGTTCAGCGAAGAGCTGGTCAGCTCCCACAATTTCTCGCCATCAGCCGCCTCGGGTGTGTCGGCATAAATGCCGCCGGCATGACGATCGCCTGACAGCATGACCAGACCGCTTTCTTCGCGCGCGGCCAGCATTTCATAAAGCCGTTCACGCTGCAGCGGCAGAGCCTCCCAGCTTTCATAATTATGCGCGTCGGTGATCACCTGAATTGAGGAGACGAGAACCCGCAAATCGGCAGGCTTCGCCAATTCCTGCTGCAACCATTCCCATTGCGCCTTGCCCAGCATCGTTTTCGAGGCGTCGCTGCTTGGCTTGTACGGCCCCAGCGGCGGGCGTTCGGGAGTGTATTCCATAGTTTCAAGATCGCTGCGGAAAAACCGGGTATCCAGCATAATCACCTGCGTGACTTTACCATCAGTTCCGAACATCCGGCTTTCATAGATACCGGGGCGGGATTGCACCTCTTCGGATGCGCCCCAGAATGTTTCAAAGATTGTTTCCGACCATTTGCGGAACGTGAAATTAGCGCCGCCATCATTGAACCCGTAATCATGATCGTCCCATGTGATCATCATCGGGATTTTCGCGCGAAATTCGGCCAGTTCAGGCGTTTCGGCCTGCGTTTTATAAGCATTGCGAAGCGATGTCAGCGCGGCATCCCCGCTCCACCCCTGATCGCCATAATTGTTATCACCAATGAACAGGAAAAGATCGGGATTGGTGGCCGCAATCTGAGCCCACATATGCTGCGACCGTGATTGATGGTTGCAGCTGCCAAAAGCGAGGCGCGTAATGGTCGCATCGGAAGCCAATGTGACATTGGCAGGCGCAACCGGCAGATCAACGCGCGGTTTCAGTTTCGCGTAATACGCATCCAGCAGGTCTTCGGCATAGATCGGCACATGCCCATCCCCGTGCATGTCCATGTGCATGTTTTGATGCGTTTGGGCTTGCTGCGTTTTGCCCTCTTTTGCTGAGTGGTCATCTGCCGAAAGCGGCGCGGCGATGAAAACTGCGGCTGCTGAAATAGCAGCTGAGGTGGCAAAAAGGCGGAAACGGCGCATGGACTCACTCCGGAAATCGATCACTGACTAAGGCTATGCGATCTCCATGACGAATTCGCGACGATTGCACAAACGCCAATCCCTTCCCTTGCCATCGCAAAGGAAGGGATTGAAAGTTCAACATCCGCAAATGTGCAATGCGTGATCAGAATCGGTAGCGCACGCCGGCAAAGCCTGAAACGGTTTCATACCGGCCTTCAAGATCGGCATTAAAGGCATCGTTCCCGCCTGCAATAAACCGTCGTTCAAAATCGAGACCGCTGACACGTTGATAGCGAATACTGGTTTCAAGTTCGATAGTATCGGTCAGCTTGAACCCGAGCCCGACATTGCTGTGCAGCACAAGACCGCTATCGCTTCCCGTTGCGGCAAAAGTCGGCGCGGTGGCGATTCCATTATTGGGGAAATAGACCGCGTTCAAATCAACATCTGCAATCCCGATTCCCCCGCCTGTGAATGGAACAACAGTCTGTGTGTCGGACCATCGAATTTCCGACCGGTAATTCAAAGTAAAAGTGTTGATGTCGGCATCGCCGGCAAAAGTCTGGTTGCCGCCATTTAAAGCACCGCCGGAAACATCTGCGCTGGCATTGGAATATTCCAGTTCGATCGACGGCTGAAAAATGCCCAGAAACCTTGTGCCAAACCGGTATCCGATAGCGCCCGCAAAGGTGAAATCATCATCAAATTCGACATCGACAATCGCCGGTGCGCCAGCGGATCCCGGCGAAGGGGCCTCGGGTGCCTGTACACCATCGAACGTCGCATCCGTCGGCGAGGTTACACCCGCTTTCACCGCAACAAAGAATCCGGCGTCACTGCCTTTATCCTCGTCTTGCGCCATCGCAGCGGCAGGCATGGCGGCAACGAAGCCAAGGATGAGCAGGTTGGCGGGCGCACGGAAATAGGCTGGCATAAATACCTCTTGTCGATCAGGGAATGAAGATGACCCGCGCCAGCAGGGGTTTAGGGGGGGGTGCAGCGCGGGTCACAAGGACATTCGCAGCAGCACGATTGTTCGTTACAATTCAGGTAAAGTTTTTTAAAACTGCGGTAACTGCGCAAAATCGGTAAGCGCGCTATCGCGCATTCCGCGCCAGACATTGCGCGCCTGAACGGTCTCTTTAACATCATGCACACGCAAAAGATGAACGCCTGCGTCCATCCCCTTTGTCGCGAGGGAAATTGACCCGCCAAGCCGCTCATGCGCGGCCTCTTCTTTCGAAAGCGCGCCAATCATCCGTTTCCGGCTGACGCCCAAAAGCAGCGGGCTGCCGAGCGCATGAAACAGCGGCAAGGCGTTAATCAGAGCAAGATTGTCCGCCAGAGTTTTGCCAAACCCGATCCCCGGATCAAGGATTATGCGATCCTCGGCAATACCGCCTGCAATGCCGCGTTCACGCGCTGATTTGAGGAAATCGAATACGTCGCTGACGATATCGAGATACTCGGCGCCTTCGTGTAAATCGTCACCAGTGCCGGGCGCATGCATCACAATGACCGGGCATTGCATGTTGGCGACCAGTTCAAGCGAGCGCGGATCATAGCGCAGCGCGGATACATCATTCGCGATATGCGCGCCGGCGTTCAAAGCAGCCTCTAGAACGCCTGCCCGGCGGGTATCCACGCTGATCACAGCGCCCATTTCGGCGCAGTATTCAACCGCAGGAAGAACGCGGTCTTTCTCATCCCCCTCCCACGTCGCAGCGGCGCCCGGGCGGGTGCTTTCTCCGCCAATGTCGATAATCGCAGCGCCTGCTTCGATCATGGCGGCGGCATGGGCGCGGCCAGCATCTGGCTTTTCCAGAAATTCGCCGCCATCGCTGAAACTGTCAGGGGTTACGTTGAGCACACCCATGATTTGCGGCTGATCAAGGCGGATGGTGCGTTCGCCCAGTTTAATCGGCGCATGCACCTTTTGCAGGTTCGCCCATTGGCGCTGCGCTTCGGCGGCGAGGCCATCATCAAGCCCGCTCAGAGCCTCATCGAGCCCGCGCGCACCGAATAACCGGCGATCGGTCACAGCGCCGCCTTCACGCAGTACCAGCGCAAAGCGGCTGGCATAGACCATCGAACCGGCCAATCGGATCGCCGCGCCATCCTCAGCCTGCGGGCCAGATGCAAATGCGATGGGGTGGATGTAAACAGATGCAGTCATTGGTTCAGGCCTGATGATAGATCGAGACTATAAGCATTAGCAGCGCAGCCCGGTCTGAACAGTATGATGCATCGGCGTTTGCACATATGAAAAAGGACCGCGCATCGCGGCGCGGCCCTTTTCCCGATCGTTTAACCAGTCTGCTCTGCGTCAGCCGCCAAAGGTGAACCGGATACCCGCCGACAAAATTGATTGCGCCGATTCAACGCCCAGGGTTGCCGGCACAAGAGAGAGAGCAATGTCCGCGTCTTCGGTGCTGTCGCGCCAGGTGTATTGGCCGAACAATTCGACACCATCAGTGATTTCAGCGCTTGCCCCGACCATCAGCTGATAGGCAAAGACGCCATCGGTATCATCGCCAACGGCCACGCCAGAGGGGCTGTAATCAACATCGACCCACTGATAGCCTATGCCTGCGCCGATATATGGTTTGACCGCGCTGCCAGTGTCGAAATCGTAAAAGACATTGCCGAAGATGCCAAAGTTAGAGACCTGGCCTTGACCGTCGGCGATGACCGCACCGACAGTTGGATTTGCCGCATTGGCTGCGCCGCGGGTCAGGATCGCAACGTCGACTGAATCGATGTTTGTTCCGCCTACAATCAGGCCCGAATGGGTGGACACACCGTATTCGGAATACGCCGCCTCAGCCTCGACACGAAAGCCATTTTCAAAAGCGTAGCCGAGCTGACCTGCGATAGCGAAGCCGGTATCGAATTCAGTGTTCCAGCCGAGTTCTGTGCCCGCAGGAATTGCGCCAAAATCCTCGGTTGCAGGCACCGCCGTATCAAATTCGCCGCTGTTGGTGCTGTCTTCGGGAAGAGCGACACCGCCGCTGATGCTAACATAGGGACCTTCGGCCAGAGCCGCGGTCGGGAGGCTCGCAATTGCGATCACAGCTGCGGGGATAACGCTGCTTTTCAATGGGTTTATCATAGCATTTCCTCATTTCTCAAATCACGGAGCGCACAGGGGTAAAGCGCCCGCGAAATGGGGATAATCAGGAAATATACTCAGAGTTTCAGACTATTGAGACAAACGGTTTTTGCAAAACGCCAAGGCGCAGCACTCGTGCCGTATGAAAGACGAGCGGTGGCCGGTCAGCCGTCTTCGTTCGCGAGCAAGTGCAATTGACGTGCCGCATCGACAGGCTTCACCTCTTTGCCACCGGGCCCATCCGCCTCGTAGTGCCAGAATGTCCAGCCATTGCAGCTTGGTGCCTCTTGCAGGTCTTTGCCAAGGCCGTGGATCGAACCTGTCTGTCCATTGTAATCAAGCGAGCCATCGGCCCGGACAATCGCGACCCAGCGGCGTTTTTTGTCAAACACCTTTGTGCCGGGCGCAATCAATCCGGTTTCAACAAGCGTCCCAAAGGCGACCCGGGGCGCGGACTTTTTACTCTGCATTGTTTTCAGAGCGCTTTCGTCCAGCGGAAGTTCCTTCTCTATGCGTTTATACGCAACACCCCGGTAAAAATCCTCGCGCTCGCAGCCGATCCATTCACGGCCCAAACGTTTTGCAACCGCGCCGGTTGTGCCCGTGCCAAAGAACGGGTCGAGCACCACGTCACCTTTTTCAGTGGTGGCCAGCAGCACTCGGTAAAGAAGCGCTTCGGGCTTTTGGGTCGGATGCGCTTTCTTGCCATTTTCTTTCAGGCGTTCATTGCCCGAACAGATGGGCAGGACCCAATCACTGCGCATTTGCAGTTCGTCATTCAGCGTCTTCATCGCGCGGTAGTTAAAATGATAACGCGCCTTTTCGCCTTGGCTCGCCCAGATCATAGTCTCATGGGCGTTGGTAAACCGGGTGCCTTTGAAATTGGGCATCGGGTTGGTCTTGCGCCAGACCACATCGTTAAGGATCCAGAAGCCCAGATCCTGTAGGATCGCGCCAACGCGGAAAATGTTGTGATAGCTGCCGATGACCCACAAAGCGCCATCGGGTTTTAGAACACGGCGCGCTTCGGTCAGCCAAGCACGGGTGAAATCGTCATAGGCCCGAAAACTGTCAAACTGGTCCCAGTGATCGGTCACGGCATCAACTTCGCTGCCATCGGGCCGGTTGAGATCACCGCCCAGTTGCAGATTGTAAGGTGGATCGGCAAACACGCAGTCGATCGAATTGTCAGGCAGGGATTGCATTGCCTCAATACAGTCACCGTCAAGGATTTTGCCGATCGGCAAGAGCGCCCGCACGTCCGCTTCAGAAGGCTTTACGGCACGCTTTGCACGCACCTTTGTTGTTTCGATGACACCCACGACAGACTTCCCCGTAAATTGAATTCAAAGTTATCCACAGGGTGAGTCCTCACGGCACACCCGTCAAGCAAAGATTCTGAAGAGTCATGGTTAACAGGCCGTAAACATTACGACATGCAGCGCGGAACGAAAGGTGATCGGCACAAGATATTGAGTCCGCAGGGTATCGCCGGACTCGATATAGAGGGGTGTGGCGCGAAGGACTCGGCAGCCCGGATTTAATTGAAAACCAGCACAATGTTGGCTGCAAAGGCCGTCACCAGAACCGCGCCAAGGACGCGGCCAATCTTTTCCGCCTTCCACAAAAGCGCCAGAAGCATGAGCGCGCTGGCCGTGAGCAAGGCCATCTGGATACCCGCCAATTCAAACGGAATGGCTTGCGGAGCGATGCTCATCGTTGCGCCCCCGATCAGCAGAATGTTGTAGATATTGGACCCCACCACATTCCCGATTGCGAGCGCAGATTTGCCCCGCAATGCAGCGGCGATAGACGCTGCCAATTCAGGCAATGATGTGCCAACGGCCACGACGGTGAGGCCAATGACCGTTTCTGGCACCTGAAAAATGGTTGCCAGGCTGATCGCTCCGGTGACCAGCGCGTTACCGCCAGCGATCAAAATACCAAGCCCGACCACAAACAGTACGCCGGAAACCCAGCCTTTGCTAGGCGCTTCATCGCCGACATCATCTACGGGCGCAGCGCCGGGATGGCGGTAGCGCCAAACGATATAAACGAGAATGCCAAGGAGCAGCGCAAAGCCGATCCAGCGACCCGCCATTTGCGAGGCAATCAACGCCCACAAAACGACCGTAACGCTCAACGCAACAACGGCGTCGCGCCTTCCCGTCCCGATCAGCACAATCGGCGTTACCAGCGCAGAAATACCCAGAATTAGCAGGGTGTTGGCAATGTTCGACCCGACAATATTGCCCCACGCAATTTCGGGCGATCCAGCCAGTGCCGCCTGCAAACTGGCGACCATTTCGGGCATCGACGTCGCAAATCCGACAATCACGAGCCCTGTGAAAAGCGTCGATACGCCAAGCTTCTGGGCAATGCCCACGGCCCCGCGCACCAGCAATTCGCCGCCAACGGCAAGACCGACAAGGCCGGCAAGACTGACAAGAATCGCGTTCAACATGCCGCAGCGCTTAGGTTGTTTCCGCAGACCTTACAAAAGGTTTGCTTGCGCAACCGGCGCAAAACTTTGCCGATGCAGCGGCGTCGGCCCGAATTCTTTAAGCGCTCTCATGTGCTCTGCCGTGCCATAACCTTTGTTGCGATCCCAACCATAATGCGGATGGATTTCCGCGGCTTCGATCATCAATCGATCACGCCATTCCTTGGCAATAATGGAGGCCGCGCTGATCGCAGGCTCGATCCCGTCACCGCCGACAATCGCCCGTGCGGGCCAACGCCATTGGTGACACCGTCCCTGCGGCGTCATGTTCCCGTCGATCAAGATAAAGCATTCCCCGGCAGTCCTGGCCGACAGGTCCGCGACACACCGCGTCATTGCCTCCATTGTCGCCATGAAAATATTGATCCGGTCGATCTCTTCCGGGCCGACCACCGCAACGGCCCATTCGCAGCTTTCGCGGATTTCCTGGTCGAGCACAGCGCGCCGTTTGGCCGATAGTTTCTTGGAATCGTCTAACCCTTTGGGTACATCGCTTCCCAACATGACTGCGGCAGCGACAACAGGCCCCGCCAGCGGCCCGCGGCCTGCCTCGTCAACGCCGATGATTTTTTCACGGGCACCGTTTCCAATTTTGGGAGTTATCAAACTCATGACCAACTTTTCCAAACTTCCACTCGCACTCTCGCTCTCCACCTTCGCGCTCGCAAGCTGTGCGAATGCCGAAACCGGGGACAGTCCGGAAACCACCGAAACCGAAACATCTTTTGCCGTGGAGCCAAAGGGTGAGTTTGACCGTCCATGGGCGATCGAATTTATTCCGGGCACCGAAACTCTCGCGATTACCGAGAAAGCGGGCACGCTCAAGCTCATGAAGACCAAAAGCGGCGAAGTGACCATCGTCAGCGGCGTTCCCGAAGTCGATTACGGTGGACAAGGCGGACTGGGTGACGTCGCATTTCTCGCATCCGAGGCAGGCCGCGAGGGTGGCCGCACAATCTTTTTGAGCTGGGCCGAAGCAGGCGAAGGCGACACCCGCGGCGCCGCCGTTGGACGCGGAACGTTAAACTGCAACGAAGATACCGACGCTTGCGCTGTCGAAGGGCTCGAAGTGATCTGGCGTCAGGCGCCGAAAGTCACAGGCAAAGGCCATTATTCGCACCGGATCACTTTTTCGCCGGACGAGCAATACATGTTCATCGCCAGCGGCGACCGGCAAAAACTTGAGCCTGCGCAGGACACATCGAACACACTCGGGACTATTGTACGCCTCAATCTCGACGGGACGCCCGCCGCAGGCAACCCGATGGCGGACAAAGGCGGCGTAACTGCAGAAATCTGGTCATACGGTCATCGCAACATCCTTGGGATGGATTGGGATGCCGAAGGCCGGTTGTGGGATCTGGAGCATGGCCCGGCAGGCGGAGATGAATTGAACCTTGTCGAAGCAGGTGCCAATTACGGCTGGCCCACGCGGTCTTATGGCAATCATTACAATGGCGACCCGATCACCGATCACAGCGCCGATGACGGCTTTACCAAACCGGCCATTCACTGGACCCCGGTGATCGCGCCGGGCGATATGATCTTTTATTCCGGCGACATGTTCGAAGCGTGGCGGGGCGATGCTTTGATCGCTGGTCTCAGCAGCCAGGCCATCGTGCGGGTTTCGATCGACGGCGACAAAGCAACCGAGACCGGGCGCTATGCGTTTGACAATCGTTTGCGCTCAATCGATCAATCACCCGATGGGAGCATCTGGGTAGCCGAAGATGGATCAGAGGGTAGAATCCTTAAACTGACCCCCCAGTAAAACTTGTTGGGAAGATGCGGCCAAACCCTTTAAGCGCCGCAGCTTATGAGCGTTAACACTGCAACTTTGATTCCGCTTTCAGCGGCCGAACCTGAAATGATCGAGGAATTGCTTGATCGTGCATTCGGCCCTGATCGCCATGCGCGCACAGCATATCGTATCCGGGCCGGGATGGAATGGCTCGATGCGTTAAGCTTTGCCGCGCTGGATGAAGACGATTTGCTGGTGGGTACGATCCAGTGCTGGCCTATCGCGCTGATCGACAATGATGCGCGGGCTGTGCCGCTGATTATGGTTGGACCGGTTGCGGTGCTGCCCGAACGCCAAGGCGAAGGGTTTGGCATGGGATTGATGGCCGCCATGCTGGATGCAGAAGCCCGCATGACAGCAAACGGATCGCCCACGTTCCCGCAGGTTTTGATCGGCGATGCCGAATATTACAGCCGCTGGGGCTTTACGCCCAATGCCACTGGCGGATGGCGTTGCCCTGGACCCTATGAACAAAATCGCCTGCTGGCGCGCGGCGCAGCTTTATCCGCGATGCCAGCCGAGGGCGTGCTTGGACCCTGGAACCCCGAAGGCGGTATCGCGGGCAAGGGTTAAGTGACCGGCGGCGACTAAAGTGGAGCGCGCTCTTTTCGGGAACGCGCGGTTCTGGCATCGCGTTATCTGATTATGCCTTACGAACCACCCCCCTACCTTGCCGAACTCACACTGGCCCAGATCGCAGAACAGGTTGAACGGCGCCAATTGCCGCCGGTTAAAGACTGGTCGCCCAAGCAAATCGGCGACAGCGACATGCGTATCGCGGCCGATGGATCATGGTTTCATGAAGGTGATCCGATCCGCCGTCCGGCGATGGTGCGCGCATTTTCCGGCCTGTTAATCCGTGATGATGCCGCCCAGCATTGGTTGGTCACTCCATTCGAGAAACTCAGCATCGAAGTGGACGATGCGGCCTTTACTGCGGTTGATTGCGTGCTGCGCGACGGAGAGATCGCATTCCGGCTGAATACCGATGATCTGATCGTCGCCGGGGCGGAACATGCGATCCGAGCCGCCGGTGATCCCGAAACACCGGCGATATATGTTCATGTCCGCCATGGATGTGAGGCGCGACTCAATCGGTCCACTTACGAACAATTGGTACAAATCGCGATTGAGACGAGCGGCGATGATTTGACCAAAGGCCTAATGGTGACCAGCCAGGGCTCGATTTTCTCTTTGATACCCTGAGCGAATGTCAGCCCTCTTCAGCCAACTTTCTGCAGCGTTTGAGGATGGTCACAGCCGTGACATTCCCGATCTGCTGTCCGATGCGCATTTTGCCGATGGCCGGTCAACACCGGCCGCCGTTCTGATCGCGGTGACTGACCGTGACCAGCCGGGAATTATCCTGACCCAGCGACCGAACGCCATGCGTGACCATCCGGGTCAGGTCGCATTTCCCGGCGGCAAACTTGATCCGGGTGAAGACGCCATTACCGCTGCCGTCCGTGAAGCCGAAGAGGAGCTCTCTTTACCGCGCGAACATGTGCGTGTGATCGGGACAAGCGATCTGTATCAAACCGGCACCGGTTTTGCGGTCACACCGGTTCTGGCAGTTATTCCGCCGGATCTGCCGCTGGTGCCCAATCCCATGGAAGTTGAGGCATGGTTCGAGGCGCCGCTTGCGCTGTTGCTGGAACCGGGTAACTGGAACGTCAATGAAGTGTTCTGGAAAGGGGCGAACCGTCGATATCTCGAAATGGATTACGAAGGTTTCAGAATTTGGGGCGTAACCGCAGCAATCCTCGCGAATCTTGCGCGGCGCATTGATTGTGAGCGATTAAAATGACCGCTTCAGACTTTACTGGCAATTTGGCGGCGGCATCATGGCCCCGGCGGGCCGGTTTGCGGACACTCACCCAAGTGCTTGGACCGGACAATATCCGATGGGTCGGAGGCGCGGTCCGCGACACTTTGCTGGGCGCGGACGTTCATGATGTAGACTGTGCCACCACTCACCTTCCTGATGAAGTTATGGATCGCTGTGCACTTGCGGGTATTCGCACGGTCCCGACCGGAATCGACCACGGAACAATCACCGCCGTTTTGGAAGATGGCCCGGTTGAAATCACCACATTGCGCCATGATGTTTCCACCGATGGAAGGCGCGCAACGGTTTCATTCGCAAGCGACTGGCGCGAGGACGCATCGCGGCGCGATTTCACGATCAACGCGCTGTATGCTCATCCCGAAACACTCGAAATTTCAGACTATTTTGGCGGGCTCGATGATCTGATCGCTCGGCGTGTGCGCTTTATCGGCGATGCCCGCGAACGGATCGCAGAGGACCACTTGCGGATCTTGCGGTATTTCCGGTTTCAGGCCCGGTTTGGCGCAGAGCTGGATATCGAGGCTGAGGATGCTTGCGCCGAGCTGGCGGGAACGCTGAAAGGTTTAAGCCGTGAGCGGGTCGCCGATGAATTGCTCAAATTGCTGGCGCTGCCAGATCCCGGCGAAACTGTAGAACGAATGTTCAATCGGGCCATTTTGCGCGTAATCCTGCCGGAGACAGGGCTTCGCCAGGTTGAAATCATGCGCGAGCTGATTGCAAATGAAGCGACGCAAGGCTTTGCGCCGGACCCCTTGCGGCGCTTGGCAGCGCTCCTCCCGCCCTCGCCCGAAGTGGCAGCGGATGTCGCTGCGCGGCTGCGGATGTCACGGGCGCAGCGCGGGGTATTGGTCGGGGTCGCGGCGCGATTAACAAACGACGCCGAAAGCCCGAAAGCGCTGGCTTACAACGAAGGGTCGCAGATCGCCGTCCATCGGCTTTTGATCGCGGGCGTCGATGCCACCGTCATCCGTGACTGGAAAGCGCCCAACCTGCCTTTAAAAGGTGGCGAGATCGTTCAACGCGGGGTCGCGGCAGGTCCCGAAGTCGCGCGGATTCTCCAAACAGTCGAAAAACGCTGGGTTGCCGAGGGATTTCCTGATGATCAACGGGTCCAACAAATCCTGGCCGAAGAGCTGAGCGGTAACTGAAGGCGCGAAAATTGATGGCGTGATTAAGCCTTCCTTCAGGCGCGGTTTGTCATAGAAATCAAATCGGTCAGGCGGTCCCGTCGTGATCGTCCCTTGGAAAAGGGAACCCTTATGCGCCTCGGACATTGGTCCGGTGCGCGCATCCACCGCTTTTGGCGTTGAAATGCTGGTTCAACTTTGGACCCTACGCCTTGTTTGCGTGCGCTGCCCTCTCCCTTGCGGCGGCCACCTGAAGAGATCAAACCACGGAGTGTCTATCACATGAAGTTTGCAAAGCTGGCAATTGTAGCCACCGCCATTGCCACAACCCCGATCGCAGCCAATGCTCAGGACGCCGGAACTACAGTTTTCGGCAACGATGACGCGCCGATCGGCACCGTAGAAAGCAACGCTGACGGGATCGTGACCGTTGATACCGGAGCCCACAAAGCCCCGCTGCCCGCGAACCTGCTTGCCGAACGTGAAGGCAAATGGACGGTCAACGCCACCAAAGGCCAGATCGATGGTATGATGGCCGCACAAAAAGCCGAAGCCGAAGCAAAGCGTGATGCTGCCTTGATCGAAGGCGCTGCCGTAATGAGTGCTGACAGCATGCCGGCGGGCACAGTGTACACCGTCGACAGCGAAGACAACGTGATCCTTGAACGGGAAGGCGGCATCATCACCCTCACCAGAGAATCGTTTGCAGTCGACGCAAACGGCGCATTGATGGCTCTGTACTCGCTTGAGCAAATCGCGGCGAACACCGTCGAAGTGCCTGAAGGCGCACAGATCATGACCCCGGCTCAGGCCGCGGCCAAAAAAGCCGCCTCTGCGGACACCGCAGCAGCTGACAAAGATAGCAGCCCAGCCGGCGCCATTATGTAAGCGAACGCTGCATAGCTTTCTAAAAAGGCCGCGATCACCGATACGTGATCGCGGCCTTTTATCATTGTGTCTTATTCAAAGCGGTTGTTTTTGGGGAAACCTTGAGGGGGCAATCGGCCTGCGGCGCTGCGGGCGACTTTCCACTGCCAAATCTCGTTTTCGGTCCGAGTGCGTTCTCCCGAACCGCCCATTTGCCAGCTCAGGCCATCTTCCAGCTTGAACGTGATTGCATCTGATAGCCCGCCGTCACGATACCGTTGCAGCATCACGCCCTGACCGCGCGCCATGACCGGCATTTCTTCGAGATTGAAAACGATCAGCTTGCGGTTGTCGCCAACACACGCGACATGATCATCCTCAGCGCCGATTTCGCGGATGACGCGCAATTCGGCGTTGCCTTTCAGGTTCACCACCTGACGGCCCTTGCGGGTCTCGGCCAGCAATTCGTTTGTCTCGGCGACAAACCCTTTCCCAATCGTCGATGCTAGCAGCAGGCGTCCGCCGGGCTTGTGAACCAACATACTGACAATGCCGGTATCGGATTCCAGATCGATCATCGTCCGCACCGGTTCGCCAAACCCGCGTGCTCCGGGGAGTTTATCGCAGCCCAGCGTATAAAAGCGCCCATTGCCCGCAGCGATCAACAATTTGTCAGTCGTCTGTGCGTGCAGGATAAAGGCGAGCGCATCACCTTCTTTGTACTTGAATTCCTGCTCCAGATCGACGTGGCCTTTTGCGGCTCTGATCCAGCCTTTCTGGCTGAGAATGATTGTGACCGGTTCTTTCTCGATCATCGCATCCATGCTGAATTCAACCGCAGGCTCGGCCTCTTGGATCCGCGTACGCCGCGCGCCCAGTTTTGTATCTTCAGCGTAATCCTTGCGCAGCGTGCGCAGGTCTTTTTTCAACCGCGTGCGTTGCCGCGCGGGGCTTTCAAGCAGTTTGTTAAGATCGTCCTGCTCGGCCAGCAGAGTGTCTTTTTCTGTGCGCAGCTCCATCTCTTCCAGTTTGCGCAAAGACCGCAGCCGCATGTTGAGGATCGCCTCGGCCTGACGATCGGTGAGGCTGAATTCCTTCATCATCACCGCTTTGGGTTCATCCTCATACCGGATGATCTCAATCACCCGATCAAGGTTGAGGAACGCCGTGATGTAGCCTTCGACCAGTTCGAGCCGCCGCGCGATCTGATCCAGCCGGTGCTGCGTCCGGCGCTGAAGAATTTCGATCTGCGCAGCTGTCCAGTTGCCCAGCAGTTCCTTAAGCCCCATGACCATCGGCGTGCGGGTCGCGTCCAGCACATTGAGGTTCAGGCCAAACCGCGTTTCCATATCGGTCAGCTTGAAAATGCTTTCCTTAAGCAGTTCGGGATCAACATTGCGGCTCTTGGGAACCAGCACGATGCGGATCGTTTCGTCGCTTTCATCGCGCACATCTTCGAGGATCGGCAGTTTCTTGTCCGCAATCGCCTGCGCGATTTGTTCAATCAATTTACCCTTCGCGACCTGATAGGGGATTTCGGAAATGACAAGCTGCCATTGTCCTCCGCTCAGCCGCTCGATCCCTGCAGCCTTATCATCATCCTTATCCGCTTCCGGCGCTTCGAACACACCGCGCACCCGGAAGGAACCGCGACCGGTTTCATAAGCGTGAGAGATCACCTCTTTGCTATCGATGATCTGTCCGCCGGTGGGCAAATCCGGTCCCTGGAACAGCTCCATCAACCGCGCGTGATCGACATGCGGATTGTCGATCAACTCAAGCGTGGCATCTATGATCTCTGCGACATTGTGCGACGGAATATTGGTCGCCATGCCGACCGCAATCCCGCTGGCGCCATTGGCCAGCAAGTTGGGGAAGAGGCCCGGCATCAGCTCGGGCTCTTCTTCCTCGCCATTATAGGTCGGGATGAAATCAACCGTACCTGCGTCCAGCCCATCCATCAGCTGCATCGCGGTTTTGGTCAGGCGCGCTTCGGTGTAACGATAGGCGGCGGCATTATCGCCGTCGATATTGCCAAAGTTCCCCTGCCCCTCAACCAGCGGGTATCGCAGCGAGAAATCCTGAGCAAGCCGGACCATCGCATCGTATGCGGCGGTGTCACCATGCGGGTGATATTTACCGATCACCTCACCAACGACGCGAGCGGATTTCTTGAACGTGTTGGACGGGTCCAGTTTCAGCTGACGCATGGTCCACAGCAGCCGCCGGTGAACCGGTTTCAACCCGTCACGCAGATCGGGCAGGGAACGCGCAGTGATCGTGGATAGCGCATAAACAAGATACCGCTCTGACAGTGCAGCATCGAAAGGCGCATCGACTATCGCATCAAACGGGTCGGAATCATCGGGAATCGTAGTCTTGGGCATTGTCCACGCTTAGCAACGCTTGCTCGCACGGGGGAGAGGCGTTTCCACAGGAATAGCTTGGGCAGGATCGGGCATTGACGGGCCAGTAGGACACAGATGACACATTCCCCAACATGTCATGCGGTGCCTACAGGGTTAGTGATCTGTTTTTATTAAAGAAACGCATTGTAGGGCACGGATGACAAGTGTCCTAATTGAACGCCATAGCGGTGCGAGGGCATTTGGCGCGAAAAAGAGCATCGACGATTTGAAAGAGCCGCTGCTGCATTAGCGGTTCGAGCGGGTGTAGGAAATGCGAGTGGATGTCGGATTGAGGCTCCGCCTGTGCTGCGGCCAACACTGGGTTCGGCTAAAAGTCGCAGCTTGAGAAGTCGCCCTTCTTTGCTCCCATTCCTTTTTCTTTTTTGGAATCAAATTGCCGTATCCGCCAGCAGAATAAACCCGCAATAAGAATGATATAGTCGGATTGTGCCAAGATATCGCGGTCTGGCATGTATTCGGCCAGCTATCCGAGCGTCATTGACGGTTGCAGGAAGTGTAGTCTAGCCTTTCTTTTTAGATCGTTATTCTCGAAGAACTTCGAACGCCAATCACGAAGAAACTGTCACTGTACTAAGCCATTTGGGAGGCCAATTTTGCCTGATATTATCGCACAGCTCATGCCTCATCCATTTTTGGCAAAAGTCATTTCCGGACCAGAAGAAACCTATCTGAGTGCTTATGGTCGTTCAGCTTCCCATCCGGCCCATAAAGAATTCTGGCCAAAAACTAACATGCTCTTTGCACCGGCAGACTTCCCGATAGTCGCCAAGGATTCGCGTATCGAATTTGTTGGAAAAGAGCATGCAGCCGAACTCAGCAAAAAAGAGCGTCGGGCGATCCAGCTTGTCAGCTCGGCATTTTTTCTGCCGGCCGACGAAGAAATCAACGACGAGTATATCAGTCTTATCAGCGAGGCTTCTAAACCCTTTAAGAAGGGAACATTGGTCTATGTAAGAGAAACGAACAGATCACGCATCAACTTCGTTTTGCCTCAACTCAGAGTAAGCTCCAAGACCGGACAGCTTGCACTGACAAATGACGAAGCGCCGAAGGCTTTTATGGGCGAAGAAGCCGCAGCGATGACATATCTGCCAAATCTTCCTGCGGGCTCAAATCAAGCGCAAGCCATCGCAGTGGATGCCTTTGCCTCGTCGGTCAAACCGATGAAGACCGCGATTTCAATTCTCAAAAATTTCAAGTTTGTCTTCCCCTCCCCCTATGGCGATGGGATCAACGCGGCCCTCTCGATCTTTGAATTGATCTTTGGTGGCAGCAGCCAGTCGATCGGCGATGCTGTCAAAGAGCTTAAAGACTTCATGGAGCAAAGGGACGTCAACAACTGGGTGCGGCATGTTCACGACTTCGTCAGCTGGTGGTCTCTTAAAGCTCACGCGCTTCAGCAGAATAATGTTGATGAAACGGCCTATATTATCAATGACTTGCTGCCTCAGCTGCAAAAGGCAGTGGATGACCAAACCACAGATAGTCTGATTGTATCCATCAATGGCCTCAGTGAAGACGAGCATGTCATTAAACCCGGCGTGATTGATCAACTGTGCCTTTCTGTTGCTGTCTATTGTCTCGCCCTCAAAATGAGAGTGCAATTAGAAGCCGTAGTTGCGCGGCACCTGAAAGATCAGGGAGACGCCGAATACAAGAAATGGGCTGAACTCGTACCTCCACACTACGATAACCTCAGAACTGCTATGCTCGGCGCGTCTGATGTTGGTTTGGCTGGCTGGGCCGATCGCATTGATCGCGCAGTTGATGCGCTTATCAAAGTCAGGATGGATCGTATTGAACCAACAGGACGAACAATTGCCTGGGGCTCGATGGGAACAAGTGGGCCGCACTTAGTCGAAGGATATGGTTTCCACGACGCAGACATGCAGGGCGGAACGCACAGTATGCCCCATTTGGTGTACTTCATCAAAGATACCGGTGATTGGTGCTGCGATCCACACGTCGGCTTTTATGATGAGGTGGAAGCCTATCGCAAATCCTACGTCGCAGGCATCCTTGGGAGCCAACAGGCTTACTATTCACAATATACGGCCTTCGCCAATGATCTACGCCAAGGGATCATTTCTTGGCCAACTTCACTGCCTCCTTTGGAAAATGCGAGCTAGCATACGGATCCGTATTTGACTGGTCAGCTACCCTGATAGCCGAGCAGCAGCCAGCAAACCTGAGTGCGCCTCACCCTTCACGCAGCTTCGCGATCTCTCCGCGTAGCGCGCGCAGTTCGTTGATGATCATCTCGCGTTCGTCATGCGCTTCTTCATCGGTGGCTTCGGCCATCGCGTTGACGATCACACCGATAAATAGGTTCAGCACGATAAAACTGGTTACAAGGATGAACGGTACAAAGAACATCCATGCCCACGGGAACACCTCCATCACAGGGCGCACGATGCCCATGGACCAGCTTTCCAGCGTCATGATCTGGAACAGCGAATAAAGCGATGATCCAAGCGATCCGAACCATTGCGGAAATGCCTCTCCGAACAATTTCGTCGCCATCACTGCGCTGATATAAAACAACAGCAGCAGCATGACGATCACGGTTGCGATGCTGGGGATGGCGCTGAACAGGCCGACTATGACCTTGCGCATGCTGGGTACGACAGAGACCAGCCTGAGGGCGCGCAAAATGCGCAGCGCCCGCAAGACCGAAAATTGCTCGCCCGCCGGGATCAAGGCTGCGCTCACAATTGCAAGATCGAACACATTCCAGCCGCTGCGGAAAAATGCGAGCCGGTACGCGAACAGTTTCAGCACCAATTCGACCACGAAAATGGCAATCGCAATTTTATCAAGCTGACGGATCAAAGCGCCCGCATTCTCCATTACAGCAGGCGAAGTTTCCAATCCCAGTCCAATCGCGTTGATAACGATCACTGTAATGATGAAGCGTTCAAACCACCGCGTTTCCACCAGTGATTTCGCGCGTGCCTGCAATGTCATTTAAAGAACTCCGGAGGATCGCGGGGCTGGCATGGTGCGTCCTTGCAGCTCGCCTTACCATTGCAACACCTCATCCGCCATTGCGGAACGCTGCTTCATCTTATTCATTAGTTTATCATAGCAAATACAACACGATACAGTGGAGACAATGAACCATGAAACGCATCTTGAACATCGCAACAGACGGTTTTGAACAATCGGAACTGATGGAACCAAAATCAATCCTCGAACAAGCGGGCGCTGAGATTACGGTCGCAAGCCTGCAAGATGGCGAAATCAAAGGCTGGGATGATGGCGATTGGGGCGAAACGGTCTCTGTCGATCTGACGGTAGAGGAAGTGTCCGAAGGCGATTACGCCGGACTGTTGCTGCCGGGCGGCCAGATCAACCCCGATATCTTGCGCATGAACGAGACAGTCATTGATCTGATCAAACAGTTCGAAGCTGCGAACAAACCGATTGCGGCCATTTGCCACGCGCCATGGCTGCTTGCCGAAGCCGATCTGATCGAAGGCAAAACGGTCACGGGCTGGCCATCAATCCGAACCGATCTGGAAAACGCCGGAGCCGATATTGTTGACCAGACGGTCGCGGTTGACGGAAACCTGATCACCAGCCGCAATCCCGATGATATTCCGGCCTTTACCAGCGCCTTTATGACAGCATTGGAAATGGTCGCAGACAATGAGCGCATTTCCGAAAACGCGTAACACCGGCTTTGGGTCATCGGCTCTGATACGCCGCCCTAACCCATGCTTTTTAAAACCCCGGTTTGCGCCCGCAGGCCGGGGTTTCATTTTGGGTACAGAAAATATTGCTTTCCCTTGCGTTTAAGCGCCGCTTTTGCTTGTTCGATCGCTCTCGGACAAACTTCTATCAAAGGTAATGTTATGCGCCGCGCGATACTGGGTACTTTTTGGGTTGTCGTTGCTGCTGCCACGTTCTTGTCCGGACCAGCGCAAGCCCAGTCTTTTCTTGCGGCGGAATTCGACCCTTCCATTCCCACGCTAAGCGAAACGGTTGGCCACGAACCCGGCACCCGCATCACGTCACCGGACGAAACGTTGCGCTATCTGCGCGCCTTGGCCGACGCTGCGCCCGACCGGATGAAAATGGTGGAATACGCCAAAAGCTGGGAGGGGCGCTCGCTCAATTACGTGATCCTCACAGCGCCGGAAAACATGGCGCGAATTGGCGCGATCCAGGCCGATCTGGCCAACATCGCTGCCGGACGTTCCAGCAATGGCGACGCGCTGCCTGTCACGTGGCTGACCTATGGCGTGCACGGGAACGAGATTTCTTCAACCGATGCATCGCTGATGATGGCGTATCACCTGCTTGCCGCGCAGGGTGACGCGCGCGCCGAGCAGATCCTGCGCGAGACAATCGTAGTGCTTGATCCGATGCAGAACCCGGACGGGAGAGCACGGTTCGTGAACCATTTCCGAGGCGCGTTGGGGATTGAGGCATCGGGCGACCGTCAGGCCGCCGAACATGACGAGACATGGCCGAGCGGCCGGGTGAACCATTATATGTTTGACCTTAACCGCGATTGGTTCACCCTCAGCCAGCCGGAAACCCGCGGCAAAGTGGCCGCAATCCAGCAATGGAGCCCGGTTGTTGTGGTCGATGTCCATGAAATGGGCGGTGACGAGACCTATTTCTTCAGCCCCGCCGCACGGCCGCTGAACCCGAACATCACAGCTCAGCAGCGCCAATCCTATGAACTGATCGGGCGCAACAATGCCTCGTGGTTTGATCGCATGGGAGAGCCATATTTCACCCGCGAGGTCTATGACCTGTTCTACCCGGGATATGGCGACACCTGGAACACGCATCAGGGCGCGATTGGCAGCACCTATGAGCAAGGATCGTCGCGCGGACTGGTGTTTGATCGCCGTGACGGGACCACCCTCACCTATGCCGATACCGTGCGCAATCACTTCATCGCCAGCTTCTCCACATCAGAAGCCGTGGCGATGAATGCCGACCGGTTCCTGTCGAACTACGCGCAATATCGCGCCGCCAATGCCAATGGTGCGGCAGGACGCGGTACCTACATCATCGACCTTGGCAAACGGCGCTGGAATGCCGAGGCGCTTGGCCGCAGGCTGGCGGCGCAAGGTATCAATGTCGTCCGCCGCGATGGCCCGGCCAATGCCTGTGGACGCAGCTATCCATCGGGTTATATCGCCGTATCGCAGGCGCAACCTGCCGGGCGCCTTGTGCGCAGCCTGCTTGATAAAGACACGCCATTGGCGAGCGATTTTCTGGCCGAACAGGAAAGCCGCCGCGCGCGCGATCTTGGCCATGAATTGTATGATGTAACCGCGTGGTCGATTGGATACATGTCGGGCGTAGACGTTAATCTGTGCAGCGGCGCTGTTGCAGGCAATGCCTTGTCGCAAGATGCACCGATCGCGGCAAAGGCCGAAGGGTCGGGCGACTTTGCCATTGCGGTTCCATGGACCGACAGCGGTCAGGCGCGGCTCGTCACCCTCGCCCTGCGCGAAGGGATCGAGGCCCGCGTCACAGACACAGCCTTTACCAAAGACGGGCGTGAATATCCGCGCGGCACCGTGATTTTCCCGGCTGCCATGAACGGTGCCGAAGGTATGGAACGGCTGGGCCAGCTTGCCAGCGAAATTGGCGCGCACACCGTCGCGCTGGAATCCAGCTGGGTCGAAAGCGGTCCCAATCTTGGCAGTGAAAAATTCGTCCGGTTGACTCTGCCCAGAGTGGCAATTGCCTGGGACGAAGGGATTTCTCAATTGAGCGCAGGCGCGACGCGTTATGTGCTTGAACAGCGGCTTGGCCTGCCGGTTGTGCCGATCCGTACCGGACGTTTTGGCCGGGCCGATCTGTCGGGTTATGATGTTTTGATTGTGCCTGATGGCAATCCGGCCAGCGCCCTTGGCAGCGGCGGCCTTGCGACGATCCGCGATTTTGTGAGCGGCGGCGGCGTGCTGGTCACGTTTGAGGGGTCTTTGTCGATTTTTGCAGCAGGTGACCGCCCATTGCTTGCGACAAAGCGTGAGGCGGCGCTGGGGGTTGATCCATCGGCGGACGGCGGCGATGGCGGCAAGGACACAGCCAGCCTAGTCGAGGCGAGCGAGTTCACCAGCGAAAGCGAATACCGCGAAGCCATTCAAAACCAGCGCGCATTGCCCGATAGATTGCCGGGCGCGTTGCTCAATACAGTCGCGGACACAGATCATTTCCTGTCGGCGGGTTACGATGCAGGGGCGGTTGTAATGGCCAGAGGATCGCAGATTTTCACGCCACTGGACCGGTCGGTCGGGACGAATGTCATGCGCTTTGCGGCATCCGATGATCTTATCGCGAGCGGGTATGTCTGGGATGAAAACCGCCGGCAAATGGCGTTCAAACCGTTTTTGATGGCGCAGCGCAGCGGCGGCGGCATAACAATCGGTTTTGCCAATGACCCGACCGAGCGCGCCTATCTCGACGGGCTTGATCTGTTGCTGGCCAACGCGGTTCTGATCGCACCAGCGCGGGTGCGCTAAACTACATTTTGCGGGCGTCGTTGCTTTGCGCAGGGACGCTGACGGTCAAACCATCCATCGCGCGTGTCAGATCAATTTGGCATGACAAACGGCTGGTGCGGCGCGCGCCGGCTGCAAAATCGAGCATGTCCTCTTCTTCCTCGGAAGCCTCGTCCAGCAGATCAAACCACTGCGCCGCGACGATGACATGGCAGGTTGAACAGGCCATCTGGCCTTCGCATGTGCCCTCTAATGGCAGGCCCGCTGCCTGACCCACTCTTAACAGGTTATCGCCTTCCTCGGCGGATGCAGCCACCGTGTTCCCGTCGGGATCGATAAAGGTGATGGCGATACTCATAGGCCCTGATCCTTTGCCGCTGCGTTGATTGCGTCGGCTCCCTGTTCAAGCTGCTCCATGGTCGTGTACCGTCCGAAACCGACACGGATCGAACTCTTGGCCTGCGCATCTGAAAGCCCGATAGCCTTGAGCACATGGCTGGTTTTGCCCGTGCCGCTGGCACACGCGCTTCCAGCGGAAAACATGACGTCGCGGCATTCGCTCATAAGCCGGTTCACATCGAGCCCGTCCCGGCGAATGTTGAGATTACCGCGCCAGCGCGCATCTTCGCTGCCGTTCATTTCCCACTCGCTGAAGAGATCGCGGGCCCTGTTCCACAGCGCATCGATATGATCGGCGTCGGCGGCGCGCTGCTGCTTTGCCAGATGCGCTGCTGCGCCCATTCCGGCGACCAACGCTGGTGACAGCGTGCCAGAGCGCGCGCCTTCCTGAAGCCCGCCGGTAATCTGCGGATCAAGATCAACTCCGTCGCGCACCCACAACGCACCGATGCCTTTGGGACCGTGGAATTTATGCGCGCTGATCGCGATCATATCGGCGTGAGTAATCTCGATCTTACCGTATGCTTGCACCGCATCCACAAGGAACAACGCGTTGTTCTCCTTTGCCTTGCGATGCCAATCAATCGTTGGTTGGATGGTGCCGATTTCGTTGTTCACCTGCATCACCGCAATCAGGCGGCAATCATCGGGCACATCCTGGGCCGTGTTGCATTGCCCGTCTTTCGAAACATTCAGGATATGCGCCTGACCCAGCGCTTTCGCCGTATCGTAAACCGCCGCATGTTCGATGGCCGAAACCGAAACCGAACCGCCGCTGCCCGATCCGCGAATGGCAAGGTTTAACGCCTCGCAGGCATTGCCGGTAAAGATCACTCGCCCGCCCGGTGGTAACAAAGCCGCGACCCGGTCACGCGCCAGCTCAATCGCGGCCTTTGCCTGACGACCCATCTTGTGCTGGGAATGGGGATTGCCAAACGCGCTGCCATCCGGCCCATCAAGCCAGCGCAGCATCGCATCGCGTGCTTCGGGCGCGAGCGGCGTGGTCGATTGGTAATCCAGGTAAATCATTTGAGCGAGCCCCATGCCTCTGTGAATTTTTGCAAATCATGCGCGGCGGTGTTCCAGCCGATGCTCACACGGATTGTTCGCGCGGCGACATCATCCGAGACGCCGAAAGCGTCAAGCACCCGGCTTTTCTTCAACGTACCCGAAGAACAGGCGCTGCCAGCAGAAACCGCAATGCCCATCGCATCAAGTCGGATCAAAAGCGCCTGCGCGCTCATGGTGGGATGGGTCAGCGCGAAAATATAATCCGCCTGCTCTCCGATAGACAGCGCATCGTCCGACAGGCTTTCGGCAAAGCGTGCGCGGTCATCGGGTGATGTTGCCCAATCACCCGCTTCGAGCGCCGCCGCCATTCCCATTGCGCCCGGAAGGTTTTCTGTTCCCTGACGGTATCCGCGCTCGTGCCCGCCAATCGGTTCCAGCAAAGCAAAATCGCGGACCAGCAAAGCACCAATCCCGATCGGTCCACCAAATTTATGCGCGGAAATGACCAGCATATCGGCATCGGGAAGCGAGATTTTGCCCGCAGATTGCGAGCAATCGGACACAATCACTGTTCCCGCTGGACGAACACTATCGGCAATCTGTCCAACCGGATTGATCACGCCGGTTTCTGAATTGACGTGTTGAAGCGCCAGAATTGTGGACGCGTCAAAAACGCTATTATCGGACGAAATTTCGGCGTCAGGCACTGCGCGAAATACGGCATCGTGCTCAACCGCGCTGACAATGCGGCGCGATTGCTTTGAACGTTGAAGACCAATCGCCAGAGCTTCGCTTGCGCCGCTTGTGAAAATCAGCTCACCACTCCAACCAAGCGAGGCCTTGATGCGATCTCTGGCATCCTCAAGCGCCGATTTGGCTTTGCGTCCTTCGCCGTGCGGGGAGGAAGGGTTCGCCCACAAATCGAAGCTCGCCTCGATCGCGGCGCGCGCTTCAGGTCGCAGCGGCGAGGTCGCTGCGTGATCAAGATAGATTCGTTCAGAAATGAGAACCACTCACAAAAAATTGCGCATTTTTCATGCGTCCCTATATAGAGCGCGCTTTGCCGCGCGCCACCCGGCGCCTGCGGGTCATTACATATACCGAAGGTTTATTCATGCCATCAGTCATCTTTCCTGGTCCCGAAGGCCGTCTTGAAGGGCGTTTTTCGCCTCCGCCCCGCCCGCGCGCACCGGTTGCGATGATCCTGCACCCTCATCCAGAGGGCGGCGGCACGATGAACGACCGGATCGTTCAACGCCTTTATCAAACATTTGCCGATCGCGGTTTTGCAACGCTGCGTTTCAATTTCCGCGGCGTTGGCCGCAGCCAGGGCAGTTTTGACAACGGTATCGGCGAATTATCCGACGCGGCGAGCGCCCTCGATTGGGTCCAATCCATTCACCCAGAAGCGCAAACGACCTGGGTTGCGGGCTATTCTTTCGGCGCATTGATCGGGATGCAATTGCTTATGCGGCGCCCCGAAGTGCGCGGATTTATCTCGGTCGCTCCGCCAGCGAACATGTATGATTTCAGCTTCCTCGCGCCGTGTCCGGCATCGGGTATCTTTGTTCAGGGCGCAGCGGACACCGTGGTTCAGCCCAACGCCGTGCAAAAGCTGGTCGATAAACTCCGCACGCAAAAACACATCACGATCCATCATGATGAGATCCCGCGCGCGAACCATTTCTTTGAAAATGAAATGGAAGACATGATGAAATCGGTCGATAATTACCTCGATTTCCGCCTGTCTCCGGATTGCCCGATCAAGTAACCCAACGCCGCATCTGAGCCGCTTGTTGCGCACGCCATCCGGTTTGCGCAACAAACATGCTGTTCAATTGCATCCTGATTTAAAACGCGAAAGTTCTTGCCCTCATGATGTGATGTTGTAACATTGCAATTGAGAGGTGCCGGTAGCACCCCCTCTTCGCCCTCCCGCTGCTGGCGCCTTCTCACCCATAAAAGTGATAGAGGAGCCACATCATGAGCTATGCACAAAAAGCAAACAGGACGAACCCCGTCGCCATCATGGGCGCGCTGGGCGTGCCTGCTGCGTTCGGTGTTTTGCTGGTCACGGGACTTGCCATTCATCAAGCGGTCGCCCCGCCCGATCCGCGCCTTGCCGGTTATCAGGTCCCGATAAAGCCGCCGCAGCCGCCGCCTCCACCGCCAGAACCACAGCAACAAACGGCGCAGCAACAAACTGTGTCGAAGAGCTCTCAGGCACCGGTTGAAACCACTTTCAATTTCGAGTTCGTTCCGGGCCCTGCCACGCCGATCGAAACGCTGCCCGATCTGACCGGCGGGATTATCGGTCCGATCGAAATTCCCGGCAACACCGCAGAAATTGTGCCGCCAACCGCGCTACCGGATCCGATCGCGGCATCGCCGCGTGGCAATCCGGGCGAATGGGTCACCGATAACGATTACCGGAGCACTTGGATTCGCCGTGAAATGTCCGGTGTCGCAGGCTTTAGTGTCACCATCGACACGAACGGACGGGTAAGCGGTTGTACGATCACCCGGTCCACCGGCCACAGCCAGCTGGACGATGCGACGTGCAAATTGCTGGAGCGGCGCGCACGCTTTAACCCCGCCAAGGACAGCAATGGCAAACCGGTTTCCGGGACCTATCGCAATTCCGTAAACTGGAGGCTGCCCGACTGAAGCAAACTGGCGCAGCCTGCAAAGGCTGGCCGAACACGGTACAGGAGCCGGGGTCTATTGGGCTCCGGCTTCGACCTTTTCAGCTGGCGAGGTTCCATCCGATGTCGGGATCGTCCAGATCAGGACATTCATGATCGCGATCACAGCGAGAAAAACCATCAAGGCCGGTTGCTTCACCTCGCCCGTCCGCCGCCAATACACAATTGCGCCCGCGATCAACGCAAAGGCAGCCAACATGACTATGGAAAGAACGATATCGGTCATCTTGTGAAGTACTCTATTTTACATCTGAAGCGAGGCTTCGCCTTGATAAACTTGTAAACCACAGACATCATGGTTCCAACAGTTCGTTCTTATGAATTGGGGCAGGCCGCCCGCTACATTTACGGAGGATTATATGGGAATTTTCAGTTCAATCAAAAGCGCAATCTTCGGCTCTGACGAAGAAGAAACAACCGCAGCCGCAGCCGCAGCGCCTGCAGCAACAGCTCCGAAAGAGCGGGCCGCCATTAGCGGTGTCGATGTGGAACAGCGCATCGGATCAATCCCCGGCGCGGACAAACTGAATTGGCGCTCGTCGATTGTCGACCTGATGAAACTGGTTCAGATCGACCCGAGCTATGCCAATCGCAAAGAGCTTGCAGTGGAAATGGGCAACACAGATTATTCGGGCACCGCCGAAGACAACATCGCTTTGCACAAAGCGGTGATGCAGAAGATCGCCGATGCAGGCGGCATTGTACCGGATGACCTGAAAAACTGATCCGAATACGGGTTTGACAGCGGATCATCGCGGGGTATCACCCCCGCCATGACCGAGACAAACACACATTTCACACGCCGTCAGGCCCTATCCGGGCTTGGCGGCGTTTCTGCTTTGGCATTGATGCCGGGCTGCGCGGGCACGGCATATACGGGCGCGCCGCTGCCACCGGGTCAAGCAGGCGCCAGTCAGCTGCTTGATAATGTCGCTTATGCGATGCTGGAACATGAACCGACCCGCGCGACCACGCTGGGCGTTGATGCCGGGGCGTTTGCGCATCTTCGCGGCCAGCTTGAAGATCAATCGCCCGAAGGCCAGCAAGCCTATGCCAGCACCTTGCGCGATAGCCTCGAGAAACTGCGCGCTTTCCCGCGCGAGGGTCTGGATACAGAAACGCTCACCAATATCGAAGTCACCCAGAGCGCGTATGAACTTGCGCTAGATGGCTTTGCCCTGCCCTATGGCGATACGCCTGTCGGCAACTGGAGAACCGCGCCCTATGTCGTGATCCAGAATGTCGGAGCCTTTATCGGCCTTCCCCGCTTTATGCAGTCGGATCAACCGGTGCGAAACCGCGACGATGCCAATTTCTACATTGAGCGGCTTCAGGCTATTCCTGCCGCTCTTGGCGGCGAGCTGGAACGTATCCGTCAGGCCCGCGCGATTGGCGTGGTGCCTCCGGATTTCCTGCTCGACAAAGCCATCGATCAATTGGAAATCAGCGTGGCGAGCGCAGGCAAAGGCGATCTGTTCGCCAAGCATCTGCGCAGCGTGTTGCAGACGCGCGGATTGCCCGAAAGTTATGCTGACAAAGCCGAACAGATCGAAAGCGGCGCAGTGGCCAGCGCCCTTAATGCCCAGCTTGAAGAATTGAAGATAGAGCGCGGCGTTGCGACTTCGGATCCGGGCATATCGGCGCGCCCTTATGGTGACGAATTTTATGACTGGGCGCTTCGATCCAGCACCACGACCCGCCTGACCCCGGACGAAATCCACCGTCAGGGCCTTGAAGAACTTGAGGAACTGCAAGCCCGGATGGACCCGATCTTGCGCGAAATCGGCTATACCAAAGGCACAGTGGGCGAGCGGATGCAGGTGCTGGGCGCTGATCCGCGATATCAGTTCAGCGAAGGCGATCCGGGCCGCGCGGAAATCTTTGCATTCATCGAAGACCGCGTCGACTGGATCAAGGCGCAAATGCCGCGCGCTTTCAACACCCTGGTCAATCCCAATCTCGAAGTCACGCGCATCCCCATCGCCGAGGAAGCGGGTGCGCCCGGCGCCTATGGCGGGGCCGGAAGCAAGGACGGGACGATCCCGGGACGTTTCTGGATCAACCTCAAAAGCACCGATCTTCACCGCAAATATGATCTCGCCGATCTCACCTATCACGAGGCCATTCCGGGCCATGTCTGGGAAGGTGAATATTCCAACCGCCTGCCGCTGATCCGGTCGATCCTTGCGTTCAATCCGTTCAGCGAAGGCTGGGCGCTGTATGGAGAGCAAATCGCCGATGAACTTGGCGCGTATGACGAATTCAAAGTCGGCCGGCTTGGCTATCTCCAAAGTCTGGCTTTCCGGGCGTGCCGGATGGTGGTGGATACCGGCCTTCATTCCAAAGGCTGGAGCCGCGAACAGGCCCGCCAGTTCTTTGTCGAGCGCAATGGTTCGAAAGAAAATGAAGTCGCCAGCGAGGTGGACCGGTATTGCAGCTGGCCCGGACAAGCGACCGGCTATAAACTCGGCCATAGCGAAATTGTTCGCCAGCGCGCCCGCGCCCAGGCCGCGCTTGGCAGTGCGTATGATTTCAAGGCATTCAACACGGCGGTCATCATGGGCGGCAATGCGCCGCTTGATGTCGTTGAAAAAACGGTCAACCGTTACATCGCAGGTGCCCGCTCTTAATCGAACACGCTGATTCAACCGCAAATAGAAACGGGCGCAGATGGAACAACTTGGCCAAGATCTGGAAACAATGCGCCGTATCCCGCTGGCTGATGCGCATGTCGATGCGATCTGCGAAATCGGTGAGGAAAAGACGTTTCCCGCTGGCCACATCGTCGCCGACCTTGGCGATCCGATGGATACGTTCGTATACATACTCGAAGGCGAGATCGAGGTTGTTGATCCCAGATCGGGTGAGCGCCTGATGGAAGCAAGCCTTGGGCCGACGCAGTTCATGGGCGAAATCGGTTTTCTGAATGCTGGCGTTCATTACCTGAAAATGCGGGCCGCCCGCGACACCCGCGTTATCGAAGCGCCGCGCACGGCGATGCTTGACCTGATGAGCCGCGTGCCCGAACTTTCGGATCATATTATCACGGTCTTCGCAGCGCGGCGGCGGAAACAGTTCGAGTTGCGCAATTCCGCAGTGAAAATCATCGGCGCAGACCGCGATCCGCAGGTTCAGGCTGTCGAACGGTTTATGTCGCGCAACCGCATCCCGTTTCAAAGTTTCGATCTGGATGCGCGTGATGCCGAAACCGCCAAAGTCTGCGATCTGAGCGGGCATGAGCCTTCGGTCATCATTGGCGCCGATCAAAAGCTGGACGACCCGACCCCGCGCAAGGTTGCGCAATATCTTGGGCTGGATCTCAACATTTGTTCTCAGCGCAATTTCGATCTGCTCATCGTCGGAGGCGGGCCAGCCGGTGTCGCCGCGGCGGTGTATGCAGGCTCCGAAGGTCTGGAGGCGCTTGTTGTCGAAGACACCGCCGTCGGCGGTCAGGCGGGTACTTCCAGCCGGATCGAAAACTATATGGGCTTTCCCACCGGCATCAGCGGCACCGATCTGACCTGGCGCGGACAGATCCAGGCGTTGAAATTCGGCACCCGTTTCGTCATGCCTCGCCGGGTCGAAGGTTTGGCGAAACGCAAAGACGGTTCATTTTGTGCAACTCTGGATGATGGCGATGAAATCTGCGCAAACGCCATTCTGGTAAGCACGGGCGTTCAATACCGCCGCCTGCCTCTCGAAAAATTGGAAGAACTGGAAGGCGCAGGCGTTTTCTATTCTGCCACCGAAATGGAATCCCGGTTTTGTTCGGGCACGCAAGCGGTGGTAATCGGCGGCGGCAATTCGGCGGGGCAAGCGGCGATGTATCTGTCACGCAGTGCGGCACATGTGCATCTCGTGGTTCGCTCGGACAGTCTGGCCGCCTCGATGTCCAGTTATCTGTCAAGCCGGCTTGAGGCGGACCCCAAAGTCACAATCCATTATCATACCAAAGTCACCGCTCTTCGCGGCGATGATTGGCTGGAAGGTGTGACCTTCAAGACTCCCGATGGCGAGAGCAGGCACAATACGACTGCGCTTTTCATCATGATTGGCGCGGCGCCGAATACAGATTGGCTATCGGGATTGGTCGAAACCGACGAAAAAGGATTTGTCCTGTCCGGTGCAAGCGTGGGCCGGGAAACACCATTCGAGACAGGAACCGACGGTATCTTTGCCGTCGGCGATGTGCGCAGCGGCTCTGTCAAACGCGTGGCAAGCGCGGTGGGCGAAGGGTCTGTGGTGGTCAGCCGCATATGGTCTTATCTTGATGAAAGAAAAAACGCGGCTCTATCCTCTTCATAACACTGCCGGGAGAATCAGAGATGGGACGACCATGGTGAAGGTATTTTCGGGTCTGACGTTCGCAGTCGATACCCGAACGCAAACCGAACTGCTGCTCGCCGTCGCGGCATAGCGGGAACGCGGCAGCACAGCAGCGCGGCGCTATTCCGATACGATCCGCCGTAATGTGCGGTCAGGCAATGTGACGCGGCCAAATACAGCGCGCGAACTGACAAGAGCAAGGCGTGATCTCAGCGCAATCGGCAATAATCTCAAATCGCTTTTGGGCAATGGCCCGCCCATTTGCGCAGTGATCCATACCGCTGAACCGGACGAGCCGATTAGATCACGGCTGATCTCGCCTGAAGGCGGGATCGTATCTGATGCATCGCCTGTGCCTTATTCCGGGCTGGATGAGATGTCGGCGACAGCGCAGCGAAGATCCACATGACACGGCTCATGATTCATCTGAAAACCGGAATCACTCCGGACTTTGCATTGCAAAAAGCACAGTTGAATACCTTGAATTATCGGGATAATCAGGGTAATTATTCGTATGCCAATGACCCGACATTGTGGGCAGGCTTAACGATTTTTGGCGAACCCGGTCTGGTCGAGTAATCATCGGGCTGGATACAGGAGAAGCGAGCCAATGACCTTTCGCCTGCCATGCGGCCTTGTTGCTATAATTGCCGCAATAGTGTGCGCACCAGCAGCGCACGCCGCCTGGTACGAGGCATCATCCGATCATTTTGTGATTTATGCCGATGACAGCGAAAAAGATGTCCGCCAGTTTGCCGAAAATCTTGAACGGTATCACGGTGCCCTTGGCTATTTGACGGGCCGCGACGTCGGCAAACCAAGCCCGTCAAACCGGGTCACGATCTTTGTCGTCGGATCAGGCCGCGAGATCCGCAAACTTGCAGGTCAGCAAAACAGCACGATCGCTGGCTTTTATGTTCCGCGTGCCGGCGCGAGCCGCGCTTTTGTTCAGGATATCCGCAATCAGAATGGTTATCCGCATTTCTCAACCGTGGTTTTGCTGCACGAATATGCGCATCATTTTCTGATCTCGAGCAGTCGCTATGCGATGCCGCGCTGGATGAGCGAGGGTGCTGCGGAATTTTTTGCCGCCACCACTTTCGACAAAGACGGTAGCGTGATGATCGGCCGGCCCGCGCAGCACCGCGCCTATGAGCTGGCCAATCCAAACGCGGTTTCCGTGCGCGAATTGCTGGACCCGGATTATGAGCGCGATGATCGGGGCAGACGCGGTGATGGTTTTTACGCACGCAGTTGGCTGTTGTATCACTATCTGACATTTTCCAATGAGCGCAAAGGCCAGCTGAACGCATATTGGCAAACGATCACCTCTGGCGACCCCTCTCTTGCAGCTGCGGAGGCTGTATTTGGCGATCTGGACCAGCTTGAAAAAGAGGTTTCGGCCTATCTGCGCAAACGCCGAATGTTCACCTTCAACCTCCCGCCGGAACGATATGATATCGGACCGATCACTCTGCGGAAATTGCCGAAAGGTGAAGCCGAAGTGATCGATTTGCGTATGATCTCACAGCGCGGCGTCACGCGCGAACAAGCGCAGGAATTGCTTCCGGAGATCCGCAAGATAGCCGCCGAATTTCCCGCAGATCCCGGAGTCTTGTCCGCATTGGCGGAAGCTGAATATGACGCGGGAAATGACGATGCAGCAATCACGGCCGCCGAAGCGGCCATCGCAATCGATCCTTCGCGCACCAATCCCTATGTGCAAAAAGGGTATGCGCTGTTTCGCAAAGCCTCGGACGCAAAAGAGGATTCGAATGCTGCTTATGCCGCCGCAATGGAGCCTTTCAGCGCATTGAATCGGCGCGAAAACGATCATCCCTTGCCGCTAATCTATTACTATCGCAGCTATGCCGAGCGCGGCCTTAAGCCGCCGGAGAACGCCAAAAAGGCGCTCGAACGCGCAGCAATGCTTGCCCCGTTTGATCACAGATTATGGCTGCAAGTGGCCGCCATGCAGGCGGAAGAGGGCAAGGTTGAACTGGCGAAATTCAGTCTGAAGCCGCTCGCGGCCTCGCCCCATGGCGGGCCTAGCGCTGATCTGGCGGCGCGGTTCATCGCGGTTTTGGATCAATTGCCCGAAGGCACCGCCTTTGACCTGAGATCGCGCGCGGCAGGGGAGACATCATCGGGCACTGATAACCCAGACACTGGGAACGAGGCCAGTCCAGACGGGGATGACGCGGCGCAGTAAACCCGCCACAGCCCGCGCGCGGATTTACCCGCATGACAAACGGTTTGTGCGCCCTGACAGGCAGAGCGCACAAACCGCAATCCATTCTCTGTTGAGAATGTGGCCGTTATCGGCTCATCATTCCGCCGACGATTGATCCCAGAATTCCGCCAAGCGGACTGCCGCCTGATGACCCGCCAGCAGGAGCCGCAGCGCCGGTTGCCTCTTTGGCCATATAACCGGCAACCGCCATCGCCAGAATTGGCAACATCTTTTTCAGCATGCCTTCATCAAGACCAGTCAGCGAAGCAACCTCGCCTGCGACCGAACGGCTGACGTCCTTGCTGCCGAAAATATTGCCAAGGATATCATTGCCCGGCTTGGTCGGTGTCGGGCTGGTGCCCAAAACCGCATCAAGCAATCCGCCGCCGAGACCGCCAGCAAGCGCGCCGCCAAGCCCGCCGCCCGAAGAACCGCCGCCGCCAAGGATAGCCCCTGCAAGACTGCCAAGTCCGCCCATCGGATCAGGCGTGCTGGTGCCGCCCGTGGCACTGCGTCCCATCCCTGCGACAATCGCTGGAAGCAATGCCCCAGCAGCCGATTTGGCCGTATTCTCATCAACGCCCAATTCGCGGGCCATCGATGCGATTGCGCCGCTTTGTTGCAGCATTTGTCCTAGGCTCATTGCGGTCCCTCCTGTGTGATCTGGCGTGTTTATTTTTTACCGAACAAGCCCGCAGCCATTCCGGCGATGTCATTCAGCGGGTTTCCGTCCCCATCGCTGTCGAGCATGGACGCAAAACTGGAAAGCGAGCCTTCGCCGCCGATTTGCTCGACAATCTGGCTTAACACACCGCTATCAAGGCCAGTTTCCGCAGCAGCGAGGTCGACTGTATCGCCGTCCTGCTGATGCGTTTTGCCGAGCACCGCAATCGCTTTTTCTGCCATTGCCGGATCAATGCCGATCTTTGCCGCAAGGTTCGCAACATCATCAGGCGCGCCGCCAATGTTTTTAAGAATTCCGTCCAGAAGGCTCATATCAATCTCCATGTGATTTACACATTACAAGAATGGATTGCCCGAGCGATAAAATAAAGGGGTTTATGGGCCCAGCACTTGTAAAACCTTTATTCGGAACCCTTGCCCTGACCCTTGATTTACTCTGTGAGGGGTAGCCGATGAAATCGATGAAATCCGTATTATTTTGCACCGCGATTGCGGCCATAACGGCGACGATCATCTCGTTGGTGCAAACGGATTGGTGGGTAATCCGTGCACTCGATCTGGTACGCGAACCTGCGCTTTATGTGTTTGCGGCGCTTGCTTTGACCAGCGCGATATTCGGTCAGAGCCTGCGCGTTTGGTCGGCCGGGTTGTTTGCGATTGCGGCTTGCATCAATGCCTGGTGCATCTGGCCGTATTCGCGTTTCGCAGCGCCAGATCTGGAATTGGTCGGCACTGCTGGCGATGAGCGGTGTTTTTCGGCCCTTTCTGCCAATGTAAAAATGGAAAACCGTGAATTTGCCGGAGTGATTGATCAGCTGGATGCCTATGATCCCGATCTGATCTTTCTGACGGAAACAAATCAGGCATGGATCGACGCGCTAAAGCCCGTCTTATCGCGCTATCCAAATGTCAGCACGCATCCGCAAGATGATACTTTCGGAAAAGTGTTCGCGAGCCGCCTGGCGACCATCGACACCGATTTCATCGAGCAACCGGGCGAGGATACGCCAACATTTTATGCCCTTTTGAAAGCCAGCGACACGGGCACAGTGCGCTTTACCGGCTTGCACCCCAAGGCACCTTTGCCGGGACAAAACACGCAGGAGCGCGATCAAAGCATCCAGCGCGCCGCCGACAAAGCAGGCACTGCGGTAACCGGGGCAATCGTCATGGGCGATTTCAACGATGTTCCCTGGTCGCGCACGACAAGCGATTTCCGTGAACGCGGCGAGTGGAAAGATCCGCGAATTGGCCGCGGGACTTATCCGACTTTCCCGTCCTTCCTTTTGCCAATCGGCTGGCCGCTTGATCAGGTCATGGTCAAAGGCGACGTTCAGGTGCGTATGTTAAAAGTGCTGGCCGGGAGCGGGTCCGATCACCGCGCGCTCTTTGCCGAATTTTGCCTGCCGCAAGCGATCAGGATGATCGAACCGTAGAGAATAAAAGCCCCGCACTGATCTTACGCCAGGCGGGGCTTCCTCTCCAACTTGTAATTCGGGTTCAGGCGATGATACGAACCGCCGGCGCCGACTGGCGGACGCCTTCATCCACATGCGGCGCAAATTCTGCGAAATTGTCGATAAACAGCTGCACCAGCTTTTCGGCGGCGGCATCATATTCGCCCTTGTCGGCCCAGGTGCTGCGCGGATCGAGGATGGTCTGGTCAATCCCTTGCTGCGCAAGAACAGGAACATTGACCGGGACTTCAAAGCCGAAATTGGCATCCTTGCGGAATTCGACAGCATCAAGATCACCATCAAGCGCCGCATTAAGCAGCGCCCGGGTCGCTTTGATCGGCATACGATTACCAACACCGTATTTGCCGCCGGTCCAGCCGGTGTTGAGCAGCCAGCATTGGACACCGCCGCTGGCAATACGTTCTTTCAAAAGATTGCCGTAAACGCTCGGATGGCGCGGCATAAACGGCGCTCCGAAACAGGTGGAAAACGTGGCTTCAGGCTCTGTCACGCCGATTTCGGTGCCGGCCACTTTGGCCGTGTAACCGGACAGGAAGTGATACATCGCCTGATCCGGCGTGAGCCGCGCGATCGGAGGCAGCACACCGAATGCATCGGCGGTAAGCATCACAACATGGCTGGGCACTGGCCCCAGATTTTTTTCGCTGGTGTTTGGAATAAAATGGATCGGATATGCGCCGCGGGTGTTCTCGGCGAGCGAATTGTCGTCAAAATCGAGCTCCCGCGTTTCGGGATCCATCACCACATTTTCCAGCACTGTTCCAAACCGGCGTGTGGTCGCGTAGATTTCAGGCTCGGCCTCTTCGGAAAGGCTGATCATCTTGGCATAACACCCGCCTTCGAAGTTAAACACAGCGGTATCGGACCAGCCATGCTCATCATCACCAATAAGGGTGCGCGATGCGTCTGCCGAAAGAGTGGTTTTGCCGGTGCCTGATAAACCAAAGAAAACCGCCGTCTTGCCATCCGCGCTCACATTCGCAGAACAATGCATCGGCATCACGCCTTTGGTCGGCAGCAGATAGTTGAGAATGCCAAAGACACTCTTCTTCATCTCTCCAGCGTACCGCGTCCCGCCGATCAGGATCAATTTTTCGCTGAGGTTTACGGCAATCACAGTTTCGCTGTTCGTACCGTGACGTTCAGGATCAGCTTTGAACGTAGGCAAATCGATGATCGTGTATTCGGGTGCAAAATCGGACAATTCTTCGGTCGTCGGACGCACCAGAAGAGTGCGGATAAACAGATTGTGCCATGCCAATTCGTTGATCACGCGGACATTCACGCGGTGTTCGGGTTGTGAACCGCCAAACAGGTCCGCGACATACAGCGTATCCTTGCCCGCAACCGCAGCCATGAAATCCTCTTTGAGGTTGGCGAAATGCGCAGGCGTCATGGATGCATTGACCTTGCCCCACCACACCGTGTTTTCCGTCTCGGCATCGCGCACGATGAATTTGTCTTTCGCGCTGCGACCGGTTTTCGCGCCTGTCTTCACGACCAAGGCGCCATGTTGCGACAGTGCACCCTCGCCAGCGGAAATGGCCGCCTCGACCAGCGCGGGCGTTCCCAGATTCGGGTGAATGTCGGCCCGGGTTTCGATTCCTTGACTGGACAGCGATTGCGCAAGAGGGGTCAACGTAAAGCTCCGTGAAGGTTAGCTGTGAGATGGACAAGAGCGCGGCTCTCATCGGATTCGGGCGTCCATTCGCATACGTATGCATAAAGGTCCAGAGAGGATCAACAATTGCCCTCGGTCTTGTGCACCAAACACGATATTCTGAGGGCAAAGCGCAGGCAGCGCGTTGTTTCACGCCCGCGAAGTCGCTAGTCATCGTGGCGGGTTGTGACAGATTTTAGCTGGGCGCGCCGAACGCTTAGCCTTAAGAAATTCGGTCTTAGCACCGCTGGCATTGGAGAACCGAAATGACCGAGACCGCGCCAGAAGCACACAGCAGCCCCGATGCGCCCGTCATCGCCTTGGTCGATGATGATCGCAATATCCTCACCACGGTCTCCATCGCCTTGCAGGCCGAAGGCTATGTCACGCGCCTTTATTCCGACGGCGAGACTGCCCTGAAAGCGCTGATAGAAAACCCGCCTGCGCTTGGTGTGTTCGACATTAAAATGCCCAAGATGGACGGCATGGAATTGTTGAAACGTGTGCGCGAAAAGGTCGCTTTGCCGGTTATTTTTCTGACCAGTAAAGATGACGAGGAAGACGAAGAAGCCGGTCTGGAATTGGGCGCGGATGATTACATCGCCAAACCGTTCAGCCAGCGGCTTTTGATCGCTCGTATCCGCGCGATCCTGCGCCGGGCCGATCCGGTGCGTGACACCGGCGGTAGCCAAACCGGCCTTGCCGATGCAGCCGCAAACGATATTGCGCGCGGCCGCCTGCACATGGACCCGGCCCGCCATCACGTGCTTTGGGATGGAAAACCGGTCAGCCTGACAGTCACAGAATTTCTGATCCTGGAAGCCCTTGCCGCGCGGCCGGGTGTAATCAAAAGCCGCAACCAGTTGATGGATGCCGCCTATCCCGATGATATCTTTGTCGATGATCGCACAGTCGACAGCCATATCAAACGCATGAGACGCAAGTTCCGCAGCGTGGACCGCGAATTTTCCTCAATCGAAACGCTCTACGGTGCCGGATACAGTTTCAACGATGGCTGATGATATTACGCCAGATATCAGCGAAGATGCCCTGCTGTTAAAACCGAAGGAAACGCTCAGCATAACCGGGCGGCTTTCGTTAACGGCGCGCATTCTGGTGGTGAATATCCTGCCGCTCGCGCTGCTGGGCGGCGGGTTGTTCTATATCGATTCCTATCGCACGCAGTTGATCAATGAACGGTTCAAACTCGCCCGGATCGAAGCTCAGATCACAGCCGAAGCGCTTGCCGGTGCGACCCGCGAGCGCCAAGAGGCGCTGCTGGTCCAGATCGGCAAGGAACAGGGCATGCGGCTGCGCATGTTTGATGCCGAGGGCCTGTTATGGGCAGACAGTTTCGCGCTTGATGAACCGGCATTTGAATTCAACGATATCAGCGATGACAGCTGGGATCAGCGTTTCGCCAGATGGCTTGACCATACGGTAGACGCCATTGTCAGCGCGGAACCGGTCACCGATTTTGTCGAGCCTGAAGGACAGACTGCCGATGCCTGGCCCGAACTGATCGCCGCGCGCGAACAGGGGGTCAGCCAGATTACCCTGTATGACTGGGTGGATGGCACCCCTGTAATCACCGCAGCCGCGCCGGTCGGGCTGAACGGTGCGGCGCTGCTTACGGTGCGCAATGCTGTGGACATCACGGCCACCGTGCGCTCTGCCCGCACCACACTGGTCACAGCCGTCCTGCTGGTGCTGTTCGCGTCGGCCATGCTGTCATTGTACCTTGCGCGGACCATCGTCACGCCGCTGCGCCAATTATCCAGCGCAGCGGTGAGAGTGCGCCAAGGCCGCGAACGCGAGGTGGAAGTTCCGCGTTTGCCAGAACGCAGCGATGAAATCGGCCTGCTGGCCCGCGCCGTATCCGATATGACCGGCGCTTTGCGTCAACGGATTGACGCGGTTGACAGCTTCGCCGCCGATGTCGCGCATGAGATTAAAAACCCGTTGGCCAGCTTACGCAGCGCCGTGGAATCTCTGCCCAAGGTCGAAGACGCCGAAACCCGCCGGAAGCTTGAACAGATCGCCACGCATGATGTGCGGCGCATTGATCGCCTTGTAAGTGAAATATCCGATGCAAGCCGGATCGACGCGGAAATGTCACGCGCGACCCGCGAAAACATCAATATGGCCGATCTTGTAAGGGCGATTATCGGCAGCAGAGAATATCGCGCAGAAAACCAGAACCACCGGATTGAATTGAAGACGCTTGGCTTTGCCGCCAATGTCGTTGGCGTTGGTACGCGTTTGGAGCGTGTGGTTGAAAACCTGCTGGACAACGCCGTCTCATTCTCACCGCCCGAAGCCCCGATCGAAGTGACAGTCGACAATGATGGCACCTGCGTCACTTTGACCGTCTGCGATTCCGGCCCGGGTATTCCCCAAGGATCGCGGGAAAAAGTTTTCAAACGCTTTCACTCCGTCCGCCCGGAACGCGAGGATTTCGGCAATCATTCCGGGCTTGGGTTGGCCATTGCGCGCGCCATTGCCGAAGCCCACGATGGCTCACTGGTCGCAGATGCACGCCCGGACGGCCAGCAAGGCGCGTGTTTGCGGCTTAATCTGCCCGCTGCATGAACCGGCCCGGCCCACTTTTGATGCAAGCAAGCGCGGTCGTGATCAGCGGACGCACCATGGTAATTGAAGGCGCTCCGGGATCGGGTAAGTCCTCTCTCGCGCTTGCGTTGATAGATCGCGGAGCGGGATTGATCGGGGATGACGGCGTCACGCTGGAACGCCTCGGCGATAGGCTGGTCGCCAGCCCCCCTGCCAATATCACCGGATTGATCGAGCTGCGCGGCGTCGGCCTCGTCACTTTGCCGGTCGCAAAGGCGGCTCCGGTTGCGATCATACTGTCTTTGGATACGCCAAGCGAACGCTTGCCCCTATCCGTGCCAGCGCGCGAAATCATGGGCATTTCAATTCCAGTTCTGGGATTTGAACCCGGAAATATCGCGCCGGCTGTTCGCGCAGAATGGGCGCTGGCAAAACATGGATTGGTGTTCGATTGAGAGACACAGCGGGGCGCTGCGCAAAAGGCCCTTTGCAATCGGCGCGTTCCACGCGAATAAGGCCATATGACCAGCGACAGCCCTTCCGAGTCTTCTTCATCTGCAATAGAGCCGCAGCGCATATTGCTGGTCACAGGGCTTTCAGGCGCCGGAAAATCCACAGCGCTTGATGTGCTCGAAGATCTCGGCTGGGAAACAATCGACAATTTCCCGGTCCGCCTGCTGAATCGTCTGGTCGCCACATCGCATCAGGCGCTTGATCATCAACGCCGGCCTTTAGCCATCGGATTTGATTCGCGCACCCGCGGCTTTGTCCCGTCCGACATCATCGACATGCTTAAAAGCCTGACAGGCCGTGATGATCTTTCAGTCAGCTTCATGTTTATCGACTGCGCCGACGCCGAGCTTGAGCGGCGCTATAACGAAACCCGCCGCCGCCATCCGATGACCCATGGGCGCCCCTTGCTCGAAGGGATCGGAGCTGAACGCGAATTGCTCGAACCGCTGCGCCGCTGGGCCGATATCGTCATCGACACCAGCGAACTTTCAGCCAATGATCTGCAAGGCCACGTCCGCGATCTGTTTGAACATAATGAAACAGGGGCGATGACGCTGACTGTCTCCAGCTTTGGTTTTGCCCGCGGAATGCCGCCGCTCGCCGATCTGGTTTTCGACATGCGTTTTCTCGACAATCCACACTGGATTGACGGTCTGCGCGAATTGACAGGGCAGGATGCGCCGGTGGGCGAGCATATTCAAAAAGACCCCGCCTTTTCAGCCGCCTTCAATCAAATTCACGATCTGCTTCTAACGCTGTTGCCGCGGTATCAGGCGCAAGGTAAATCCTATGTCCATATCGCCTTTGGCTGCACCGGCGGGCGGCACCGCTCTGTCTTCACGGCAGAGAGCATGGCCCAAGGCTTGCGCGATGCGGGATTTTCGCCCACTGTCCGCCATCGCAATTTGGGCTCGCGCGCCGCTGACGAAATCGAACGCGGCAAGCGTCAAGGTAACTAACGGACACTCCCCTTCATGATTGGTTTGATCCTGGTCACCCACGGCCGCCTGGCGGAACAATTTGTCGAAGCGATGGAGCATGTCGTCGGCACACAGGCCAATGTCGCGACGGTTTGTATCGGACCCAATGATGATATGGAGCGGCGCCGCGATGAAATCGCCGCTGCGATTGAAAATGTCGACAGCGGAAGCGGCGTAATTATCCTGACCGATCTGTTTGGCGGCACGCCGTCCAATCTCGCAATATCGCTGTTGGATGCTGGCCGGGTTGAAGTGATCGCGGGGATCAATCTGCCAATGCTCATCCGTCTTGCCGGTGCGCGTAAGAAAATGAACGTCATCGAAGCGGTTGAAGCGGGGCAACATGCCGGTCGCAATTACATTACAGTCGCCAGCGAACTGCTTGGCGACAATGCGGAACCGGCGGCGGCAAAAGGGTGAGCGGGCAATGAGCGAAGTGCGCAAAACGGTAACCATCGTCAACAAACGCGGGCTCCATGCCCGTGCGAGCGCCAAATTTGTGGGCGCAGTGGCCGCTTTGCCCGGCACGATTTCAGTCCGCGTGGCAAAGGACGCGAATGAAGCCGCAGGCGGATCAATCCTGGGGTTAATGATGTTAGGCGCGGCAAAGGGCGATTGCGTGGATGTGATTGTCTCGGGCGAGAATGCAGACGGCGTGCTCGTCGATCTGGCGGGGCTGATCGAGGACGGATTCGGCGAAGAATAACCCGGCCACGTCATGCGCAAACAGATCACCGGATTTTCAAACCCGACCGTCAAATACCTGCGGTCCCTGCGCGATAAAAAACACCGCAAACGCTCAGGCCAGTTTCTGGTCGAGGGATTGCGGCTGCTGGAGGATGCGCGAGAGAGTGGCCACTTGCCGCGGCAGGTTGTGATGGCCGAAAATCGGGACGCGCATCCACTGATTGACAGGCTGGAAGCAGACGTGATCGCAGCAGGGGGCGAAATCATCGAAACCACGCCCGATATTCTCACCAAGATCACCGGCAAATCGAACGCGCAAAGCGTCGTCGGCGTATTCGATGAATGGGATACCGGACTGGATCAGTTAGACCGGGACGCCGCGCCAATTTGGCTGGTCGCACAGGCGCTGCGCGATCCGGGCAATCTTGGCACGATGCTGCGCACCGGCGATGCAGTGGGCGCTGGCGGTTTGATCCTGATTGACGATTGCGCCGATCCATTCAGCGCCGAGGCCGTGCGCGCGAGCATGGGCGCAGTGTTTACCCAATCCTTGGCGCAGGCACGGTGGGATGAGTTCACGGCATGGCTGCGCAGCGGGTCTGGCCAATTGGTCGCCGCAAGCCTGCGCGACGCTGTGCCTTATCGCGGAGCTCCGTACGCGGCGCCATGCTTCATCCTTGTCGGCAACGAATCCCAAGGCCTGCCGGAATCTTACGAAGCCGAATGCGACCTGCGCGTAACCATGCCCATGCGCGGGCGCGCGGACAGCCTGAACGCGGCCGTAGCTGGCGCAGTGCTGGCTTATGAAGTGTTGGCTGGACTCGAAAAGAGCTAGGTTTCGGCGTCAGGCGCCGTCCTGCGTAGCAATACGTATGACCCGGAACAGCGATCCGGAGCATCAATACAGGGCTGCGCTTGCGATTTGCCCAGCGGACTGCGGCATCAGCCGGGCCGGACAAACGTGCGCGCACGATTCCAAAAATACACCTCGGTGTGGGAGGCAAAGTCCGAGGGCAGTCAGCAAAGGATTGATCATGACCATGCTTCGCACACTGACATTACCGTTTATTGCTGTGGCAGGTGTTCTGCTCTTGGCGGACCCTGCCATCGCGCAGGATGACGAAATCGTCGTCACCGGAAAGCTGGAAATTCCCAGAGGCTTTGAACCAGTCAGCCGAGCGGTGAATATCGATGACCTCGACCTTTCAAAGCCCCGCGATGCGGACAAGATGGAAGACCGAGTTGCCTCAGCCGTGCGGAGGGTCTGCTCAAATGTCGGTAACCTGAGAATGCGCCGATATTGCCACGATTATGCCTGGGCCAGTGCCCGGCCGCAAATGGAACGGGCGCTCGACCGGGCGCGCGGCGGCTGACGATCGGAGAGAGCACCAGGCGTGACGGCGGTGCGCAGAGGCCAGTGCGCAGAGGTCAATGCGCAAAGGGCAGTGCAAGGCGTTTAGAAAAGCGCCGGAGCGGCCTACTCAGCCGCGTCCCGCCCGAGCGCTTTGGTTTCCTCGGGCGCATCGGCTTCATCAGCGTCTGCGGCGTTATAGTTTGGTGTGCTTTCCACAAGCGGTACTTCTTCAATCTCGGCCTTGCCGATTTCGATGCCTTTGTCCGCCAAACGCTTGCCAGATGACAATACATTGCGTTCAAAACTGCCGACGAATTTGTTGTAGTTTTTGACCGCGCTATCCAGCCCGCCGCCCATTCTTTTGAGATGTTCAGCGGCGGTGCGCAGACGCCCGTAAAGCTCTGCGCCCATCTGGCCGATTTCCCGTGCGTCGTTGGCAAGTCCATCCTGCCGCCAGACCTGCGCGACCGTGCGTGCGATGGCGACAAGATTGGTCGGCGTTGCCAGCAAGACGCGGCGTTCAAACGCGAAATCCCACAAAGTCGGATCGGCGTCTAAAGCGGCGGTGACAAAATGCTCACCGGGAATGAACATGATCACATAATCGGGCGCTTCTTCAAACTGGCTCTGATAGCTTTTCGCGCCGAGCGTCTGCACGTGGTTGCGCATGGATTTGGCGTGCGCTTTCAACTGAAAATCGCGCGTATCGTCATCCTCTGCCTCAAACGCCGCCTGATACGCATTGAGGGAAACTTTGGAATCGATAACGAGCTTTTTCTGGCCCGGCACATTGATGATCGCATCGGGGCGCAGGCGCCCTTCCTCGGTATCGACCGAATGTTCCATCATAAAATCGGTGTGCTGGGCCAGCCCGCATTGCTCGAGCAGGTTTTGCAAAGCCCGCTCGCCCCAGCGTCCGCGCGCCTTGGGTGCATTGGTCAGCGAATTGCCGAGCCGCTGCGCTTCGCGCCGGACTTCTTCCTGCCCTTCGCGCATGGACTGGATCAGGCCGCCGAGCTGGCCAAATGCATCAACACGCTGTTTTTCGAGCGTTTCGACCTGTTTTTCGTATTTCTCCAACCGCTCGCCGACTGGATTGAGCAGCGCCTTGATCTTCTGTTCGCCGGTTTCCTCCGACTGTTTAAAACGTTCCTCGGCGCGTTTCAGGAATTCTTCCTGATTGGCCTTGAGCACTTCGGACCCGGTCGCCTTGAACTGAGTGAGCATTTCTTCGCGAGACTCGATCAGAAGCCGTTTCTGCTCCTCAAACGCTTTTTCGCGCTCTTGCGCGGTGCTTTCGATTGCAGCGAGGCGTTCGGACAAAGCGGCCCTGGCCTGCTGCGCCTGTTGCAATTCAACCGCGAGCGCATCAGCGCGGCTCGCGCGTTCCTGCGCAGCCGACAGATCGACCTTAGCTTCGCCCAGTTCGGCAATCGCGGTCTTAAACTCGCCCTCGCGCACGCCAAGCCGCTCGCGCAAATCCGATGCAGGGCGTGAGGCAAAAAACCATGCCGCTACGCCGCCAACAATGAGACCAAGAACAAGCGCGAGAATGCTGAGAAGTGTCGAGTCCATCGCTGCAATCTAGGCGGAACGGACAGGGAACGCCAGAGCCAAGAACAACTTGATGCACAACAATGTAATTCAAACTGGCCAGAACAAGCCGGCTCGCATTGAAAACCGCAAGAGTGGCCGCCCGCCCAAGCCTATTCAATGGCATCGCAGCGCAGATGCTCTGCGCAAACCATCACGCCAATTGACGGATCTTCTTCAGCTTCTTCAAAGCCATGCCGCGCTTCAAACGCGAGAGGTGGTCGATGAAAAGAATGCCTTCGAGGTGGTCCATCTCGTGCTGCAGGCAGGTCGCGAGCAACCCTTCGAGGCTTTCCTCGTGATGGTTGCCGTTCAGATCCTGATACTTGACGGTGCAGGTCGCGGGGCGATCTACGTCCGCGTAAATCTCAGGCACGGACAAGCAGCCTTCCTGATAGGTTGAAAGCTCGTCTGCCGGATCGACAATAACCGGATTAATGAAGGTGCGCGGCTCTTTCTTGGTCGCGGGGTGCGTGTGCTTGTGCCCGTCATGGTCACACTCGACCGGTTCCGCGTCGGGATCGTCGGGTTGCAGATCGATCACCAATACCCGTTTGGGCACGCCAACCTGAATGGCGGCAAGGCCAATGCCCGGCGCATCATACATGGTTTCAAACATGTCCTCGACGAGCGTTTTGAGATCGTCGTTAAACTCGTCTGCTTCGACGGGGACGGACACGGTTTTGAGCCGGGGATCCGGCACTTCAAGGATTTCGCGAATAGCCATAGGCGCAATTTAGTGCGTGCCGCGCCCGCTCGCAAGCAGAACAGTTCGATTTGCGTAATCAGTTCAGGTGACGGGTCGCCGCGCTCTTAATGCCTGCGCCAATGTACCCTCGTCGAGATAATCCAACTCTCCGCCCACAGGCAGGCCGTGGGCCAGCTGCGTGATCCGCAAATTGTACGGCTCCAACCGCTCGGCAAGGTAATGCGCGGTCGTTTGCCCTTCGAGTGTGGCATTCATGGCGAGCACAACCTCATCAACCTCACCGCCTGAAACACGATCGAGCAGGCTGGCGATGTTGAGATCTTCTGGACCGATCCCGTCAAGCGCGGACAATTTTCCGCCCAATACGTGATAGCGCCCTTGGAACAGGCGCGCACGGTCCAATGCCCACACATCGGCCACGTCTTCGACCACGCACAGCGATTTTGCATCACGCTTGTAATCGGCGCAGATCCCGCACGGGTCGCTGGTATCGACATTGCCGCATGTCTGGCATTCGACCAGCGTCTCCGACACCGCATCCAGCGCCTCCAGCAAAGCAGGCAGAGCCTGTTCGCGGTTTTTCACCAGCCACAGCACTGCCCGCCGCGCACTGCGCGGCCCCAGCCCCGGCAAACGGGCCAATACGCCTGAAAGCGCTTCGATCTCTTGCGATGCCATGGGGGTAGAGATAGGGGCTTGGCGATGTTCGAGAAAGGCCAAGGCACCGCGTTATGCGCCCAAAAATGAAAATAGCTTTCATGGGGACGCCCGATTTTGCTGTGCCTGCGCTCGTCGCGCTGCACGAAGCGGGGCATGAAATCGTTTGCGTGTACACCCAGCCGCCGCGTCCGGCGGGTCGGGGCAAGAAGCTGCGCCCTTCCCCGGTTCAGGCCAAGGCGGAGGCGCTTGGCATCCCGGTTCGATCACCCAAAAGCTTGCGCGATGAAGCGGCGCAGGCCGAATTCGCCGCGCTGAATGCCGATGTTGCGGTTGTCGCGGCCTATGGACTGATCCTGCCGCAAGCGGTGCTGGATGCGCCAACGCATGGCTGCTTGAATATCCACGCCTCGATTCTGCCGCGCTGGCGCGGAGCGGCACCGATCCACCGCGCAATTATGGCAGGAGACGAGGAAACCGGCGTTACCATCATGCAGATGGAAGCAGGGCTGGACACCGGCCCGATGCTGCATATTGTCCGCACACCGATTGCAGACAAGACAACGGGTGATCTTACCGCCGAACTTGCCGAACTTGGTGCGGGCGCGATGGTGGAAGTGCTGGCTGATCTCGACAGTTACGACGCGCAACCTCAAGATGACGGAGACACCACATACGCGCCCAAGATCGCCAAAGCCGAAGCGCGGATCGATTGGTCGCGTAGCGCAAGCGAACTGGTGCGCCACGTACAAGGCCTCGCCCCGTTTCCGGGTGCATGGTTCGAACTGGAAGGCGAGCGGATCAAGTTGTTGCGTGCAAAAGAAGTGGATCAAACGGGCGATTCCGGAACTATCCTCGATGAAGCGCTCACTATCGCTTGCGGCACTGGTGCAATCCGCCCCCTGCGCCTGCAGCGCGCTGGCAAGCCTGCGATGGATACGCAGGACTTTCTGCGTGGGCGACCGGTCGAACCGAGCACGGTTCTATCATGAGCAGGCAACCTGTCTTTGCCCTTTGCGTTGCGGTGGCCTCGATAGGGTTCTTTACCTATCAACTCAATTCATGCTCGGTGGAGCCAGAGCCTCCCTTGCCCCCGCGAACTGATCCGGTCCCCATTGTCAAACCAGCAGATATTGCCGAAACAATCGCCGATCCCGTTCTGGATCAGCTAATCAGCTGTGAGGACGACCAAGGAGCGGTTTCTGTACTCTATGATTTCTTGGTGCTTGATGGAAAAGTCTGGAGATACGACAGCTTTGACAACATTGCCAATCGGGATTGCACTCTCGCGAACGCGAATTGCAAAATGGGGTGGTTTGAAGGGCGCCTCGCGGTCATCGAGGTTGCTCCCAGCCGGACCTACACATATTTAGTTGATCTCGAAAAGCTTGAGATGGACGAAGTAGTCGATCTTAATTTCTCAAACATGGATTTAGAGCCAACACTCAATCCAATTGTGCCTTGCACCTCCAAGAAACCTCCACTCGGCATCCTTGTGAACTCTGGACCATGACCCGCTACGCGCTGACATATGAATTTGATGGCACCCCGTTTCAGGGGCTCCAGCGGCAAAAGCATGGGCCGAGCGTGCAACAGGCGATGGAGGAGGCGCTGTTCAAGGTGACGGGTGAACAGGTCACAATGCACTCATCCGGGCGCACGGATGCAGGCGTTCACGCGATCGCGATGGTCAGCCATGTCGATATTGAAAAAGACCTGACCCCGTTCCGCCTGATGGAGGCTGTGAATGCGCATTTGCGGCCCAATCCCATTGGTGTGAACCATTGCGAGATTGTGGATGACGACTGGCATTCGCGCTTTTCGTGCATCGGACGCCGGTATCTGTACCGCATCGTAAACCGGCGGGCACCGCTTGCCTTGGCGAAAAACCGCGTTTGGCAGGTCGCACCGGAGCTGGACGTTGATGCGATGCACCGCGCCGCACAATCGCTGATCGGGCTCCATGACTTCACCACGTTCCGGTCTACAATGTGTCAGGCAAAAGATCCCGTAAAGACGTTGGACCGGCTTGATGTTGAACAGGTCGATGGCCTGTTTGGTCCTGAAATCCATTGCCGGGTCGCGGCGCGCAGTTTCCTGCATCATCAAGTCAGATCGATGGTTGGTTGCCTGCGACTGGTGGGCCAAGGCACATGGCGCGAAGAGCAAATTGCCGAAGCCCTGGAAGCGCGCGATCGGCAAGCTTTGGGCCTGAACGCTCCGCCCTATGGGCTCTATTTTGTCGAGGCAATCTATCCATAAAACGGAAAAGCGCGCCGCACTTGACCTAACGTTACCCTAGCAATGCAAGGCGCCGTGCCCTAGCTCGGCGGCAACACAATTTTAGGAGACGGATAATGACCACTACCGGCAAACAACTTTTCACCACGCTCACGGCCGATGGCCAGCTCACGCTTGAGGTGAGCGAAGAGAAGTTCCCCGATCCCACCGGCAATCAAGTGCTGGTCAAAATGGAAGCCGCGCCGATCAACCCATCTGATCTCGCGATCCTGACCAGCGCCGCCGACTTTGAAAATGCCGAATATTCGGAAGGCAAAGTCGTGGCGCAGATGCCCGAACCGTTCCTTTCCGGCCAGAGAAGCCGCCATGGTCAACGCCTGCCAGCCGGTAACGAAGGCGCAGGCACTGTTGTGGCCACAGGTGACAGCGACATGGCAAAGGCTCTGATGGGCCAACGTGTCGCCTGCGTACCGGGCAACGCTTTCAGCCAATATGCCATTGCAGACGCGATGATGTGCCTGCCGCTGGGTGATCACAGCGCCGAAGCAGGCGCATCCAGTTTTGTGAACCCGATGACCGCGCTCGGCTTTGTCGAAACCGCCAAGATGGAAGGCCATGATGCGATCGTGCATCTCGCGGCGGCATCCAACCTTGGCCAGATGCTCAACAAAATCTGCATCGAAGACGGCATGAAGCTGGTCAATATTGTGCGCCGCCAGGAGCATGTCGATCTGCTGAAAAGCCAAGGCGCCAAATATGTCGTGAACTCTTCTGACGATGATTACATGAGCAAACTACGCGAAGCGATTGCCGAAACCGGTGCGTTTCTCGGCTTTGATCCGATTGGCGGCGGTCAGAACACCGATCACGTCCTAAAAGCGATGGAGCAGGTCGCGGTCAAACAGATGAGCGAATATTCGCGCTATGGCTCAAACCAAGACAAGAAAATGTATCAATATGGCCGTCTGGATCTCCAGAACCCGACCATTCTAACCCCGTCTTACGGTCTGCAATGGACCGTTTCGGGTTGGCTACTCACCCCTTTCCTCGCCAAGGCCGGCATGGAAACAGTCGGGAAAATGCGTGCCCGCGTTCAACAGAACCTCGGCACGACCTTTGCCTCAAGCTACAAAGCGAAAGTCGATCTCGAAGGTATGCTGACCAAGGAAGCGATCACAGATTATCGGCAGATGAAAACGGGCGAGAAATACCTCGTCACGCCTTGGGGGTAATTGACATGAGTGTTCGCAGGCGATCTTTGATCGCGATAGCGAGGATGTGGCGCGCCGGACGGCGTGCGTAGGGAAAACTACCTTCTATCAAACTCTGATTGGATCGCGGCGGGATCGGAAATTCCCGCCGCGATCAACAATTGCAACAATATGCGCGCCTTTGCCGGATTGAGCGCGCGCGCAGCGACAAAGCCGTTTGCGTCATCCTCTGGCTCGCGATCGACCAGACCTTCGCCCAGACGGCTCGCCCGGACAACGCGAAGCCCGCCTTGGGCGAGCCTTATCAAACGCTCGCGAACGCTATCGGGCATATTGCCCTCCCCCACACCGCACACGATGATCCCGCGCGTCTCTGTTGTCACCAACCGGTCGACATATTCAGGCGTGATGCCAGCATGGATGAACAGCACCGGGACATCGGGCAGGTCAGCACTGAAATCGAATCGCGCGGTTTCGTCCATTCTCCACGGCGCGCCAAACCAATCGAGTGCGCTTGGCGTGACAAGTCCGACCGCATCGCGCGGAAATCCTGCAAAAGCATCGGTGCCGCGCGTGCGATTTTTGCGAATATCGCGCGCCGCAAACACCCGGTCCCCCATCACAACGAGCACACCGCGGCCCGCCGCGTCGGGATCGCTTGCGACCCGCATGGCATTCGCAAAATTGCGCAAACCATCATATCCCACAGCCGTAGCCGGACGCATCGCGCCAACCAGCACCACAGGTTTGCTCGTAGGCAGCGTCACATCGAGCACAAATGCGGTTTCCTCGACCGTGTCGGTGCCGTGAGTGATGATGATTCCATCGCATACCGGATCACCAATTGCCGTTACCGCTGCCCGGTGCAGATCGCGCCAGATGGCAGGCGTCATGTTTTCCGAACCGATATTGGCGATTTGTTTGCCGGTCAGATTGGCCGGAATCCCCAATTCTTCGATTCGAGCCAGAAAATCATCAATGCCGATTTGTCCGGGCCGATAATCGTGCCGCGTCGCCGAATCGGCGGAGCCCGCAATGGTGCCGCCAGTGGCCAGAACGAGGAGATTTGGGTTGCTCATATGCACCGCCTTTACCCACGAAGTGCATTTTCCACCACATCAGCGATTGATTTTGCACTTTTTGCCGCTAGATAGCGCTCTCTCGCTTGATTATAAGCGACTCAACGTGGGGCGATTAGCTCAGTTGGTAGAGCATCTCGTTTACACCGAGAGGGTCGGCAGTTCGAGCCTGTCATCGCCCACCACGTTTCCTGACATCGCAATGGATCAATCACCGCCTTCGGGCGTCAATGCTTCCCTGATCGCGGCGATGGCTTCTTCTGAATCCCATTCATAACCGCCCGCGACCCGCAGCAATTCCTTGCCTTCGGCATCGAACAGAATCGTAACCGGCATTAAGCCTTCTTCATTCAGGGCCTGATTAAGCTGTGCGTCCGGATCCAGCCATTGTTCCAGATTGGCAAAGTCGCGGCTTGCGAAAAACGGCGCGACCACTTCTGCGCCGCGCACATCCTGACTTATGGTGAGAACTTTAACCTCGCCTTCAAGCTCGCTGGCCAATGCATTCAGCGTCGGCATTTCGATCACGCATGGCGCGCACCATGTCGCCCATAGATTAAGCAGCACCGGCGTGCCTTTTAAGTCGGCGAGGCTCAATTGTGCGCCATCGGGGTCCATAACGGTAAGCGGCGGAAGCTGGGTCCCGGCTTTAAAGCGCACAATTTGTCCGGGCAAAGCCGGGGGCGGCGGGGTGTAGCTCGGGCCAATCGTGTCCTCAGCCCGTTGCGTCGCTGTCTCGCTCGCACTATCGCACGCAGCAAGAGTAAACGCCGACGCGGCAAGAATGAGCAAAGACCGGATCATGAGCGACACCTCCAACACGACCAGCCCGCAATCCAACACCATGTGGGGCGGCCGGTTCGCAGAAGGGCCTAGCGCGATCATGCGCGAAATCAATGCCTCGATCCCGTTCGATAAAGCGCTCTGGCGTCAGGATATCGCCGGAAGCCTCGCTCATGCGGCGATGCTGGCGAAACAAGGCATAGTGAGCGATGCCGACGCCAAAACGATCCAGGACGGTCTTGCTCAGGTTGCGGCAGAATATGAGAAAGATGGCGTGCCGGAGGACTGGGACCTCGAAGACATTCATATGACCACCGAGGCCCGACTGGCCGAGATTGTTGGCCCTGTCGCAGGACGCCTTCACACCGCGCGCAGCCGCAACGATCAGGTAGCGACAGATTTCCGGCTTTGGGTGCGCGAGGCGCTTGATGATATGGACGCAGGACTTGCCGCATTGCAGCGCGCGCTGGTCACCCGTGCGCAAGAACATGCCGAAACCATCATGCCCGGCTTTACCCATCTGCAAACCGCTCAGCCGGTGACCCTTGGTCACCATCTGCTGGCCTATTACGAAATGATCCGCCGCGACCGTTCGCGCATTGCCGATGCGCGCATACGGCTTAATGAAAGCCCGCTGGGCAGCGCAGCTCTGGCGGGCACAGGCTTTCCGATTGACCGCGATATGACAGCAGAGGCGCTGGGCTTTGACCGGCCAACCGCCAATTCGCTCGATGCGGTATCGGACCGTGATTTTGCGCTCGATTACCTTTACGCGGCCAGCACCTGCGCGCTGCATCTCTCGCGGCTCGCCGAGGAAATGATTATCTGGGCCAGCCAGCCTTATGGTTTTGTGCGCATGCCCGATACGCTGTCCACTGGCAGCTCTATCATGCCGCAAAAGAAAAACCCCGATGCCGCCGAGCTGGTGCGCGGCCATGCGGGGCGTGTGATCGGATGCCAAACCGCTTTGATGATCACGATGAAGGGCCTGCCGCTGGCCTATTCCAAGGATATGCAGGACGATAAGCCGCCGGTCTTCGAGGCCGCGGGCCTGATGGCGCTCAGCATCGCGGCAATGACCGGCATGGTTGCAGACAGCACGTTTAAGACCGACCGAATGCGCGAAGCCGCCGAGCTTGGCTATGCCACGGCAACCGATCTGGCCGATTGGCTGGTGACCGCAGCGGATATTCCATTCCGAGAGGCGCATCACATCACCGGTGCAGCTGTAAAACTGGCCGAATCGCGCGGCGTTGCGCTCGACGAATTGCCTTTGCGCGACCTCACAGCCATTGATGCGCGCATTGATGCGCGGGTGTTCGACGCGCTCAGCGTCGATGCTTCGGTTGCGGCGCGATCAAGTTATGGCGGAACCGCTCCCGCTCAGGTACGTAACCAAGTGAAGCGTGCGCGCGAACAGTTGGGTATGGATTGATGATGATACGGATTGTTCTAAGTCTGGGATTGGGCGTCACGCTGGCCGCTTGCGGTACCCGCGCGCCGCTTGCGGCGCCTGAAGGCGCAAGCCTGCCCCCCGCCCCCTATGGCGCGGCTGCGCAGCCGACAACCGATGAACTTCTCAAACTCGACACGCTGGCTGCGCCCGAGCGCAGTGTGGAATTGCGCCGCAGATCCGAGGATCGCGGCGATGACCCCTTTGACCTTCCTCCGGAATAAGCACAAAAGCTGATGGATCATTTCGCAATCAAGAACGGCGTGATGCACGCCGAAGATGTACCGCTGCCGCGTATCGCGGAAGCTGTCGGCACGCCCGTCTATGTCTATTCGCGCGCCACACTGGAGCGCCATGCCCGCGTTTTTCGCGAAGCGCTCGGCGATGTGCCTGACAAACTGATCGCCTTTGCGGTAAAGGCCAACCCGAACCTTTCGGTGCTCAAAGTCCTGCAAAAACAGGGTTACGGCGCAGATTGCGTATCTGTTGGCGAAATGCGCCGCGCGCTGGCCGCCGGTATTGCCCCGGAAAAAATAGTCTTCTCCGGGGTTGGTAAAACCGCCGCAGAACTCGCCGCGGGGCTGGAGGCAGGCATTGGCCAGTTCAACATTGAAAGCGAAGAGGAAGGGCTGGAGCTCGCCGAGATCGCTGCGGAGATGGGCCTCACCGCGCAATGCGCGCTGCGGATCAATCCCGATGTTGATGCAGGCACGCATGACAAGATTTCAACTGGCAAAGCCGACAACAAATTTGGCGTACCCATCGATCAGGCCGGGCAGATTTTCGGCAAACTCGCCGCCAAGCCAAGCGTGAACCTGCGCGGTGTCGCAGTGCATATCGGCAGCCAGTTGGCAGAGATTGCCCCGCTGGAAAATGCGTTTGAAAAATTGGGCGCGCTGGTAAAATCGCTTCGCGGAGCGGGTCACACCATCACGCATGTCGATCTGGGCGGCGGTCTTGGTGTGCCCTATCGCAAAGGCGAAGTGCTACCCGCCCCGGCCGAATATGGCGCGATGGTAGCGCGAGTGACAAAAGATTGGGGCGTATCGCTGATCTTTGAACCGGGACGCGTGATCGCGGGCAATGCGGGCGTTTTGTTGACCCGCGTGGTGCGGGTGAAACGCGGGCTCAATCACCCCTTTGTGATTGTCGATGCGGCGATGAACGATCTGGCCCGGCCCGCGCTTTACGGAGCGTATCACCATTTTGAGGCGGTTGAGCCAAGCGGCGCTGATATGACCGCCAATATTGTCGGCCCGATTTGCGAAACCGGCGATACGTTTGCGATGGGCCGCGAATGTGACGCGCTGCAAAGCGGCGATCTTGCGGTCTTTCGCACTGCGGGCGCCTATGGCGCGACGATGGCATCAAGTTATAATTCGCGCGGTTTCGTTGCCGAAGTGCTGGTCGATGGCGATGCCTTTGCGGTTGTTGCAGACCGTATTGACGCTGGTTCAATTATGGACGCAGAGCGGGTGCCGGACTGGCTGGCATGACACCGGGCAGCCCAGAATTGGGAAGCCTGCCGCTGTTCCACCAGATCGCCGGAAGTCAGATTCTGGTTTTGGGCGAAGGCGAGGCTGCTGAACCCAAACGGCGGTTGGTTGCGCGCGCGGGCGGCGTGATTGTCGATGATGTGCAGCGCGCCATCGATGAAGGCGTGCGGATCGCCTTCATTGCCTATGATGATCCCAAAGCGTGCGAAGTGGCCGCCATTAACCTGCGGTGCGCTGGTATGCTGGTGAACGTGGTTGATCGCCCGGAGCTGTGCGATTTCACCACGCCGAGCATTCTGGACCGCAATCCGTTATTAATCGCAGTCGGGACAGGCGGAGCGTCGGCGGGGCTCGCCAAGCATATCCGGCTTCGTCTGGAGCGGATTTTACCCGATACTCTTGGTAAGCTGGCAAACGCTCTGTTTGCTGCGCGCCCGGCCCTGCGTAAGAATTATCCCGCAGGCTCCGATCGGCGCAAAGCGTTGGATCACGCGCTGGGTGAAGGCGGGGTGCTCGATCCGCTCGACCCGAATGCCCATGCAAAAGTGCAGGAATGGGCGGCGCATTGCGCACCAAAACCTTCAGCGCGAACAGCCGAATTTGTCCTTTCAAGCGCCGATCCCGATGATCTGACAATCAAACAGGCACGGCTTCTGGGAGAGGCCGATGCCGTATGCGCAGATGGAGATGTACCGTCAGCGATCCTGGCCAGAGCCCGCGCCGACGCCGAGCGGTTCCAATGTCCTGGTACCGCCTGCGCAAAAGCACGCAAAGAAGGCACCCTGCCCGCCTGTCTCAAGAATCAATCCACTGCACAGCTCACCGTAATCCTGCGATATCATCCCGCAGCCTAAAGGGCCGCACGACGGCGGCGGGCAGCCGATCAGGCAGCATGCGCAAGCGG